>NZ_JBEZDP010000013.1:0-93091 GCF_040648395.1 Micromonospora sp. NPDC049151
TCGGGTCGTGCTTCGACAACGCCGTCGCCGAGGCCACCTTCTCCACCATCAAGGTCGAGTACGTACACCGCCGCCACTTCCGCACCCGCACAGAAGCCCGGATCAAGATCGCCACCTGGATCACCGACTTCTACAACCAGCGCCGCCGGCACTCCGTCTGCGACTGGCGCTCACCCGCCGACTACGAACGACCAGAGACCCGCGCCCTGGAGGCCCAGGCCGCATAACGGAGCCCTCCACGATTCCAGGGGATTGACACCATGAGGTTGGCGGTGGCCAAACGGGCACCGAGCGCCGTCAACTTCATGATCGACGCCCTCGAGGGCGGGGCGGATCGCGGGCCGGGGGTCGGGTGCTGCGGGGGCCAATCGGCGATCTTGCAGTTTGAGCCCTTTTGGGTGCCCCATTCGCACGCTATGCGGGGTACCGAAGTGCAAGATCGCGGGTGATCCGGGGGTGGTAGCGGGTTCGGCGCGGGGCCGTCTCCGGCGGCCGGGCGACGGTGACGATCCCGGCCAACGACGCGGCGAGGATCCGCTGCGGTCTGGGGTGAGTTCGTCGATCTTGGAGTTGTGGCATCTCGCGAAACCGCACCAAAAGGGCAATTCGGGGTGCCACAACTCCAAGATCGACGGCAGTGGGCGGGGCGCGAGGACTCGCGGCGGTGGGGCGCGGTCGGGAGCGGGGCAGGGTGGGCGACACGGGGGACGGCGGTGGGCGAGCGACGGGGGGAGCCGGGTTCTGCCGTTGGCAGATCCGCTGACCGTGAACAGGGCACGTCATACCGGCCGCCCGGCGGCAGGCTGGGACGCATGCGACTCCTGATGCTCGGTGGTACGGGCTTTGTCGGTGGTGCGGTGGTGGCTGAGGCGGTGCGCCGCGACTGGCGGGTGACCGTGTTCAACCGTGGTGTGCACGGGCGGGTGCCGGACGGCGTACACCGGTTGCGGGGTGACCGGACCGCGCCGGACGGCCTGGCCGCGCTCACCGGCGGCGAGTGGGATCTGGTGGTGGACACCTGGGACGGCGCCCCACGGGCGGTGCGGGACGCGGCGCTGGCGCTCGTCGACGCGGTGCCGCACTACGTCTACGTGTCCAGCGGGTCGGTGTACGCGCCACCCGTCGCGCCGGGCAGCGGCGAGGAGGCACCCACTGTGGCGGCCGACCCGGACGCCGACGACGGGGACTACCCGGCGAACAAGGCCGGCGGGGAACTCGCCGCGACGCGGGTGTTCGGTGACCGGGCGCTGCTCGCGCGTGCCGGGCTGATCCTGGGGCCGGGGGAGGACATCGGGCGGCTGCCGTGGTGGCTGAATCGGATCGCCCGGGGCGGTGACGTGCTGGCACCGGGGCCGCGTGACCTGCCGATCCAGTACGTGGACGTCCGGGACCTGGCGACCTGGCTGCTGGACCGGGGCGCCGAGGGCGTCGGCGGGGCGTACAACGTGGTGGGCCGCACCGGGCACGCGACGATGGGTGACCTGCTCGACGCGGCCGTGGCGGTGACCGGGTCGGACGCGACGTTGCGGTGGACCGCGCCGGAGCCGATCCTGGCCGCGGGGGTCGAGCCGTGGAACGACCTGCCGGTATGGATCCCGCGCGGGCACGAGTACCGGTGGTTGCAGGAGCGGGACGTCGAGCGCGCGTACGCGGCGGGGCTGGTCTGCCGGCCGGTGACCGACACGGTCGCGGACACCTGGCGGTGGCTGCGCGAGGTGGGGCGGGTGCCGGCCCGCGCGGGGCGTCCGGCCCGCGCCCCGGTCGGCCTGGCACCGGAGCGGGAGGCCGCCCTGCTGGCCGCGTGGCCGGCCTGACCTGCGGAGGAGTACGGGTCAGGCCGACACGACAGGCAGGTCGAGCACCTCCTCGACCGGGCGGCGCGGGGTGGCGCGGCCGGGCTGGCCGTACCCGATCCGCATCACCATCTGCGGGGTGCCGAACCGGCCCAGCGACATCCGCAGCGCCTCGCGCGCGGCCGGGACCTCGATCGGCTGGGACAGCATCGACACGCTCAGCCCGGCGTCGGTGGCGGTGAGCAGCACCCGCTGCAGCGCCTGCCCGGCCAGGATCTGGTCGGCCGAGGTGTTGCCGGCCGAGCCGAGCACCGCGACCAGCGGCTCTGGCTCGAAGTCGCGGCCGGGGGCGCGGTTGCGGCCGCCGAAGCCGCGCTGGGGCAGCAGGTCCTGCGGCTCGCTCTGCGGTCCGCCGGCGACCGTCGGCACGCCGTCCGGGGCCGGCTCGGAGCGGATCCACTCGGCCCGTTCGGCCACGTACGCGGGGTCGCGTTCCAGCACGCGGTGGGCGCTGCGGGCGACCTCGGCGACGGCGTTGACGGCGCTGGTGCCGATCACCAGCTCCAGCCAGCCCTGCTCGGCGCGGGCCGCCTCGCCGAGCCGCCAGCGGGCCTCGGCGGGCACCGGGTCGGGCCAGAACGGCGCGCGGTTGCTGAACCGGTGCGGAATCGCCCCGTACAGGCTCTGCTCGACCGGGGTGGGACGGCGCGGCACGTCCGGCACGAGCCGGGCCACGACGTCCGGATCGGCCGGGTACGGGCGCAGCCGGACAGTGGCCGGGGTGCCCGCGACGGCGAGCGCCAGCCGCAGGTTGAACACTGCCGCTCCGGCGGCGATCCGGGCGCCCCAGCCGGTCGGGTCGGTGGCGGGCAGGCCGCGCAGCGGGTCGACGGACACCTCGATGCCGCCGTCGACCAGCCGGAACCGCCACGGCTGGGTGTTGTGCAGCGACGGCGCCCGGACCGCGTCGGCGACCGCGGCCCGCAGCTGCTCGCCGGTGTATTCGGTCGTCATGGTGGTGCTCCCTCTCGTGCGGCGCCGGCTCCCCCGGCCGGGTACACCACTACGGTGCGTCAGCGCGCGGCGCGGTGAGCAGGGCCGGAGGTCCCCACCTGGGCCCGGCCGTCGGTCCCGGGCGGTGCGGGCAGGACGGGACTTTCGACCCGTGCTACGAGGGCGGGAAAGCGGGTAGAAAGGACTGATGATCCGGGTGTTCCTGCTCGACGACCACGAGGTCGTCCGTCGTGGCCTTGCCGATCTGCTGGAGAGCAGCGGCGACATCGAGGTGGTCGGCGAGTCCGGCCTGGCCCAGGAGGCGGCCCGCCGCATCCCGGCGCTGCGCCCCGACGTGGCGATCCTCGACGCCCGGCTGCCCGACGGCAACGGCATCGACGTGTGCCGCGACGTCCGCGCCGTGGACTCCTCGATCAAGGGCTTGATCCTCACCTCGTACGAGGACGACGAGGCGCTGTTCGCGGCGATCATGGCGGGCGCCGCCGGGTACGTGCTCAAGCAGATCCGCGGCACCGACCTGGTGGACGCGGTCCGCCGGGTGGCAGCCGGGCAGTCGCTGCTCGACCCGGCGATCACCACGCGCGTGCTGGAGCGCATCCGCAGCGGCGTGGAGCAGCCCCGGGAGCTGAAGTCGCTCACCGAGCAGGAGCGGCGGATCCTGGAGTACGTGGCGGAGGGGCTCACCAACCGGGAGATCGCCGGGAAGATGTTCCTGGCCGAGAAGACGGTGAAGAACTACGTCTCCAGCGTGCTGGCCAAGCTCGGCCTGGAGCGGCGTACCCAGGCGGCGGTGCTGGCCACCCGGCTGCTCGGCAAGAACACCTGACCGGCGGTCAGTCGAGCGGGACGCTCCAGCGCACCTCGGTGCCGCGCGGCTCGGCCCGGCGCAGCGAGAACTCGCCGCCGAGCCGCTCGGCCCGCTCCCGCAGGTTGACCAGGCCGCTGCGGGCCGCCTCCGGGTCGCAGCCGACGCCGTCGTCGGTGACGGTGATCTCGACCCGGCCGGAGTCGACGCGCACCCGCACCGACACCCGGTCGGCCCGCGCGTGGCGTACCGCGTTCGACAGCGCCTCGCGCAGCACGGCGGTGAGTTCGGGGCGCAGGTCGTCCGGGACGGCGCTGTCGATCGGGCCGATCAGTTCCAGCTCGGGGCGGTAGCCGAGCGACTCGGCGGCCACCTCGATGGCCTCGCGGATCTCGGTGCGCAGCGCCGCGCTCATCGGGGTACGCAGCTCGAAGATGGTGCGGCGGATGTCGCGGATGGTGGCGTCCAGGTCGTCGACGGCCTGGTTGATCCGCTTGGCCGCCTCGGGGCGGGCGTTCATCGCGCCGCTCTGCAGTTGCAGGCCGGTGGCGAACAGCCGCTGGATCACCACGTCGTGCAGGTCACGGGCGATGCGTTCGCGGTCCTCCAGGACCACAAGCAGTTCCCGTTCCTCCTGCCCGCGGGCCCGCTCCATGGCCAGCGCGGCCTGCCCGGCGAAGCTGGCCAGCAGGGCGAGGTCGTCGTCGGCGGCGGGACCGTGGTCGGACCGGTAGCCGATCACCAGGACGCCGTGCAGCGTGTCGGCGGCGGCGAGCGGGGAGACCACCGCCGGCCCGGCGACCACGGGCCGGGGCCAGGGCGCCGCGGCGGCGAGGTTGTCGACCTGGTCGTGCCGGCCCGACGTGGCGGACGCGGCGAAGCTGGTCTCGGCGGCGGGCAGCACCGCGCCGACCAGTTCCCGGGTGACCGGGTCGGCGCCGTCGACCACCTCGACGGTGAACTGCGCCTCGTCCTCGTCGTAGAGCAGCACCAGGGCCAGCTCGGCCTCGGCGACCTCGCGGGCGCGGCGGGCCACCAGGGTCAGCGCGTCGGTACGGCGCACCTCACCGAGCAGCACCGAGGTGATCTCGGCGGCGGCGGCGAGCCAGCGTTCGCGCCGGTGCGCCAGCGCGTAGAGGCGGGCGTTCTCGATCGCCGCGCCGGCCGCGGCGGCCAGCGCCACCACGATCTCCTCGTCGTCCTCGGTGAACTCGGTCGCGCCCTGCTTCTCGGCCAGGTAGAGGTTGCCCCAGACGTGGTCGCGGATGCGTACCGGCACGCCGAGGAAGCTGTGCATCGGCGGGTGGTTCGGCGGGAAGCCGTACGAGTTGGGGTGCTTGGTGATGTCCGGCATGCGTACCGGCTTCGGCTGGTCGATGAGCAGGCCGAGCACGCCGCGGCCGTGCGGCAGCTCGCCGATCTTCGCGTGCTGCTCGGGGCTGATGCCGTGGACGATGAAGTCGTGGAGCATGCGGTCCGGGCCGATCACGCCGAGCGCGCCGTAGCGGGCGCCGGCCAGCTCGCACGCCGACTGCACGATCCGTTCCAGCGTGCTGCGCAGATCCAGGTCGGAACCGATGCCGACGACGGCGTCGAGCAGTGCCCGTAGCCGCTCGCGGCTGGTCATCACCTCGCCGACGCGGTCGAGCATCTCCTGGAGCAGTTCGTCCAGGCGGACGCGGGACAGCGGGGTCAGCCCGAGCGACGGTGCGACGTGCTCGTGCGAGGGCTGGGGTGCGGCGGCCACCGGGCGATGGTATCGCCCGGCGGCCGCCCTGATCGAGACCGGTCAGGTGAGGCGCTCGCGGACCGCCGAGGTGTCGACTGTCTGGGTGACGTCCAGCCGGGGGGTGTGCGGCGGTCCGGCGTGCGTCGGGTCGGCCACGCCGAGCCGCATGCTGAGGTACGGGAACCCGAGGCCGGAGAGAATCTGCCGCAGCACCTCACGGGTGCCCTCGACCTCCACCACGCCGGACAGTGGCACCAGCGACACGCCGTGCCGGGTGGCGGTGAGCCAGGCGGCGGAGAGCGCCTCCCCGGCGCGCAGCCAGCTCATCGTCTCGTCGTCGGAGCCCCAGAGGATCCCGTAGACGGCGGTCTTGTCGTGGCCGGGCCCGACCGGCAGCGACCCGGCGCGGCCGAAGTCACGGGCCGGAACGGTCGTCTGGGGCGCCTGCTCGGGCAGCACCTCCGGCGGCAGCCCGGTGCCGGTGCCGGCCCGGTTGGTCCAGTACGCCAGCTCCTCGCGCAGCTCCGGGCTGTCCGCCTCGACGGCGGCGGCCTGCTGGGCGGCGGCGGCGAGCTGGATCTTCTGGGTGTCGTCGAGCAGTTGCAGGTTCACCCCCTCCAGCGTGGCGGCCCGGTCGATGTCGTTCAGCGCGGCGGTCGGGATCTGCTCGTCGCTGACCGGCCGCCGGTCGGTGTGCCGCACCTGCATGCACTGCACGACGCGCATGGCGTCGGGGTCGGCGCCGGTGTGCTTCAGGCTGGTGATCCGGGCCAGCAGGTCGGGTTCCTTGGGGTCGGGCAGCCGTTCCACCACCGGGGTCCAGCCTTCGGCGGCCAGCGCCACCCGGGCGTGGTGCAGCGCGGCGCCGCAGCTCACCACCAGCAGGTGACCCTCCGGGTCCATGGCGCTGAGGTGCCGTTCGCGGACCACCCGCAGCTCCAGCGCGTCGGGCAGGACCGTCCAGTGCCACGGCTGCGTGTTGTGCACCGAGGGGGCGTGGCCGGCCATTCCGGCGGCCTCCGCGAGCGCGGTGGTCAACGGGCGATCGCCGGCCGGCGTCTCGTGGCTCATCGTCACGACCTTTCCTGTTTTCCCCATCGTGCCCCACGCCCGGGAAGCCCGGGTGGGGATGCGGCTCCATCCTCGGCCATGCCAGGGCGCCCCGCAGGGGTCCTTCGCCCTGCGGATTACCCGGGTCGCCCTGCCCGGCGCGCGTCCGGGCTGAGACGATCCCCACGTGGGAACCGAACCGGGCGAGTGCGTACCCGAGCAGCCGGCCCGCGCCCGGCGATGGGCCTGGACCGAGTGGGCACCGTTGGTGCTGCTCACAGTGGCCGTGCTGGCCGGCGCGGCGCTGTGGCTCGCCGGCGCGCACGACGCCGCCCGGCTGGTCTGGGCGGCGGTCACACTGGTCGCGCTGATCCCGGCCGCCTGGACGACGTTGCGTCAGCTCTGGCTGCGGCAGTTCGGCGTGGACGTCATCGCGGTGCTGGCGCTGCTCGGCGCGCTGCTGGTGCGGGAGTACCTGGCCGGCGCCGTCATCGCGGTGATGGTCGCCACCGGGCGGGCGCTGGAGGAGTACGCCCAGCGCCGCGCCACCCGTGACCTGCGGGCGCTGCTCGAACGCGCGCCCCGGCAGGCGCGGCGGCGCACCCCGGACGGCGGCATCGAGGTGGTGCCGCTGGACCGCGTCGAGGTGGGGGACCGCCTCGTGGTGGGGCCGGGCGACGTGGTGCCCGTGGACGGCGTGGCCGAGGAGGCGGCGACGCTCGACGAGTCGGTGGTCACCGGCGAGTCGCAGCTGGTGACCCGCGCGGCCGGGGAGCAGGTCGCCAGCGGCGTCGTGAACGCGGGCGCCGGCTTCGGGCTGCGGGCCAGCCGCAACGCGGCGGAGAGCACCTACGCGGGCATCGTCCGCCTGGCCGGCGAGGCCACCGCCCGCAAGGCGCCGATGGTACGGCTGGCCGACCGTTACGCCGCCGCGTTCGTGCCGTTCACGCTGGTGCTGGCCGGGCTGGCGTGGCTGCTGTCCGGCGACTTCACCCGGGCGGTGGCGGTGCTCGTGGTGGCCACCCCGTGCCCGCTGCTGCTGGCCACCCCGATCGCCGTGGTCTCCGGCCTGTCCCGGGTGGCCCGGCGCGGTGTGCTGGTCCGCGACGGCGGGTCGCTGGAACAGCTCGGCCGCGCCCGTACCCTGCTGCTGGACAAGACCGGCACGCTCACCGCGGGCCGGCCCCGGGCGGCCGAGGTGGTGGTGGCGCCGGGCGGTGACCGGGACGAGGTGCTGCGGCTGGCCGCGTCGGTCGAGCAGCTCTCCCCGCATGTGCTGGCCGCCGCGCTGGTCCGGCAGGCCCGCGAGCGAGGGCTGCCGCTGGCCGAGCCGACGCAGGTCACCGAGGAGCCGGGGCACGGGGTGAGCGGACGCGTCGACGGGCGGATGGTGCACGTCGGGCAGCTCGGCGGCGAGCCGCCGGAGTGGGCGGGCCGCCTCGGTGAGCGTGCCGAACGGGCCGGGCGCTCCGCGGTGTGGGTCAGCGACGACAGCGGGCCGCTGGGCGCGATCCTGCTGGAGGACCCGGTCCGCCCGGACGCCCGGCGCACGGTGCGCCGGCTGCGTGAGGCGGGCCTCACCCGGCTGGTCATGGTCACCGGCGACCGACCGGGCACGGCCCGGCAGGTGGCGCAGATCGTGGGCGTCGACGACGTGATCGCGCGCTGCTCGCCGCAGGAGAAGGCCGAGCGGGTACGCGAGGAGTCGGCGCACGCGGTGACGGTGATGGTCGGCGACGGTGTGAACGACGCGCCCGCGCTGGCCGAGGCGCACGTCGGCGTCGCGATGGGCGCGACCGGGGCGACCGCCTCGGCGGACGTGGCCGACGCGGTGCTCACTGTGGACCGGCTGGACCGGCTCGCCGACGCGGTCGAGATCGCCCGGTACGCCCGCCGCATCGCGGTGCAGAGCGCCACCGTCGGGATGGGCCTGGCGGTGCTGGCGATGCTGGTGGCCGCCGCGGGCCGGCTGCCCCCGGTGGCCGGCGCGTTCCTCCAGGAGGGCATCGACGTCCTGGTGATCCTCAACGCGCTGCGCGCGCTCGGCGGCGGCCTGCGGCGGCGCGACCTGCCCGCGCACACGGTGGAGCTGATCGACAGGTACGCCGGCGAGCACGGCGGCGTCCGCGACGTGCTGGCCCGGCTGCGCGACACCGCCGACATGGTGGCGACGCGCCCGGACGACCCGGCGTGCCTGCCGGCGCTGCGTGAGGTGCACCGGCGCCTGGTCGACGAGGTGCTGCCGCACGAGGCGGCCGAGGACCGGCAGCTCTACCCGGCGCTGGCCGGCCCGCTGGGCAGCGACGAGGCGACCTCCACGATGAGCCGCGCGCACGTGGAGATCGTGCGGCTGGTGGAGCGGATCGGCGGGCACCTCACGGCGCAGCCGGACGGCCGGCTGCGCCGTGACGAGATTCCCGATCTGCTCGCCGCGCTCTACGGCCTGGACGCGGTGCTGCGCCTGCACCTGGCCCAGGAGGAGGAGGACTACTTCTCGCTGAACCCGGAGGAGGGCTCCACCACGCCCGGCCGCTGAGTCAGCGCTCGCGTACCACGGCGACCGGGCAGTGCGAGTGCTGGATGAGCTGCTGGCTGACCGAGCCGAGCAGCATGCCGCGCAGCCCGCCCCGGCCCCGGCTGCCGACCACCACCAGCTGTGCCGACCGGCTGGCCTCCACCAGCAGCGCCGACGCGCTGCCGGGCACCGCGTCGATCTCGACCGGCACGTCGGGGAAGCTCTCCCGCCAGGTGGCCAGCTCCGCCTCGGCGGCGGCCCGCTCGCTCGCGGCGACCCGCTCCGGGTCGAAGTCCGGCGGCACCCACCTGTCGCCCGGCGGCTCCCAGGCCCGCAGCACCCGCAGCGGCACGTCCCGCTGCGCGGCCCGCTCGACGGCGAAGCCGAGCGCCCGCAGCGCCGACTCCGAGCCGTCCGAGCCGACCACCACCGGCCCGGACGTGGCGGCCTGGCCGTCGCGGACCACCACCACCGGGCAGTGGGCGTGCGCGGTGACCGAGACCGCTGTGGAGCCGGCGAGCAGCCCGCCGAAGCCGCCGTGGCCCCGGCTGCCGAGCACCAGCATCCCCGCCTCGGCGGACCGTTCCTGGAGCACGAGCGCGGGCGGTCCGTCGAACACCTCACCGCGCACGGTCAGGCCCGGCCGCTCGGCGGCGGCGTCCGCAGCCGCCTTGCGTACCAGCTCCTCGACCTGCTGCCGGGCGGCTTCGTCCGGCCACACCCCCGGCGCCACGGCGGGTCCGACCCAGCCGGTCACCGTCAACCACTCGAAGACGTACGCCAGGCGTACCGGCCGCCCCGAGCGGCCCGCCTCGTCCAGCGCCCAGTTCAGGGCGACCGCCGCGTCGGCGGAGCCGTCGTAGCCGACCAGGATCTCGTCGTCGCTCATTCGCCACTCCTCACGGCCGGGTCGTTCTCGCGGATCCAGCGCCACTCGGCGACCCGGGGATCGTCCTCACCATAGCGGCGGGTGTGGTCGCGGCAGGACTGGCGGGCGTCCACCATGTCCTGGCGCAGGTGCGCGGCGCGCGAGCGCAGCCCCGGCACCCGGTCGATCACGTCGATGACGAGGTGGAAGCGGTCCAGGTCGTTGAGCATCACCATGTCGAACGGTGTCGTGGTGGTGCCCTCCTCCTTGTAGCCGCGTACGTGCAGGTTCTCGTGGTTGGTACGGCGATAGGTGAGCCGGTGGATCAGCCACGGGTAGCCGTGGTAGGCGAAGATCACCGGCTTGTCGCGGGTGAAGATGGTGTCGAACTCGTTGTCCGGCAGGCCGTGCGGGTGCTCCGACGGCGGTTGCAGGCGCATCAGGTCGACCACGTTCACCAGCCGCACCCTCAGGGCCGGCAGGTGCCGGCGCAGCAGGTCGACGGCGGCCAGCGTCTCCAGCGTCGGCACGTCACCGGCGCAGGCGAGCACCACGTCCGGCTCGGTGCCCTCGTCGCTGCTGGCCCAGTCCCAGATGCCCAGGCCGCGGCGGCAGTGCTGGATCGCCTCGTCCATGGTCAGCCAGTTCGGCGCGGGCTGCTTGCCGGCCACCACCACGTTTATGTACTGCCGGCTGCGCAGGCAGTGGTCCATTGTGGAGAGCAGCGTGTTGCCGTCCGGCGGCAGGTAGACGCGGACCACCTCGGCCTTCTTGTTCATCACGTGGTCGATGAAGCCCGGGTCCTGGTGGGAGAAGCCGTTGTGGTCCTGGCGCCACACGTGGCTGGACAGCAGGTAGTTGAGCGACGCCACCGGCTCCCGCCAGGGGATGCCCCGGGTCACCTTCAGCCACTTGGCGTGCTGGTTGACCATCGAGTCGACGATGTGGATGAACGCCTCGTAGCTGGTGAAGAGGCCGTGCCGGCCGGTCAGCAGGTAGCCCTCCAGCCAGCCCTGGCACAGGTGCTCGGAGAGCACCTCCATCACCCGGCCGCCGGGGGAGAGGTGGTCGTCGCCGGGCGTCTCCGTGCCGACGAAGGCGCGGTCGGTGACCTCGAACGCCGCGCCGAGCCGGTTCGAGGCGACCTCGTCCGGGCCGAACAGGCGGAACGTCCGCGGGTTGCGGGCGATCACGTCGCGGATCCAGGGGCCGAGCACACCCGTCGCGCCGGCCATCGGCTCACCGGGCGTCGGTACGTCTACCGCGTAGTCGCGGAAGTCCGGCAGCTCCAGGTCGCGCAGCAGCCTGCCGCCGTTGGCGACCGGGTTGGCGCTCATCCGGCGGTCACCGGTGGGCGGCAGCTCGGTCACCTCGGCGACCGGACCGCCGGTGGCGTCGAACAGCTCCTCCGGCCGGTAGCTACGCAGCCAGCGCTCCAGCTCGGCCAGGTGCTCCGGGTTGTCCCGGACACCGGAGATCGGCACCTGGTGGGCGCGGAACGTGCCCTCGACCTGCTTGCCGTCGACCCGGGCGGGCCCGGTCCAGCCCTTCGGCGTCCGCAGGACGATCATCGGCCAGCGGGGGCGCTCGACGCGCCCGCCGGAGCGGGCCCGGCGCTGGATCGCGGTGATCTCGTCGACCGCCCGGTCGAGCGTGCCGGCCAGCAACCGGTGCACGGCCGCCGGGTCGTCGCCCTCGACCACGTACGGCTCGTAGCCGAAGCCGCGCATCATGTCCCGCAGGTCCTCGCGGGGGATCCGGTCCAGCACGGTCGGGTTGGCGATCTTGTAGCCGTTGAGGTGCAGGATCGGCAGCACCGCGCCGTCGCGGGCCGGGTTGAGGAACACGTTCGACAGCCAACTCCCGGCCAGCGGGCCGGTCTCCGCCTCGCCGTCGCCGATCACGCAGGCCACCAGCAGGTCCGGGTTGTCGAACGCGGCGCCGTACGCGTGGCTCAGCGCGTACCCCAGTTCGCCGCCCTCGTGGATCGAACCCGGCACCTCCGGCGCCACGTGGCTCGGGATGCCGCCCGGGAAGGAGAACTGGCGGAACAGGCGCCGCATGCCGGTCCCGTCCCGGGGGATGTGGTGGTGAAGTTCGCTGTAGGTGCCCTCCAGCCAGGTGTTCGCCACCAGCGCGGGGCCGCCGTGGCCGGGTCCGGTGACGAAGATGGCGGACAGGTCCCGTTCGACGATGACCCGGTTCAGGTGCGTGTAGAGCAGGTTGAGCCCGGGGCTGGTGCCCCAGTGGCCCAGCAGGCGCGGCTTGACGTGCTCGGGCTTGAGCGGTTCCCGCAGCAGCGGGTTGTCGAGCAGGTAGATCTGGCCGACGGTGAGGTAGTTCGCCGCGCGCCAGTACGCGTCCAGCCGGCGCACCTCGTCTTCGGTCAGGACCATGTCTTCCTCCTCGGCACGTCCGCCCCGCGCGGGCGTCACGACCCGTCCCCGGCGTCCGCGGGGAGTCCCCGTACGACGATCAGCGGGGCGGGCGAGTGGTAGAGCAGCGACTGGCTGACCGCGCCCAGAGTGGACCCGACCGGCCCGTCGCCCCGGGCGGCCACCACCGCGAGCTGCGCCGCGTGGGACCGGTCGAGCAGGACGGGTCCCGGCTCACCGTGGACGGTCTCGCAGTCGGCGGTGACCCGCGGGTGCCGCCGGGCCTCCCGTGTGACCGCCTCCTCCAGCCGCCCGTCGTCGCGGTCGCCGGAGTCCGGCTCGATCACCCGGACGGCGAGCAGGCGCGCGCCGCGGTGTTGCGCGCAGTCGAAGGCGTATCCGAGGGCGGCCCGCGAGCTGGCCGAGCCGTCGAAGCCGACGAGCAGCGGCCCGGGCGGGGCCGGCTCGGTGCGGCCGACCAGCACCGGGCAGGTGGCCCGGGCGGCCACGTCCACGGCCGGGGTGTCGGCCGGTACGCGGTTCGGGTGGGCCGACATGCCTCCGTCACCGAGAGCGATCAGGAAGGCGGTGTCGGCGACCCGCAGCAGCGCCTCGACCGGGGAGCCCTCGACGATGCGGCCGCTGACCGGCACCTGCGGCGCGCATTCGGCGGCCACCCGCCGGGCGTTCTCCAGCACGTTCTCCGCGTCGGTGCGGGTGCCGCCGGCCGGGGCGGGGCCGGGCGTCGCCGCCCAGTTGAACGCGTGCAGCAGGTGCAGCGGACGGTCGTGGGCGGCGGCCTCGGCGGCGGCCGTGCGGACCACGGTCAGGTCGGCCTCGGAGCGGCTGACGCCGACCACCACCGCGCCGTGGCTGGGTGCGGCCACCCGGCTCACCTCCCGACCCCTGCTTTTCACCCACCGTAGTCGTGGGACCGGGTGCGCCGGAGCGGGTCGGCGGAAACCGGCGGTCAGCGCGGGGCGGGCAACGCCGGGTGTACGCGCAGCACGACGGCTGTGGCGTTGTCCTCGCCGCCCTCGTCGAGGCTGGCGGCGAGCAGGGCCTCGGTGGTCCGCGCCGGCTCGCGCCGGGTGGCGAGCAGGTCGCGCAGCCGGTGGTAGCCGAGCTGGTCGCTGATGCCGTCGGTGCACAGCAGCCAGGTGTCGCCCCGGCGCAGCGGCACGGCGAGCAGGTCCGGCTCGGGCCGGTCCGGGTGGCCGACGTAGCGCAGCAGCTGGTAGCGCGCCCGCGCCGCCTCCGGCGAGTCCGCCGGCCACCAGCCGTGCAGCAGGCCGAGCCAGGCCATGGTGTGGTCGACGGTGACCAGTTCCAGCAGACCGTCGCGCAGCCGGTACGCCCGCGAGTCGCCGAGCTGGACCAGCCAGCCCTGTTCGCCGTCGGGCTGGACCACGAGCGCGGTGAGCGTGCACCCGGCCAGGCCGGACAGCGTCGCGCCGGCCTGGCGTACCCGCCGTTGGGTCTCGGCCACGGCGGCCCGCAGCCCGGCGGGGCCGACGGCGGGCCAGTCGGCGCGGACCCGCGCCACGAACGTCTCGGCCGCGGTCGTGCCGGCGATCCGGCTGCCCTCGCCGTCGCCCATGCCGTCGCAGACCACCGCCATCGGCAGCTCCGGGTCGACGTGCAGCACGTCGTAGTTCTCCGGGTAGCGGTGCCCGACCACGCTGCCCCCGGTGATCTCCAGGGTGAGGCGGCCGGCGGTGAGCCGGCGCGCGGGCTCGACCGGCCGGTCCAGCGGACGGCGGCGGAACACCAGCGGACCGTAACACCGGGACGGGCCGGGGTGTGGAATCTTCAGGGTGACTTTCTGGCAGTGGAGGTGGCCTGGCTGTCCCCGTGAGCGGTCTGCGGGTCAGGGCCGGCGCAGTGGCGCGAGCGCGTCGGCCCAGGCGGCCACCTCGGCGAAGAGCTGGCGGAGCATAGCGTCGTGGCGGTCGCCGGGAGTGAACGTGGTGAATGCCGCGAAGTCGGTGGCGAGTGACAGGCTGACCTGGGTGCGTACGCCTGCCAGCTGAAGACCTGCCGTGATGAGGCGTAGGTGCTCTACCGCACGTGCGCCGCCGACACTGCTGCCGTAGGAGACGAATCCGGCCGCTTTGTTGTTCCACTCGCCGTAGAGGTAGTCAATGGCGTTTTTCAGCGCGGAGGGGATCGATCGGTTGTATTCCGGGGTGACGAAGACGTATCCGTCGAACTCGGCGATCTTCTTGCTCCAGCGCCACGTGTGGGGGTGGGTGTAGGCGCCGAGTAGCGGTGACTGTGGCTCGTCGAAGACCGGCAGGTCATAGTCCTTGATGTCCACCACCTCGACGTCGATGCCGTCGTGCTGGCTGCCGTGCTTCGCTACCCACTCGGCCACCTGGTGGCCGACCCGGCCGGGGCGGGTGCTGCCGAGGATGATCCCGATGTTCGTCATGAGTGATCCGTTCTGGTCGATTCGAAGGTTGCCGACGGTCCGAAACGCGGTGTCACGCGGATTGCTGAGGCGAGGATCCGGATTGCAGAGCGGCGTCCAGTCCGTTCAGCCGCAGCACGCTGGCGCCGCGCAGGTGCGCGAGGTCGGAACTGCCGTCCCCCGCGTATCTGAGGAAGGTCACCTGTTCGGTCCATTCCAGGCAGGTTCCGTCGGGCTCGGTGTCGAGCCGGACGGTGACCAGCGAGGTCCATCGCAGTTCGTCGTCGACGACGGCCTCGTAGCCGTAGACGATCCGGTGTGCGTCCGCGATGTCGATGTACCGCGACCGGTATTCCAGCCGCTCGGGTGCCGTGTCCAGCGTGGTGAAGGTGCTGCGTGCCGTCTCACCACCGCCCACCCGGAAGTCGTGCTCGTACACCGCTCCGCTGCCGGGAAGCCAGAACCATCGGCGCCTGATCGTGGTGTCGGCGAACGCGGTGAAGACCTCGCCCGGCGGCCCGTCGAGGTGCCGCGTGATCGTGAATGTGTCGTGCCGGACCATGCTGTCCTCCCGCTGTGACGGTCACGAATGGGTGACCGCATGTCAGTTACGATTAGTAAGAAACGTGCGTCCAACGGATTTAGTCCGGCTGCCCGATACGCACTTTGAAGTCAGCTACTGACGCGCGAGGAACGGAAGAGCATGACGAGCCTCCTTGGTGCCGAACTGGCGCAGCGCGGGGTCGCGCCGGACTGCATCCAGACGATCGAGCTCGTCCGGGAGGTGCTGGCGCGGGTGGGCGACAAGTGGACGCTGCTGACCATCACGGCCCTGACGTCCGGCCCGCTGCGCTTCACCGCGTTGCACGAGCAGGTCGCTGGCGTCTCCCAACGGATGCTCGGCCAGACGCTGCGCGCCCTTCACCGCGACGGGCTGGTGACCAGGACCGCGTACCCGGAGGTGCCCCCGAGGGTCGTGTATGCCTTGACACCGCTCGGCCGCTCACTGAGTGAGGCCGTGGGTGGACTCGTGCACTGGGTTCGTGATCACCAGAGCGATCTCGTCCGTAACCGCGACGAGTTCGACCGGACGTCCACCGCGAACAACGCCACTCCGCGCCGTGCATAGTCGCGCTCCGGGGCGGCAGACCGGGGTGCGCGTCAACCAGAGTTGACACAGTGCGCGTGTCAACCTACATTGACAGCATGAGTCAGGCGACGGAACTCGCGGCGGCGGCCGGCAGCACCGACCCCAAGATCGGCCTGCGTGCCGTGCTCGCCCTGCGCCGGCTGCTGGAGCGGCTCGAGGTGATCCAGGTCGACAACGCCCGGCGGCAGGGCTGGTCGTGGCAGGAGATCGCCGACGCCCTCGAGGTCAGCCGGCAGGCGGTCCACAAGAAGCACGCCGGACGACCGGCGGTGCGCGAGAGCTGGGAGGCGTGATGTTCGAACGATTCACCGACAGGGCCCGTGCCGTGGTGCACCACGCGCTCGACGAGGCCCGCGCCGAGGGACGGCGGCCGGTCGGCACCGAGCACCTGCTGCTGGGGGTGCTCGCCGACCCCGACGGCCTGGCCGTACGGCTGCTCGCGGCCGGCGGCGTCGACGCCGACGCGCTGCGCGCCGCGGTGGCCCGCCACGCCGAGCGGGGCGTGGACGGGCTCGGCGCGGCGGACGCGGCGGCGCTGCGCGAGATCGGCATCGACCTCGCCGCGATAGTGGCCCGAATCGAGGAGTCCTTCGGCCCGGACGCGCTGCGCGAGGCGACCCCGCGCCCGCGCCGGTGGTGGCGTCGCGGGCCGCACCACGGCACGTTCTCGCCCCGCGCCAGGAAGGTGCTGGAGCTGTCGCTGCGCGAGGCGCTGCGGCTGCGCCACCGGCACATCGGCACCGAACACATCCTGCTCGGCCTGCTGCGCGAGGGCGACGGCCTGGCCGCCGTGGTGCTCACCGAGGCCGGGGTGGACCTCGACGACCTGCGGCGGCGCGTCGACGCGGCGCTGCGCGAGGCGGCCTGACCCGCACCCGGGTTTCAAACCTGTTTGCGGTCCTCGCTACGTCCCGCTGCGCCGGGTCGCCGTCACGCCCTGTGTCCTGCACACTGACGCCGTGGACGGTGCAGACGACAAGCGCCCGGTGAACGCGGAGAACCGCACCCCGCGCTCGGCAGTGGTGGTCAACCCGGTGAAGGTGGCCGACCTGGACGAGTTCCGCCGCATCGTGGACGGCGCGCTCGACGCCGCCGGGTGGCCGGCCCCGACCTGGTACGAGACGACAGTCGAGGACCCGGGCCGAGGGCAGGCGGAACAGGCCGTCAAGGCGGGCGCCGAGGTCGTCTTCGCCTGCGGCGGCGACGGCACGGTGATGGCCTGCGTGACCGCGCTGGCCGGCACCGACGTGGCGCTGGCGGTGCTGCCCCAGGGCACCGGCAACCTGCTGGCCGCCAACCTCGGCCTGTCGAACGACCTGGCCGCCGGGCTCCAGGTCGCCGTCGAACGCGGAATGCGCCGCCTCGACGTCGGCGTGGTCGGCGACAAGTGCTTCGCGGTGATGGCCGGGATGGGCTTCGACGCCCAGATGCTCGACTCCACCTCGGAGACCACGAAGAAGCGGATCGGCTGGCCGGCGTACGTGATGGGCGCCGCCCGCCACCTGCGCGACCGGCCCATGCGGGTCTCGGTGCGCATCGACGGCAAGCCGCCGCTGCGCCGCCGGGCCCGCTCGGTCCTGGTGGCGAACGTCGGGCGCCTGCAGGGCGGGGTACGCCTGCTCACCGAGGCCGAACCGGACGACGGCTGGCTCGACGTGGCGGTGCTGACGCCGCGCAGGCTGCGCCACTGGCTCGCGATGGGCTGGGCGGTGCTGCGCCGCCGCGACAGCGTGCCCCGGATGGAGGTGTTCCGGGCCCGCTCGGTCGAGATCACCAGCACCCGGGCGCAGCCCCGGCAGCTCGACGGCGACCTGATCGAGCCGGGCCGGTCGCTGAAGGCGACCATCCGGCCCGAGTCGCTCTGGCTCTGCGTACCGCGCCCGGAGGAGGACCCCGACCTGGCGGTGGACGCCGACGCGGTCGGCGAGCGCGGTGAGCACCTGGTCGAGGAGGCCCGCCGTGAGTAGCACCAAGCTGGTCCCGGAGACCCGGTTGATGGCGGAGGAGCAGCTCTCCGCCGACGACGCCTGGCACACGCTGCGCCGGCACGGTGGATGGTGCCTGCTGCGGGATGCCTTCGTCCGGTTCCGCTACGGCGACGGCTTCAGCCACTCCCGGGCGCTGGGCTTCCAGCTCTGCCTGGCGGTGGTGCCGTTCCTGATCGCGCTCACCGGCCTGATCACCGACCTGGGCGCGGACGAGGGCGGCAAGGTCGTCGCCGACACGGTGCTGGCCATCACCCCCGGTCAGAGCGAAGCCGTGGTGCAGGACCTGCTGACCGACAGCGAGCGCACCGAGGACGCCGGTGAGCTGGCGCTGACGCTCGGTCTGCTCACCGGGCTGGTCGCGCTGACCACCACGATGGCGCAGATCGAGCGGGGCGCCAACCGGATCTACGGCGTCGAGCGGGACCGCCCGGCGCTGGCGAAGTACCTGCGCGCCTCCATCCTCGCCGTGCTCGCCGGCGTACCCGCGCTGGCCGGCTTCCTGATCCTGGTCGGCGGCCGGGCGGTGGGCGAGTCGGTACGGCGGCACTACGAGTGGGGCGACGTCGCCATGGCGGGATGGAACGTCATCCGCTGGCCGCTGAGTCTCGGCCTGACCGTGCTCGCCGTCGCGATGCTGTTCCGGCACGCCCCGCGACGCCGCCAGCCCGGCCTGTCCTGGCTGTTCTTCGGCGCGTCCATCGCCATCGCGCTGTGGTGGCTGGCCAGCCTCCTGCTCGCCGCCTACGTGAAGTACAGCGGCGGATTCGGCCAGACCTACGGCGCGCTGACCGGCATGATGGCCCTGTTGCTCTGGGCCAACCTGACCGGGATCGCGCTGTTCGGCGGGCTGGCCTTCGCCGCGCAGCTCGAAGCGATGCGCATCGGCGTGGAGCAGCCCGCCCAGCCGGATCTCTGGCAGCCGGAGGCGCAACGCGAGGACCTGTTCGACACCGGTGAGATGACCTCGCTCTGACGCCACGCCGGTCCAGCGTGTACGGGACACGCCGATCGGGTACAGCGCGCCTCGCAGAGGAACGAGGGAGGTGCGGTGTGACCGCGGTCAAGGAAGCCGGGAGCCGGCCGCTCGGCCATTTCGCCGAGCGGAGCCTCGCGGGCCTGCTCGCCGTGGCCGGCGCGGGAGTCGGGTTCGGCGTGCTGCTCATGCTGGTCCGGTTCCGGTGGAGCCCGCTGGGCGACGCCGACCACGCGGTGGCCGAGTGGTTCAACGGCCTGGTGGCCCCGCACGGCCCGCTGGTAACGGTGCTCCAGGCGATCACCGACCTGGGCGGGCGGCCGGTGCTGATCTGGCTGGTCACCATCGCGGTGGTGGGCCTGCTGATCCGCCGCCAGTCCCGGCTGGCGGTCTACCTGATCGTCACCGGTGCCGGCGGCCTGATCCTCGACCCGTCGCTCAAGGCGCTGGTCGGGCGGCTGCGGCCGGTGGTGGACGTGCCGATCGCCAGCGCGCCCGGCAACAGCTTCCCCAGTGGTCACGCGCTCGGCTCGTTCGTCGCGTACGGCGCGCTGCTGCTGGTGTTCCTGCCGGCCATGGCGCCGCGCTGGCGCAAGCCCGCCATCGCCATCGCCGGTGTGCTGATCTTCCTGGTCGGGCTGACCCGGATCGCGCTGGGCGTGCACTACGTGTCGGACGTGATCGGCGGCTGGCTGCTCGGCGCGGCCTGGCTGGGCGTCACCGCGTACGCCTTCCGGCTGTGGCGGCGCGAGCGCGGGCGGCCGGTGCCGCCGCTGCGCGAGGGCCTGGAGCCGGAGGCGGGCGAGGAGCTGGCGCTCGCGCCGGACGAGGAGAAGATCCTGGAGCACCCGCGCTCGGCGGTGGCCGAGCTGCTGGTCGGCTGGGTGCTCGTCTTCGGGGTGCTCTACGCGTTCGGCATGTTCGTCAGCTACCACGCCAAGGGCACGTTCTTCGACACGCTCGACACCGAGGTGCCGCGCTGGTTCGCCGAGCGGCACACCGACGCGCTGACCGACCTGAGCTGGTGGTGGAGCAAGTTCGGCGACACCCACGCGATCCTGCTGGTGTCGCTGGTGTTCTGCCCGATCGTGCTCGCCGTGTGGCGGCGCTGGCGGCCGGTGCTGTACGTGGTGCTGGCGATGTTCGGCGAGCTGAGCCTCTTCCTGGCCAGCGCCCGGGTGGTGGACCGGCCCCGGCCGCCGGTGGAGAACCTGGACGGGCAGATGCCCACCTCGTCGTTCCCGTCCGGGCACATCGCGGCGACCATCTGCCTCTGGGCGGCCATGGCGATCATCGTGTTCCCGCGTACCGACAGGTGGTGGCGGTGGCTGTTCGTGGGCATGGCCGTGCTGATGCCGGTCGGCGTGGCCACGTCCCGGATGTACCGGGGCATGCACCACCCGACCGACTTCATGGGCGCGATCCTGCTCGGCGCGCTCTGGTTGTCGCTGCTGTACTTCGTGATCCGGCCGAACGCCGACGTGGCCGAGGGCAACCAGCCGGCTATCGAGTCCGAACAGGTGGACGAGCTGGACGACGAGCTGGCCAAGGCCGCACGGCCGGACTGAGCCGATGCTGCGGGTGATGACCTGGAACATCCGGACCGGCGGGCGGGACGGCGGCGGTGCCGACCGCCGGGACCGGATCGTCTCGGTCGTCACCGCGCAGCGCCCGGACGTGCTGGCGGTCCAGGAACTGCGCGGCATGGACGCCACGCTGGACGGCCTGGCCGATCGGCTCGGGATGGCGGCGTACCTGGCCCGGTCCTGCTTCGGGCAGCCGGTGGCGGTCCTGGTCCGCCCGCCGCTGCGGGTGCTGCGCGCCGGCCGGGTCCGCCGCCCGTTCCACCACGCCGCCGCCCGGGTGCGGGTGGCCACCGCCGCCGGACCGCTCACCGTGGTCAGCACCCACCTTTACCCGTACTCCGGCGGGCGGCGGCGGATGGAGGCGGACTGGCTGGCCGCGGCGATGCGCCGCACCGGGGGAGAGCTGGCCCTGCTGGCCGGGGACCTGAACACGCTGGAACCCACAGTCGAGCACACCGCCCGGCTGGCCGGGCTGGCCACCCCGTACCGGCGGCGGCACCTGCGCCGCGACGGCCGTACCGTGGACACCCGCGCGGTGGCCCGGCTGCTCGACGCCGGGCTGGTCGACCTGTGGCCGCACTCCGGCGGCGACGAACCCGGCGGTCTGACCGTGCCGACCCGGCACGGCGGCGCCGAGTTCGCCGGGATGCGGCTGGACTACCTGCTCGCCACCCCGGCGCTGGCCGATCGGGTACGCGCGGTGCGGGTGGTCCGCGACGGCGACGCGGACACGGCGTCGGACCACTATCCGGTGCTGGCCGAGGTGGACCTCACGGCCGGCTGAACGACCCTGCCAGGTCGGCCACCACGAAGGCCGCGAAGATCAGGATGACGGTCTCGCTGACCAGCCAGGAGTGCCTGCCGGTCCAGGCACGGAACGCGGGCAGCAGCCGCTCGGCGCGCTCGCCGGACAGCAGCAGCGTGAGCAGCGGCAGGGCCAGCAGCGCCACGGTGAGCGCCGTGAACGGCAGCAGATGCCACCACGGGCGGCCGTGCCCGGCCATGCTGCCGGCGACCGACGCCATGACCAGCTCGTCGCTCGGCACGGCGACGGCGAGCACCAGCCCCAGACCGAACGCGTACGCGGGCCGGGGGTCCTGCAACCGGCGCAGCCACCCGGGCGGCCGGTCGCGTCGCCGCCTGCGGAACGTGACCACCATGAGCACCGCGAGCAGGGCCAGCACGATGCAGTCGATGAGCCGGCGGCTGCCGCCCACCCCGATGCCGTGCACGGCGGTGTGCCGCACCAGCCGGAACAGCGCGTACCAGATCGTCAGCGGCCCGAGCACGCCCAGCGCCACGCCGCCCAGGAAGGCCACCGAGCTGCGGCGCGGGTGACGGCCGGAGGCGAGGACGACGGCGCCGACGAGCTTCGACCCGGCGACCATCTCCAGCGCCAGCGGCAGCGCGGTCAGCAGGGGCATGACCCATTCTGGTGTCGCCGCCCCGCACTCCGGGCCGGGTTCTACAGGACCAGGTTGAGCAGCACGGTGAGCACCACCGAGGCGACGATCGAGAAGAGGATCATCAGTAGGCAGCCGAGCCCGCCCCCGGCGGGCCGGATCTCGGTGTTCCCGATACGCATGGCGTCAACTCCTCAGCGGGGTGGTGAGCAGGGCGTGGACGGCGTCCGCGACCTGGGCCGGTGCGGTGGTGACCACGTTGTGCGCCGCGCCCGGGACGGCCACCGTGCGGGCGTCCGGCACCAACCGGGCGACCTGCTCCCGCCAGGCGGCCGGGGCGACCGGGTCGCGGGCGCCGGTGAGCACCAGCGTGGGCGCGGTGATCCGGACCAGGTCCTCCTCGACCGCGTTGCGGACCGAGTGGGACAGCGTCGCGAACACGCGCCACGGCCGGGCGTCCGCCACGTCGCGCAGCAGGACCGGCGCCTGCCACGTCGCCTCCCGCAGCGTGTCCACCAGCCACCGGCCGATCAGCCCGCGCCGGGACCGGGCGGCGGGGTCGCAGGTCGGACCGGCCAGCACCAGCGCGCTGACCAGGCCGGGGTGACGGGCGGCCAGCGCGGCGGCCACCTCCGCGCCGAAGGAATGGCCGAGCAGGCAGACCGGACCCAGCCGGTACGCGGCGAGCCAGTCGACCAGGAACGCCATGTGCCCGTCCACGTCGTACGCGGTGCCGGGGCGTTCGGTCAGCCCGAAGCCGGGCAGGTCCGGCACGTACACCTGCCGGCGCGGCGCCAGCGCGACGGCCAGCGGGGTGAGGTAGCGGTGCGACACGGCCAAGCCGTGCACCAGCACCACGGGCGGCCCGTCCCCGCCCGGGCCGGCGGAGCGGCGGGTGTGTGCCCGCAGCCCGGCGACCTGCCGGAACTCGCTCGTCAACCCGGCGGCCGGCCGGGGCGCGGCGAGCGCCAGGCGCAGGCCGGCCGGGCCGAAGCGCCCCGGCGGGGACGGTGCGAGCGTCACAGCTCGCGCAGCCGGGGAAGCAGCTCCTCCTGGGCCCAGTCGAGGAACATCGGCTGGGTGTCGCCGCCCACCTGGACCAGCGCGACGTGGGTGAAGCCCGCGTCGACGAACTTCTTGAACGCCTCGACGTGCCGGTCGGTGTCCGGGCCGCAGGAGATGCCCTCGGCCACGTCCTCCTCCCGGACGAACTGGGTGGCCGCGTCGAACGACTCCGGGCCGGGCAGGTCGGCGTTGACCTTCCAGCCCAGGCCGAACCAGCGGAACTGGTCGTGCACGATCTTGCGGCACTCGTCCTCGTCCGGCCCGTAGCAGATGGCCACCTGCCCGTAGCGGGGGCGGCCCGCGCCGCCGGCCTCCTCGTACATGTCGATCAGGTGGGACAGCGGGTCGGTGGCGATCATGGCGTCGGCGTACTCGGCGGCGAGCGTCGCCGACTGCCGCCCGGACGCGGCCACGGCCATCGGCACCGGCCGCTCCGGCCGGTCCCAGACGTACGCGTCCGGCACGTCGAAGTGGTTGCCGGAGAAGGTCAGCGTCTCGCCGTTGAGCAGCGGCCGGATGATCTGCAGCGCCTCCTCGAACATCTCGTGCCGCTGCTGCACGTGCGGCCACCCGCCCACCACGTGCTCGTTGAGGTTCTCCCCGGCGCCGAGGCCCAGCGTGAACCGCCCGTCCGAGAGCACCCCGACGGTGCTGGCCTTCTGCGCCACCACCGCCGGGTGGTACCGCCGGATCGGGCAGGTCACGAACGACATCAGCTCGGCCCGGCTGGTCGCGTGGGCGACCGCGCCGAGCACCGACCAGGCGTACGGGGAGTGGCCCTGGGACTCCAGCCACGGGTAGTAGTGGTCGGACATGACCAGATGGTCGAAGCCGGCGGCCTCGGCGCGTACGGCGTGGTCGACCAGTTGCTTCGGGCCGGCCTGCTCGCACATCAGGGTGTAACCGACGTTGACCATGGCGTCTCCTTCCCGGGCGGATCGTCCCGGGATACCCCGCCCGGCGCGGGTCAACCCTGCTGTCCGCTTCGCCGCCTCGCGTCGCCGCCTGTTCTTAACCGGTTCAGCACGCTGATCTGCCGCACACCGCTCTCCTCGTCGGTCACCCCGCTTAACCGGTTGCCTTCGGCCGTCCATCGTCCTACGCTGATGCCTGCGTCCGCCGGGAACCGGCGGCGGCTGCCGGGCTCAGCCGCCTCCCTCGTCGTCACCGTCACCGCACCCCCGCTCGGGCACGGGGGAGACCTTCCCCTGAGGACAGCCATGAAGAAACTGCTCTCCGTCGCGGGCGCCGCCCTGCTGACGGCCCTCGCCGCCGTCTTCGCCCTCGGGCAACCGGCCCAAGCCGCCACCGGGTTCTCCGTCTCCAACGGGCGGCTCTACGACGCAGGCGGCGTCGAGTTCGTGATGCGCGGGGTCAACCACGCGCACACCTGGTACCCGCAGCAGACCAGCTCGTTCGCGAACATCAAGGCGCTCGGCGCGAACACCGTCCGGGTGGTGCTGGCCAGCGGCGACCGCTGGACGAAGAACAGCGCCGCCGACGTGGCGAACGTGATCTCGCTGTGCAAGGCCAACCGGCTGATCTGCGTGCTGGAGGTGCACGACACCACCGGGTACGGCGAGGACGGCGCCGCCACCACGCTGGCCAAGGCCACCGACTACTGGCTGAGCATCGCCGACGTGCTCAAGGGCCAGGAGAAGTACGTGATCGTCAACATCGGCAACGAGCCGTTCGGCAACCAGGGCTACAGCGCCTGGACCACCGACACCTCGAACGCGATCAAGCGGCTGCGCGCCGCCGGCCTGACCCACACGATCATGGTGGACGCGCCGAACTGGGGCCAGGACTGGTCGTTCACCATGCGCGACAACGCCGGCACCGTGTTCGCCGCCGACCCGCAGCGCAACACCGTCTTCTCCATCCACATGTACGGCGTCTTCGACACCGCCGCCGAGATCAGCGACTACCTGGGCCGGTTCCGGGCGGCCGGACTGCCCATCGTGGTCGGCGAGTTCGGCTTCAACCACTCCGACGGCAACCCGGACGAGGACGCCATCATGGCGTACAGCCAGGCCAACGGCATCGGCTACCTCGGCTGGTCCTGGAGCGGCAACGGCGGCGGCGTGGAGTACCTGGACATGACCACCGCGTTCAACCCGGCCCAGCTCACCAGCTGGGGGCAGCGGATCTTCAACGGTGCCAACGGCATCGCCGCCACCTCCCGCGAGGCGTCCGTGTACGCCGGCAGCACCCCGACCGTCAGCCCGACGGTCAGCCCCACCGTCAGCCCGACGGTGAGCCCGACGGTCAGCCCCACCCCGCCGCCGGCCACCACGCCCCCGCCGTCCGGCGGCTGCACCGCCACCTACACCGTGGCGAACTCGTGGCAGGGCGGCTTCCAGGGCGACGTCAAGGTGACCGCCGGAACGGCCGCGATCAACGGCTGGACGGTGCGCTGGACATACGCCAACGGCCAGTCCGTCACCCAGGCGTGGAACGCGACCGTCAGCAACAGCGGGTCGGCGTACACCGCCCGCAACGTCGACTACAACGGCCGCCTCGGCGCGGGCGCGAGCACCAGCTTCGGCTTCATCGGCAGCTGGCAGGGCACGAACTCCACCCCCACGGTGACCTGCACCCCCGCCTGACCCCCTAACCGGTGATCAAGGAGTTCGTGTCCCGAGCGGATCGCGACGGTGACACGAACTCCTTGATCACCGCAGATGGACGTGCGGCGAACAGGGCCGCGCCGGAACCCACCCCGAAGTCGGTGACTCAGGGTGTTGCGCTCCCCGCTTAGCGTGAGGGGGGTGGTACTCCTTGAAGGGCGGGGACATGTGGGAAACGATTCTGGGGTTCGTCAGCCTGATGCTGGTCGCGGTGTCATTGTGCTTCTCCGCCGTGCAGACGCGGGAGGTGGCGAAACAGAGCCGCATCAACAACGGCATCGGCTCGGCCACCGCGCTGATGGAAGTGAACAATCTGTCTCGCGCCTAGCATGACCGCCTGTTGGAGAATCCGCCGCTCCGCGCGTACTTCTTCGACCGGAAGCCCTCCGCGCCGACCGACGCCGACCGGTCCGTCGTGATCACCCTCGCGGAGCTACTCGCGGACGTGCTGGAGTGCGAGCTGCAGGTGGCCGGGCTGCTGCCCGACTTCCGATTCGCCCACTCCTGGCACCGGTGGCCCGCGCACATGCTGGAGCAGAGTCCCGTCCTGGTCGAGGTGGTGGAGAGCCACCCCGACTGGTGGCCCACGCTCCACGAGCTGTGGCGCTCGACCGGCGAGTCCGGCCCGGCCGCCGTGACCCATCCATTGACCGGTGCGGCTGCGGCCACCTCGACCCGCGTCCCGCGGCGGCGCCGGTGACCCACGACGTCCGGGGCACGTAGCCTCCCGCGGTTGAACGGGCCGGTCACCGTTGTCGGCGTCGCTCAGCCGACGACGGTGACCTCCAGCAGCAGGGCCTGCTCGGGGTGCAGGGCGGGTAGTTGCAGGCCCACCGAACCCAGCACCGAACCGGTCACCGTGATGCCGTCGCCCGGCCAGGCCAGCCAGCCCGGCGGAATCATCTCCAGCAGGGCCGGTTCCGGCACCCCGGCGGGCGGGCGGACCCGGTAGCGCCGCCGTGGGTCCAGCCCCGGCAGCCGTACCGCGCCCGGCACCTGCGCCGCCGAGGTGGCCACCCGGCTGACCGCGTACACCGCGTGCGAGCTGTCGTGGGCGACCACGCCGTGGGCCTGCACGGCCGGGTCCGGGTGGTCGACCCGGACCACCCGCCCGGTGTGCAGCAGCGGGCGCAGCCGCTTGTGCAGCGCGACCCAGGCGGCGAGCTCGGCCCGCTCGGTGCCGTCGATCGCGCTGATGTCCCACTCGATGCCGTGGTGGCCGAACAGCGCGGTGACCGCGCGGAAGCCCAGGTCGTGTACGCGGCGCGTGGTGTGCGAGCGTTCCGGGCCGATGTGCGTGCCGATCAGCTCCGGCGGCAGCAGCAGACCGGTCCAGCGCTGGATGGACAGCCGTTCCAGCGCGTCGTTGCAGTCGCTGGCCCACACCCGGTCGGTGCGGCGCAGGATCTCCAGGTCGACCCGCGCGCCACCGGAGGAGCAGCTCTCGATCTCGACGCCCGGGTGCCGGGCGCGCAACTCGTCCAGCAGCCGGTAGACGGCGAGGGTCTGCGCGTGCACGCCGGGCCGCCCGGCGTGCCCGGCCTCGGTGAGGTCGCGGTTGTGGTCCCACTTCAGGTACGCGAGCCCGTCGTGCTCACCCAGCACCGCGTCGAGCCGTTCGAGCAGGTACGCGTAGGCGTCCGGATGGGCCAGGTCGAGAACCTGCTGGTGCCGCCACGGCGGCGGCAGTCGGCCCGGTGCCTGGAGCACCCAGTCGGGATGGGCGCGGAACAGGTCGGAGTCCGGGTTGACCATCTCCGGCTCGACCCAGAGCCCGAACTGCATGCCGTGCCCGCGTACGTGGTCGATCAGCGGCTGCAACCCGTCCGGCCAGACCTCGCCGTCGACCCACCAGTCGCCGAGCCCGGCCTGGTCGTGCCGCCGTCCCCGGAACCAGCCGTCGTCGAGCACGAAGCGTTCCACACCGACCTCGGCGGCTCGGTCGGCGAGCGTCCGCAGCCGGTCCAGGTCGTGGTCGAAGTAGACCGCCTCCCACACGTTCAGCGTCACCGGCCGTGGCGTGCGCGGGTGCGACGGGCGGGACCGCAGGTGCGTGTGCAGCGCGTCGCTGAGCCCGTCCAGCCCGTCGGCTGAGTGCGCCGCGTAGAGCAGGGGAGTGGCGTACTCCTCGCCCGGCCCCAGCATCACCTCGCCGGGCGCCAGCAGCTCACCGCCGCCCAGCGTGGACTCCCCGGTGGGGCGGCGCTCGGCGGCCGTGACGTGGTCGCCGCTCCACGCGGTGTGCACCGCCCACACCTCGCCGTGCCGGAACCCGAATCCGGCGGTGCCCGCGACCAGCAGCAACGTGGCGTCATGGCCGGTGCGGCCGTGCCGTCCCTCGCGTACCCAGGCGCCCATCGGCCACTGGTGCCGCTGCGGCGCGCGTTCCCGGCACCACCTGCCGGTCAGGTCGAGCAGTTCGGTGGCGACCGCCGGCACCGGCAGCACCGGCGTCAGCTCGCGCAGCTCGTAGCGGCCGTCGCCGTCGTTGCGCAGCCGGTGCCGCAGTGTGAGCACGCCCGCCGGGTCCAGCGTGATCTCGACGGTCAGGCTCAGCCCCGCGCCCGGGTCCGCCGCCCGCACCACCACCCGCCCTGGGGTAAGGAAGGGCCCCTTGTTAACGCCTGGTGCATGTGAAGGGTCCCCTCCTAACAGGTCGGGCGGTGCCGCGAGGGCGTCGTGCACGTCGAGGTCGGTGAGGCGGAACGCCGTCGACCAGTCCCGGCCGTCGCGGTGACCGGCGAGACCGGGCCGCCCGCTCCACCCGGCGCTCGCCTCGGGCAGCAGCGACAGCACAGTGGGCGCGTCGAAGCTGCTCGGCACCACAGGCGGCACCGTCGCGTCGGCGAGCGCGGGCAGGTCGCCGTCGGGCAGCGGGCCGAGGTCGGCGCCCCAGTGCACGACCCGGGGCAGTCCCGGGCCGCGTGCGTCGAGCACCAGGCTGGTCCGCGCACGGCGCAGGTGGACGATCGTCATCCCTTGGAGGCTCCCAGCGTCAGGCCCCGGACGAACTGCTTCTGGAGCAGGAAGAAGATCACCAGGGTGGGGATCGCGACCAGCACCGAACCGGCCGAGACGAGGTTGTTGTCGGTGAAGAACTCGCCGCGCAGGTTGTTCAGCGAGCTGGTGACCGGGAACTTGTCGCCGGTACGCATGAGCACCGTGGCCCAGAAGAACTCGTTGTAGATCCAGGTGACCTCCAGCGTGGCGAGCGCGGCCAGCGCCGGACGGCACAGCGGCAGCGTCACCTGCCAGTACTGCCGCCACACGTTCGCCCCGTCGACCATCGCGGCCTCGTACAGCTCGTGCGGCAGCGCCTTCATGTAGTTGCTGAGCACGAACACGCAGAAGCCGCACTGGAACGCGACGTTGACCAGGATCAGCCCCCAGTAGCTGTCGTAGAGCAGCTCCGAGTCGCTCATCCAGGCCGGCAGCGGGATCTCGGTGAACATCCGGAACAGCGGGATGAGCAGCGCCTGCTGCGGCAGCAGGTTCGCGGCGGTGAACAGGCCGAGCAGCGCGATGTTGAGCTTCCAGCTGAACCGGGCGATCACGAACGCCACGCAGGAGGCGAGGAACAACGTGAGCAGCACCGCCGGGATGGTGATGTACGCCGAGTTGAGGAAGTGCTTGCCGAACTCGGCGGTACGCCAGGCGGTGACGTAGTTGTCGATCGTCCAGCCGCCCAGCGACACGTAGCCGTTGGCGGCTGTGTACTCGTAGGAGCGGAACGAGGTGAGCACCGCCCAGAGGATGGGGAACAGCCAGCCCACGGCGACCGTACCCAGGAACAGGTGCAGGGCGACCCGGGCGGGCCGCAGGGGGCGGCGGCGGCCGGCGGAGACGGCGGTCATCGCTTGTCCTCCCGCATCACGGTCCAGAGGTAGATGGTGATGAAGACCAGCGAGACGGCCAGCATGATGGTCGCCAGCGCGGAGCCGAAGCCGATCCGGCTGGCCTCGCCCACCACGTTCTGGGTGACCAGCGCGGAGATCAGCTCCAGCCCGTTGCGGCCCTTGTTGATGACCCAGACCAGGTCGAACGCGCGCAGCGACTCGATCACCGTCACCACCAGCACGATGATGTTGATCGGGCGCATCACGGGGAAGACGACCCGGAAGAACGTGCTGGTCTCCGACGAGCCGTCCACCGCCGCCGCCTCCCGCAGCGACGGGTCGACGCCCTTCAGGCCGGCCAGGTAGAGCAGCATGATGTAGCCGACGTGCCGCCAGCCGGCCGCCACCAGCACGGCCCAGATGTTGACGTTCGGGTCGCCGTACCAGTCGGTGTCACCGCCGAACACGCCGTTGAGCAGGCCCTGGTCGCGGCTGTAGATGAGCTGCCAGATGAAGCCGATGAGGGCCAGCGACAGCACCACCGGCAGGTAGAGCGCGGTCTGGTAGAAGCGGCTGCCGCGCATCTCCTTGTCCAGCAGCACGGCGAGGAACATGCCGACCGGGGTGGCCACCACGAACAGCGCGGCCAGCCAGAGCAGGTTGTTCTGCACCGCGGGGACGAACGGCGGGTAGATGTTCACCACGTCGTCGTAGTTCCTCGCCCCGACCCATTCGATCTCGCTGATCGGGCCGATGCCGTCCCAGTTGGTGCCGGAGAGCAGCACGGTCGCCACCGCGGGCAGCCAGACCAGGCCGGTGACGAGCAGCAGGGGTACCAGCACCATCAGCGTGATCACCACGCGGTCGGTGCGGGACAGGAGCCGTAGCCGGCGACCGCGACCACCGTTCGTGGTGGTCGCGGCCGGCGGCGGCACGGCGCGATCCGCTTGGATCAGGGGCAGGTCGGACATGATGTCCTTCCCCCTTCCGCCGTCAGCTTGTGAAGATCGACTTCTTCTGGTTCTCGATGCTGGTGAGCAGCCCGCTGATGTCCTTCGGGTCCTTGATGAACTGCTGCAACGCCGGGATCATCACGGTGGAGGCGAAGTCCGGCCGGGTGTCCCGGTCGAGGAACTGGGCGATCTCGGTGGCGGAGCCGACCAGCTCGGCGGCCTTGCGCTGCAGCGCGGTGTAGGCGCCGGTGTCCGCGCCGCTGTTGGCGACCAGCGTGCTCGGGTCGTTCTTCACCGTGATGTCCGCCGCCTCCTTGGAGCCCAGGTACGTCAGCAGCTTCTGCGCCGCGTCCTTGGACTTCGGCTTGCGGGCCATCATGTAGCCGTCGATCGGGGCGTCCAGCGCCTTCGCGCCGATCGTGGAGTCGACCTCGGGGAACGTGAAGAAGTCCAGGTCCTCCAGGTCGGCGCCGCTGAACTGCTGGCCGACGAACAGGCCGAGCAGGTACATGCCGCTCTTCTTCTGCTGCAACGACTGGGCGGCCTCCTGCCAGGTGCGGCCGAGCGAGTCCGGCTGGTGCAGGGGGAGCAGCCCGGCCCAGGTGTCGAAGACCTTCTTCACCTTGTCGGAGGTCCACGCCTCCTTGCCGGCCATCAGGTCGATGTGGAACTGGTAGCCGTTGATCCGCAGGTTGAGGATGTCGAACGTGCCCATCGCCGGCCAGCCGTCCTTGTCGGCGAACGCGATCGGGTTCAGGCCGTCCTTCTTCATCCGCGCGCCGAGCGCGTTCAGGTCGTCGAGCGTCTTCGGCACCTCGTAGCCGCGCTGCTGCCACACCGACTTGCGGTAGAAGACCGCCCACGGGTAGTACGACGCGGGCACGAAGTACTGCTTGCCGTCGTCGCCTGTGGACGCCTTCTTGAACGCGTCGGAGTAGCCGTCGAGCTTGCCCCACACGTCGCTGAGGTCGCCGGCCAGGCCCTTGGCGGCGAAGAACCGCATCCGGTACCCGGCGAACCAGGTGAACAGGTCGTCCGGCTTGCCCTGCAGGTAGTTGTTGATGTTCTCCTGGAAGGTGTTGTGGTCGACCGTGTTGATGTTGACGGTCACCCCGGAGGACGTCTTGAAGCCGTCCATCACCTTCGCGACGACGTCCTTGGGCTTCGGGTCGGACTGGTTGGAGCCGAGCGAGACGCTCTTGGCGTCACCGCCCGATCCGGAGTCGGAGTCGCCGCAGCCGGCGAGCAGCCCGGTGCCGAGCAGCGCCCCCGTGCCGGCCGCGCCGGCGAGCAGCGAGCGCCGGTTCAGGCCGGCGACGGACGGGGGTACGAGCCGGGCGAGGTATTCGGCTTGTGAGCGGGGACGGGACATGGTGCCTCCTGCGTGGAAGAGGTGCGCTGCGCTCATGGACCGTGATCGTTGGCGGTGAGCGGTGTTCGTGTTGGCCGGGGCAGATCCACCGAGAATCCACACGTCCGAACACAAACAGCCGGTGGCGCTTGAAGCTACCCCTTGGTGCGGCGCTGTCAAGAGGGCAAAAAGACGACGCTGTCGGCGGTAAGGCAGGGCAAAGAGCCGGTAAACGTTGGAACTTCAGTCGATGTTGGAAAGTGTTGACTTGGGTGCTGTTCGGGGGCACCCTCTGCTGTCATGCGGAACTGGCACGGCGACGGCATCTGGTACGGCGCGGACTACAACCCGGAGCAGTGGCCCGAGCAGACGTGGGCCGAGGACGTCGAACTCATGCGACGAGCAGGGGTCAACCTGGTCTCGGTCGGCATCTTCTCCTGGGCACTGCTGGAGCCCGCCCCCGGCCGGTACGTCTTCGACTGGCTGGACCGGGCGATCGACCTGCTGCACGACGGCGGCATCAGCGTCGACCTGGCCACCGCCACCGCCAGCCCGCCACCGTGGCTGGCGCACCGGCACCCGGAGACGCTGCCCCGCCGCGCCGACGGCACGGTGCTCTGGCCCGGTGGCCGGCAGGCGTACTGCCCCAGCTCGCCGGTGTTCCGGGACCACTCGCTCGCCCTGGTCGAGGCCGTCGCCCGCCGGTACGCGCGGCACCCCGCCGTGGTGCTCTGGCACGTCTCCAACGAACTCGGCTGCCACAACGTGCACTGCTACTGCGACGTCAGCGCCGACGCGTTCCGCGGCTGGCTGCGCGAGCGCTACGGCGACCTGGACTCGCTCAACGCCGCCTGGGGCACCGCGTTCTGGAGCCAGCGCTACCACGACTGGGCCGAGATCAACCCGCCGCTTACCGCGCCGACGTTCGCCAACCCGACCCAGCAGCTGGACTTCCTGCGGTTCTCCTCCGACGAGCACCGCGCCCAGCTGCGCGCCGAGCGGGAACTGCTGAACCGGCTCGTCCCGCAGCCGGTCACCACGAACTTCATGATCGGCACCGGCATCAAGTACCTGGACTACCACTCCTGGGCATCCGACGTGGACGTGGTCGCCAACGACCACTACCTCACCGCCGCCGACCCGCAGCCGCAGGTCAACCTGGCGCTGGCCGCCGACCACACCCGGGGCATCGCGGGCGGCGCGCCGTGGCTGCTGATGGAGCACTCCACCAGCGCTGTCAACTGGCAGCCCCGCAACGTGGCCAAGACACCGGGCCAGATGCGCCGCAACAGCCTCGCCCACGTCGCGCGCGGCGCCGACGGGGTGCTGTTCTTCCAGTGGCGGGCCTCCCGGGCCGGCGCGGAGAAGTTCCACTCCGCGCTGGTCCCGCACGCCGGACCGGACACCAAGGTGTTCCGCGAGGTCTGCCGGCTCGGCGCCGACCTGCGCGCCCTCGCGGAGGTACGCGGCAGCCGCGTGGACGCCGACGTGGCGATCCTGTTCGACTACGAGGCCTGGTGGGGCGCCGAACTCGACTCCCACCCGAGCGTCGACGTCACCTACACCGACCGGCTGTCCGCGCTGCACGCCGCGCTCTGGCGGGCCGGGATCACCGCCGACGTGGTGCACCCGTCGGCCGACCTGTCCCGCTACCGGCTCGTCCTGGCACCCACGCTCTACCTCGTCCGTGACGCCGACGCCGACGCGCTGCGCCGGTTCGTGGAGGCCGGCGGCACCGCGCTCGTCACCTACTTCAGCGGCATCGTCGACGAGTACGACCACATCCGGCTCGGCGGTTACCCCGGCGCGTTCCGCGACCTGCTCGGCGTACGCGTCGAGGAGTTCTTCCCGCTGCGGGACGGCGAGACGGTACGCCTCGACGACGGCGCCCGCGCCGACGTGTGGACCGAGTGGCTGCACGCCGAGGGCGCCGAGGTGCTGGCCGCGTACACCGACGGGCCCCTGCCCGGCGTGCCGGCGCTGACCCGGCACGCGGTCGGCGCGGGCGCCGCCTGGTACGCCGGCACCCGGCTCGACGACGAGGCCATCGACCGGCTGGTGGCGCGGCTGCTCGCCGAGGCCGGGGTACGTCCGCCGGTGGGCGCGCCGGCCGGGGTGGAGGTGGTCCGCCGCCGCTCGGCGGACCGGAGCTGGCTGTTCGTGGTCAACCACACCACCGAGCCGGCCCGGCTGGCGGTCACCGGCACCGAACTGCTCGGCGGCGTCAGGTGCGACGGCGAGCTGGAGGTGCCGGCGGGTGAGGTGGCGGTGGTCCGCGAGGAGCCCGCGCCGGTGCCCGCGAACGCCTGACCGCTACGTGGCCGTTCGCGCCGAGGAGGTTCCCATGCTCGCCCAGCAACGGCAGAGCGCCATCCTGGAGTTGATCCGCCAGAGCGGCGGCGTCCGGGTCAGTCACCTGGTCAGCCGTTTCGGGGTGTCCGACATGACGATCCGCCGCGACCTGGAGGTGCTCGCCGAGCGCGGCCTGATCGACAAGGTGCACGGCGGCGCGACACTCGCCGGGCCCGGTTCCACCGAGGAGCCCGGGTTCGCCGCCAAGTCGGTCCGGCAGCAGGCCGAGAAACGCGCCATCGTGGAGCGCGCCGCAGGGCTGGTCGAGCCGGGCATGGCGGTGGCGCTGTCCGCCGGCACCACCACCGCCGCGCTGGCGGCGCGGCTGGCCGAGGTACGCGGGCTCACAGTGGTCACCAACTCGATCCCGGTGGCCGACGCGCTCTACCAGAACCCGCGCGCCGACCAGACGGTGGTGCTGACCGGCGGCATCCGTACCCCGTCGGACGCGCTGACCGGCCCGGTCGCCGAGGCGGCCATCGCCGCGCTCAACGTCGACCTGCTCTTCCTCGGCGTGCACGGGATGAGCCCGCGTACCGGGTTCACCACGCCGAATCTGCTGGAGGCGGCGGTGAACCGGCGGCTGATCGGGTCCGCGCGGCGGCTGGTGGTGCTCGCCGACCACACCAAGTGGGAGACCATCGGCATCGCCACCATCGCCCCGCTGGAGGAGGCCGACATGCTGATCACCGACGGCGGCCTGCCGCCGGACGCCCGCCGGCAGCTCGGTGAACAGGTCGGCGAGCTGGTGGTGGTCCGCGCGGACTGAGACCACCGCGTGCCTCACAGCCACTTCTCAGCCCTGCCGTCTAGGGTGCCCTGACCAGCGCCCGACGGTCCATGTCGGAGCGCAGTCGCACGGGAGTGACCGATGGTCTTCAAGAAGATGTTGAGCGCGTTCGGCGTGGGCGGCCCGAGCGTCGACACGGTGCTCAGCAACCCGAACACCCGCCCGGGCCTGGCCCTGGACGGGCGCGTGAACCTCGTCGGCGGCGACGCGCCGGCCCGCATCGAGCAGATCGCCATCGGTCTGGTGACCCGGGTCGAGATCGAGAGCGGCGACCACGAGTACGCGGGCGTGATGGAGTTCCACCGGATGCCGGTCAGCGGCGCCTTCGAGCTGGCCCCGAAGCAGCAGCTCTCCATCCCGTTCCAGATGCCGGTGCCGTGGGAGACCCCGATCACCGACGTGTACGGCCAGCGCCTGCACGGCATGACCATGGGCCTGCGCACCGAGCTGGCGGTGGCCCGCGCGGTCGACAAGTCCGACCTGGACCAGGTGTCGGTGCACCCGCTGCCGATCCACGAGCGGATCCTCGACGCGTTCCAGGCGCTCGGCTTCCGGTTCAAGCACGCCGACCTGGAGCGCGGCCACATCTACGGCGTGCCGCAGACGCTGCCGTTCTACCAGGAGATCGAGTTCTTCGCCGCGCCGCAGTACGCGCAGACGGTCAACGAGGTCGAGCTGACGTTCGTGACCAGCCAGCAGGGCGTCGAGGTGATCCTGGAGTGCGACAAGCGCGGCGGCTTCCTCCGCCCCGGGCACGACGTGATCGGCCGTTACTCGGTTCCGCACAGCGACGCCGCCCGTACCGACTGGGTGCAGGTCGTCGACGGGTGGGTGCGGGAGCTCACGGGCCGCTACGGCAACCTGCGGGCCCAGGGCTTCGGTATGCCGCCCGGCGGCCACGGCTACCCGGGTCACCACGGCTACGCCGGGCACGGGCGGCGCGGCCCGGGCATGGGCGGCGTGGTCGCGGGCGCCGCGCTCGGTGTCGCCGGCGGCCTGGTCGCCGGTGAGCTGATCGAAGAGGCGTTCGACGGCGGCGACGAGGACTTCGGGGACTTCGGCGAGGAGTGAGCACACGCGGCGACGCCCCCGGGACGGATCCCGGGGGCGTCGCCGTTGGCGCGGCGTGCGATCAACGTCCGCGGCGCTCCCGGCCGGAGCGGCGCGCGCTGCCCGCCTTCGACAGGCCACGGCTGACCAGGTACGCGCCGGTCAGCGCGGTCAGGTACCACCACGCCTGGTTCGGGTTGTTGATGTTCAGCCCGTTGGCGGTGGTGCCCTTCCAGAACGCGGCGATCGCCACGAGCGCGACCGCTGCGGCGTACACCCAGAACTCGGTGGTCAGGAACGCCTGCTTCGTCTCCGTACCGGGGGACGGCATCTGCTCCCGGTGACCGTCGTGCATCGACGGCATGTGCCGGGTCGACGTGTCCTGCATGTTCGACCGGTTCTGAACGTCGGACATCGGCCGGTTCATCGGCCTGGTGGATGCAGCCTGCGTGCTCATCTGGTCCTCCTCAAGGATTTGATGAGTCGTTACCTGCACACCCTCGCCCCGCTACCGCAGGTCGGCCACGGCACGGTTCGCGCTCTGTGGCGGGGGCAACCTGGGTCTACCCGGGGCCGGAGACAAGGTAACCGCCGGTCGGCGTGGGTTTCCGAAACCGGACTTACGGGCACGTACCGGACCTTCTGTCGCCGGTTCCGGTTTCAGCCACCCAGCCTCGGGCACGCCACACCGATACCCCGACACAGCTGCGAGGTGGTTGACGTGCGTGAGGACGACATGCGGCAGGACGCCGCCCGGCGGGCCGAGCAGCGGGTCGCCGGAGGCGTGTACGGCGAGGGCGCGCTCGACGAGGTCACGGTGCCGCAGACCGACGTCGAGCGGATGCGTCAGGAAGTCGACCCGGACGACCCGGCGGACGTACCCGTCGACCCGACGGTGCTGCGCGACGGCGGACCGACCCGGGGTCAGGGCGCGGTGACCACGACCGGCGGTACGGCCGGCCCGGCCAGCGTGCGCCGGGTGGCCCGGCAGCCGGAGAAGCACCCGGGCAAGGTGGCGCCGACGACCACAGGTGACGCGAGCACAGGTGGCCTGAGCACCCCGGCCGGCGGCTCCACGAGTGACAACTCGGCCACCGGCGCCCAGGTGGGCAACTTCACCAACAACCGCCCCAACCCGGGCTGACCGAACAGCGGAACGGCGGGAGGCGGCCTCGGGCCGCCTCCCGCCGCCGTGTCCGCGCTTCCCCCGTGGACGCCTGACTGTCCCGTCACGCACTCGCCGATCTTGCACTTTCGGCCCGCCGAATGCCCGCTTCGCGAAGCATGCCCGGGCCACAACTCCATGATCGACGGACCCGGGGAGGCGGAACCCGATGGGGTGGGTTAGGGGGTGCGGAGGATGCCCAGGCGCTGGGTCGCTCTTGTCAGGGCCACGTAGAGGTCGCTGTGGCCCCTCGGCGACTCGGAGACGATGCGGGCCGGGTCCACCACCAGCACCGAGTCGAACTCCAGGCCCTTCGCCTGCTCGGTGGTCAGCACCACGATCCGGTTCGCCAGCTCGGGCTGCTCGCCCACTGTCGCCTCCGGCAGCGCCGCCACCACCGCGCCGCCCAGCTCGGTCACCCGGCCGGTGGGCACCAGCACGCCGAGGCGCCCGTCGCCGAGCGACGCGGCCTCCCCGGCGGTCGCCTCGACCAGCTCCGTCACGAGCCGGTCCGCCGGTACGGTCCGGTCCCACGGCGGTACGCCGGTGGCGCGTACCGAACGGGGTGGCCGCAGCGCCGGGTCGATCTCGGCCAGCACGTCGGCGGCGACCGCCATGATCTCGGCCGGGGTGCGGTAGCTGACAGTCAGCTCCTCCAGCCGCCACCGGTCCGCCACGTACGGCGCCAGGGCCTCGCCCCACGACGGCGTGCCGGCGAGCGCGCCGGTCTGCGCCACGTCGCCGACTATCGTCATCGACCGGCTGGGGCAGCGGCGCATCAGCAGCCGCCACGCCATGGGCGACAGCTCCTGCGCCTCGTCGACGATCACATGCCCGAACGCCCACGTCCGGTCGGCGGCGGCGCGCTGGGCGGTGGTGAGCCGGTCGGACTCCTCCTGCCGCTCGGAGAGCCGGTCGGCGTCGATCAGGTCGGTCACGCCGAGGATCTCACCGCCGTCTGCCTCGTCCTCCACGTCGATGGAGCGGGAGCCGCGCCAGATCTCCAGCACGCCCTCGGCGTACTCGCGTTCCAGCGCCCGGATCCGCTCCCGGCGGGCCACCGCCGCGCGCTCGTCCTCGCCGAGCAGCTCGGCCGCCTCGTCCAGCAGCGGCACGTCGGCGGGCGTCCAGCCGCCCGGCTCGCGGTGCAGCGCGGCCCGCTCGGCGTCGGTGAGCATCGGCGCGGCGGTGGCGATCCGCTCCGGTGAGGCGTACAGGTCGGCGAGCAGGCGTTGCGGGGTCAGCACCGGCCACAGCTCGTCCAGCGCGGCCCGGATCTCCGGTTCCTCGCGCAGCTCGCGGCGGATCTCCGCGCGGTCGGCCTCGGAGAGCAGGTTCTCCCCGCCCAGCGGGTCGGCGCCGATCCGCTCGGCCACCTGGTCGGCGAGCGCGTGCACGATCTCCACGTCGAACAGGGCGCGGGCCAGGTTGTGCGGCCGGCCGGTGCGGCGTACCCGGTCGCGGGCCTGCCGCACGGTCTCCGGGTCGAGCGTCAGCACCTCCCGCTGCGGCAGCTCGATGGTGACCGGCTCGTCCGGCACCCACTGCCGGTCGCGTACCGCCGCGGCGAGCACGTCGGCCAGCACCGCGCGGCCCTTCAGCGCGGCGGTGGTGGCCGGCTCCGTGCGCCGGGCGTGCACGCCGGGGAAAAGGTCGGCCTGGGTACGCAGCAGCACGCCGGTCTCGGCGAGCGTGGGCAGCACCTGGGAGATGTAGCGCAGGAACGTGGCGTTCGGGCCGACCAGCAGCACGCCCCGGGTGGAGAGCTGCTGTCGGTGGGTGTAGAGCAGATACGCGGCCCGGTGCAGCGCCACGGCCGTCTTGCCGGTGCCCGGCCCGCCCTGCACCACCATGACGCCGGGCAGGTCGGCGCGGATGATCCGGTCCTGCTCGGCCTGGATGGTCTCGACGATGTCGCGCATCCGGCCGGTGCGCCCGGCGTTGAGCGCGGCGAGCAGCGACGCCTCGCCGGTCAGCTCCTCGTGGGCGGTGGGGGAGGCGGCGGTGATGTCCAGCACCTCGTCGTTGAGCCCGGTCACCTTGCGGTCGCGGGTGCGCAGGTGGCGACGGCGGCGTACGCCCTGCGGGTTGGCGGCGGTGGCCAGATAGAACGGGCGGGCGGCCGGGGCACGCCAGTCCATCAGCAGCGGGTCGTAGTCGCCGGAGGAGTCGAAGATCCCGATTCGGCCGATGTAGCGGACCGTGTCGTCGTCGCCGTCGAGGCGGCCGAAGCACAGGCCGCTCTCCACCGCGGAGAACTGCTCGACCTGGTCGGCGTACATCGCGACCGTCGAGTCGCGCTGCGATCGAGCCTGCTGGGTTCCGCCGGTGTGGCGCAACTCCTCGTCGAGCCGCCGGGCGGCCTGTTCCCGCATGCCGTCCAGCCGGTCGTACAGCATCGAGACGTATTCCTGTTCCCGGCCGATCTCGTCGTCCTGGCGCAGGTCAGCCGACACGTCGGAGTGCGTTGACAATCCGGCTCCTCATTGACTAAAATTGCCGCAGGAATGGCATTCAGAAGCCATTCCTTTTTTGTGCCTGAACTGGTAAAGATAGCGCGTCGACCGCCACCCGACCAAGCCCGGACACGACTCGGGGCCCGGCCGACGCGCGTCGACCGAGCCCCGGGCACGGCATGTCTCAGCCCTTTGCCGCCTCGTAGAGCCGCTCCGGCGTGACCAGCCCGGCGATCACCCGGCCGTCGTCAGTCAGCAGGACGCTGAACAGCTTGCCGCTGAGCAGCCGCCCGCTGCCCCAGTCGCCGCTGACCTTCGGCAGGTCGCCGAGCACCTTCGACAGCATCTCCGCGTCCGGCGCGTCCGCGCCGCCGTCCTTCGCCGCCCCGTCGATCTTGGCGACCACCACGGTGGTCCAGCCGGTGCCGACGGTACGCACGTCAGGCTTCTCGGCGTCCTTCCGGTCGAACCGCTTACCCGCCGGTCCGGGCCGCTCGCCCTCGGTCGCCTCGGTGACCTTCACGCCGGGCGGCGGGTTGAACCGGAACTGGTCGGCCGACGGCGTGCGGAAGTCGACCTGGGTGAACGCCACCTGGAACGCCGGCTCGTCCTGCCCGTCGGCGAGCACCTGGAGGCGCAGCGGCACGTGCTCCTTCGCGTCCAGCGCGATCCGTACCTGGTGGACCAGGGAGGCCTTGTCGCGCGGGGTGAGCACCAACTCGTACGCGCTGCGTCCGGCTACTGTCGCGGTGCGGCCGACGGTGACCGCAGTGGTCGGGTCGATCGCCTCCAGCGCCCGGTCGGCGGCGTCGGCCGGGGTGGCCGGCACGACGGTCCGGTCCGGCGCGTCGGCCGGCAGCACCCGGTGCGTGGCGGTGTTCGCCCGGCTGTTCCACGTCCAGACGTCGCGCCCGTTGCGCAGGATGTCCTGCTCGCCGAGCGTGTCGACGAGCGCGAGCCGCTGCCGGTCCTCGCCGCCGTACCAGACGCGCAGCGTGTGCGTACCGGACACCAGGCCGGCCAGGTCGTTGCCGGCGGCCTGCCCGGCGAGCGCGGCGATCGGCGGCAGGCCGAGGTCGGCGCGCTGCACCACTGTGCCGGAGAGCCCGTCCAGGCGGGACGTGCGCAGGTCTTCCAGGAGCTGGGCGGCGCTGCGCGGCGGCAGCGCCGGGTCGGCGCCGGCGGCGAACGTGCCGACGGCGGCGCCACCGCCGATCACGGCGACCCCCGCGGTCACCGGGACCAGCCAGCGCAGCACGGCGCGGTTCTTCATCACTGACATAGTGTGCACCTCCTGCGCACCATGCTGCGCGGTCGTCGCTGTGACCACGCTGAGGAGATCCCCTACGGGTGAGCCCGTGGTGGCACCCTGGACCGGTGCGCTTGCTGGTGGTGGAGGACGAGACGCGGCTCGCGGCGGCGTTGCGCCGGGGCCTGTCGGCGGAGGGCTTCGCGGTCGACGTGGCGGCCAACGGCCCGGACGGGCTGGACGCGGCCCGGCACGGCGAGTACGACGCGATGATCCTCGACGTGATGCTGCCCGGTCTCTCCGGCTACGAGGTGGTGCGCCGGTTGCGTGCCGAGCAGCGCTGGCTGCCGGTGCTGATGCTGTCGGCCAAGGACGGCGAGTACGACCAGGCCGACGGCCTGGACTGCGGCGCCGACGACTACCTGACCAAACCCTTCTCGTACGTGGTGCTGCTGGCCCGGCTGCGGGCGTTGCTGCGCCGCGGCGCGCCCCGGCGGCCGGCCGTGCTCACCGTCGGCGACCTGCGCCTGGACCCGGCCCGCCGCCGGGTCACCCGGGCCGACGCCGAGGTGGTGCTGACCAGCCGCGAGTACGCGCTGCTGGACTACCTGATGCGCCGCCCCGGCGAGGTGGTGTCGAAGACCGAGCTGCTGGACCACGTCTGGGACGCCTCGGTCGACACCGCGCCGAACGCGGTGGAGGTCTACGTCGGCTACCTGCGCCGCAAGATCGGCCGGGAGCGGCTGGAGACGGTGCGCGGCGCGGGCTACCGGCTGGCCACATGAGCCGGTGGGTACGCGGCCCGCTGCCGCGCCTCGGCCTGCGGGCCCGGCTGCTCGCGCTCGGTGTGCTGGGGCTGGTGGCCGGGTTCGCGTTCGGCTCGGCGCTGCTGCTCGGCGCGCTGGGCTGGACGTTGCAGCGCTCGGTCGACGAGGAGGCGCTGCGTACCGCCGACGCGGTGGCGCGGCTGGCCGCCGAGGACGCGCTGCCGGATCCGCTGCCGGTCGCGGGTGGGCAGTTGCGGGTGCAGGTGGTCGACGCGCAGGGCCGCATCCGGGCCGCCTCGATCGACGCGGACCGCCTGGTGCCGATGCTCGGCCCGGACGAGCTGCGTCCCGGGCAGCGGCAGCGGCTGGTGGTGGACGGGCGGCGTGCCGGCATGCCCGGCCCGGTCCGGGTGGTCACGGTGCCGGCCGGCACGGCGCAGGAGCCGCGTACGGTGCTGGTGGCCAAGTCGCTCACCGACGTGCGGCACAGCCTGCACGTGGTCCGCAACCTGCTGCTCGTCGGCTTCCCGGTGCTGGTCGCCGGGCTCGGGGTGGTGGCCTGGCGGGTGGTGGGCGCGACGCTGCGGCCGGTCGAGCAGTTGCGCAGCGGCGCCGCCGAGATCACCGGGCGGGCCGGGGCGGAGCGGCTCCCGGTGCCGGCCGGGCAGGACGAGATCCACCGGCTCGCTGTCACGCTCAACGACATGCTCGACCGGCTGGCCGCGTCCCGGGACCGGCAGCGGGCGTTCGTCGCGGACGCCGCGCACGAGCTGCGCAGCCCGCTGACGAACATGCGCACCGAGCTGGAGGTGGCCCGGCGGCTCGGCGACGACACCGACTGGCCGGCGGTCGCCGACGACCTGCTCGCCGACACCGAACGGCTCAGCCGCCTGGTCGACGACCTGCTGCTGCTGGCCCGCCTCGACGAGCAGGACGTGCGGCCGTCGCCGGTCGGCCCGGTGGAGCTGGGGGAGCTGCTGCGGACGGTGGCGGCCCGCTACCCGTCCCCGCCGGTGCGGCTGACGCCACCCGACGGGCCGCTGTGGGTCGAGGGAGACGCGGGGGAGCTGCGCCGGGTGCTGGTGAACCTGGTGGACAACGCGCTGCGGCACGCGTACTCCGGTGTGGAACTGGCAGTGGGCGGGCCGGACGGCGCGTACCACCTGATCACGGTGACCGACGACGGGCCGGGCATCCCGGCGGCGGACCGGGAGCGGGTGTTCGCCCGGTTCACCCGGCTCGACGACGCGCGGGCCCGCGACGCGGGCGGCGCGGGCCTGGGCCTGGCCATCGTGCGCGAGCTGGTGCGCCGGGCCGGCGGCACGGTGGAGCTGGGCGACGCGACGCCCGGCGCCGCCGCGCCGGGGCTGCGCGCGACGGTACGGCTGCCCGCGCTGGCCGAGCCGGACGGGGAGTGAGCGGTCAGCGGCGTTTGGTGCAGACCGGCCCGGTGCGGGCGACCGTGTCGGTGGACCAGACGAGCGCCACCGTGAAGCAGTAGTCGGTGGTGCGGTCGAGCCCGTAGGCGATGTAGTCGACCGAGCCGGCGGGCAGCGTGGCGAACGTGCCCTGCGGCTGCCCGGCGCGGCCCCCGGCGACCACCACCGGCCCTTCGGCGCCGGCCGGGTACGTCCAGCTCAGCACGATGCTGTCGCGCCGGTCGGTGAGGGTGAACCGCCCGGGCGGCGTGCCGGGCGCGGCGGCGGCCGGCGTGGTCGGCGCGGGTCCGGCGGAGGTCGGCGGCGGCGCGCTGGAGGGCGGTGCGCCGGAGGCCGGAGGCGGCGTGCCGCGGCCGTCGTCGACCCGGGACACCCCGGCGATCACCGCGATGGTGCCGAGCAGCAGCGCCACCGCCACGCCCAGCACCACCAGCGGCAGCTGGGGCCGGGTGCGACGTTCGGCGGCCGGTGGCCGGGGCACGTGCACCGGCAGGTACCTCGACGGCGGCTCGGGCGGCGGTGGCGGCACCCGGCGTACGCCGGCCGGCTCGTCGTCGGCGAGCCCGACCACTGTGGGCGGCAACGGGTCGGCGTCCGGGCGCCACGGCTGCTCGGCCGGCCCGTCGGGCGGCCACGGATAGTCGTCGAACGCGTCGCCGTCCGCCTCCGGCGCGGCTCGCGGTGTCGGCACGTGCGCGGCCTCGGCGGCGCGGCCGGGCGGGTGGTAGAGCGGCGTCTCGACCGGGTCGTCGAGCGCGGGCGGGGAGTAGGGCGGCAGGTCGTGCGGCCCCTCGGTGGCCGGTGGGACCCGGGCGGCGGGCACCACCGGCGCGGTCCGGGCGGGCGGCGCCTCGGGGGCGGGCGCGGGGCAGACGTGGTCCGGGTCGGCGGCGGCGCGGGCCAGCCCGGCCACCTGGGCGGCGAGCGGGTCGTCGGGATCCAGGTGGTGGCGGCACAGTTCCTCGGCGAGCGTCAGGTGCTCGTGCGAGTCGGCGTACCGGCCGCAGTCACGTTCCATCGCGCCGAGCTTGGCCAGCATCTTGATGCCGCTGGGATGGCCGTCGCCGTAGACCTCCCGGTGCAGCTCCCAGGCGTCCTGCAACCGGTCGCGGGCCACCTCGCACTGGCCGCGCGCGTACTCCACGGTGGCCAGGTCGGCGTGCGCGGCGAGCACCCGCTGCGACTCCGGGCCGTCGCGGGCGGTCAGCTCGATGATCACGTCGGAGTAGAGCCGGGCGGCCCGGGCGTCGCTGCCGACCCGGTGCAGCACCGCGGCGAGCGTCGCGGCGGCGGTGACGGTGCGCTCGTCGGAGCGGCCGAACAGCCGGGTGGACGCCGCATACGCGAACGCGGCCCAGCCGCGCGCGGAGTGCGGCTCGCCGAGTGCGACGAGCAGCCGGGCCTGGAGCCCGGCCGCCTCGGCCAGCTCGGGGGAGGCGTTGCCGGGACGGGGATCGGCGTCGCTGAGCGCGTCGGCGAGCAGCCGTTGCGCGCCGTCGAGGTCGCCTTCGGACACCAGTTGGTGCGCCTGGACGGTCAGGTCAGCGAAGCCGGAGGACACGCCCCATCGTGCTCGTCCGGCGACGGTATGTACAAGCCCCGGAGTGGATCAGTTTGGTCCCGAATCCGTCAGGTGGTCGGCGAGCGTCTCGCTGATCCGCCGGAGCTGGTCGACCTGGGCCGGGCTGAGCGCGTCGAACAGGTGCCGGCGTACCCCCTCGACGTGGCCGGGAGCGGCGCCGGCCAGGGTGGCGAAGCCCTCGCCGGTGAGCACGGCGACCTGCCCGCGCCGGTCGGTGGGGCAGTCCTCCCGGCGGATCCATCCGGACGCCTCCAGCCGGGCGGCGGCGTGTGACAGCCGGCTGCGCGACGAGCCGGTCAGCTCGGCCAGCTCGCTCATCCGCAGTCGCCGGCCGGGGGCCTCGGAGAGGCGGACCAGGATCTCGTAGTACGCGTGCGGCATGCCCGCGTCGCGTTGCAGCTCGCGGTCGAGCGTGTCCATCAGCGCCCGGGAGGCGGTCAGGAAGGCCCGCCAGGTCCGCTGCTCGTCGGGATCCAGCCACCGGGTCATGACGACCATCATACCGGCAATAGTTGAACGTTCAACAAAGCCGGGGTACGGTCGTTGACATGGGCATCCACCGACTCAACCACGCCGTCCTCTACGTCAGTGACCTGGAACGCAGCGTCGCCTTCTACCGCGACGTGCTGGGCTTCCGCCGGGTCCCGATGACGCCCGAGGGCTTCCGGGGCGCCGCCTTCCTCCAGGCGCCCGACTCCACAAACGACCACGACCTCGGCCTGTTCTCCATCGGCGCGGCGGCCGGGGGGTCCCAGGCCGGCCGGGCCACCGTCGGCCTCTACCACCTGGCCTGGGAGCTGGACACGCTCGACGAGCTGGGCGCCACCGCCGAGCGGCTGTCCGCCGCCGGTGCGCTGGTCGGCGCGTCCGACCACGGCACCACAAAGAGCCTCTACGGCCGCGACCCGGACGGGTTGGAGTTCGAGATCGTCTGGATCGTCCCGGCCGATCTGCTCGACGACGCCGCGCTCGCCGCGCGTACCCGCATCGGGCGGCTCGACCTCGACCGCGAGCGGCAGCGCTACGGCGGGCAGACCCGCGGCGGCGTGGGCATCTCCGTCCCGGTCTGAGCGGGGTTCCCGGCCGCGCCCGCCGCGCGGTGCGGTAGAAACGGCACCATGTCCACCGACGCCCTCCTGCGCGAGCTGCTCGTCCGCCGGCTCGACCACTGGCTCCCCGCCGCGCTGCACCGGGCGCGGCGGGCCACCCTCGCGCTCGCGTACGCCGGAGACGACGCCTCCGGCGCGGAGGAGGCGCTGCGGGTGGTGGCCGAGTTCGCCGACCGGCTGCGCGGGCGGCGGCTGACCGTGCTGGTGGTGGCCGACGACGGCACCGACCTGCCGGTACGCCTCGGCGCGGCCGAGGCCGCGCTGCCGCCCGACGTCGCCGTGCACCTGGTGCCCGGCGGCCCGGACCGGCTGCCGGTGGCGCTCAAGGCCGCCGGAGCGGCCGGCGCTCCGCTGCTCGTCGTCGCCGACGGCGCCGACCCGGACCCGGCCCTGCTGGCCGCCGCCGCGTCCGGGCGTCCGGCCGAGCTGCTGCTCGTCACCGCGCCCGGCCGGCCGCTGCGCCAGGTGCTCACCGACGCGGGGTTCCCGCTCGTCACCGAGGTCGAGCTGGTGCCGGACGGGGACGGTCCGGCCCGGCTGCTCGGCTACGGCACCGGCTCCGACCGAGGGCTGGAGGCGGTCAAGGACGCGCTCTGGGCGGTCGACGAGTACGCCGGCGTGCGCTACCGCGACCCGGCCGACCCGCAGGGCCGGCTGCTCGACATCTCGCTCGACCCCGAGCCCGGCCCGCTGCGCCGGGAACTGCTTGCCGAGCTGGCCCGCTCCGGCCCGCGTACGGTCACCGAGCTGCGCCGCTTCGCCACCACCTCGACCGTCTACCGGGCCGCCGACGCCAACCGGGCGCTGGCCTCGCTGCTCGCCTCCGGCGCGGTGACCCGCGACCCGGAGCACGGCCGGCTCGGCGGGGACGTGCTGATCAGCGCCGTCCCGAACGCTGCGTCATCTGCTTGACCACTATCGACGCCCCGGTGGCGACCACGCCGATGCTGAACACCATCTGCGCGCACACCGCCACCCGGGCGATCTGGCCCTGGGCGTGCACGTCGCCGTAGCCGACGGTGGTGAGCGTCGCCAGCGCGAAGTAGAGCGCGTCGACCCGGGTCCGCAGCCCGGCGAACTCGCCCGGCCGGGTGTTCGCCACCACGTAGTCGCCGAGCGCGAAGACGAGCAGCCCGGCGATCAGCGCGACCGCGAGCCGGGTCAGCGCCCGGTCCTCGTCCCGGCCGGTCGGCTGGTCCCGGACGAGCTGGCGGCGGACCTGGCCGGTGACCAGGAACGCGATCACCGCCACCAGCATCAGCGTGCCGGCCGAGCGCAGGGCCAGCCGCAGGCCGTTCGGGTCGGCCTCGACCGGCACGAGGAAGTAGCCGGCGAGCATGAGCAGGCAGGCCGTCACGGCCCGCCGTCTGATCCGCCGCAGGGACAGGTCCACCATGCCGCGATTCTCCGGTCACCGGTGCGCCGCGGTCGGCGGAACCGCGAACCCCGCCGGTACGACGATCGGGGCGCCGGCCAGTAGCCGGCGCCCCGATCCACGTCCGGGTGTCAGGCCCGGGTCTTGTCCTGCTTCCACGACAGCGGCCCCGGAAGGTCCACGCGGTGGGCGCGGGTGTTCGAGTTCCAGGACCAGCGGCCGATCTTGATGCTCCACGACGAGAAGCCGTTCTGGGTGAAGTGGAGGATCAGCGGTCCGTACTTCTTGCGCTTGCGGAACTGGACGCCCATCGGGGGTGCCTCCTTCGTCTCCCTGCCTCTGCAGTCGTCTCCATGCCTTCGCGGCAACGAACATGCCCGGATCGACGATTCGCGAAACCATGCCCGGTCCGCTCTGGACGGTGGGACTCGCGCCCGGCAAAATCTCTATCCAACGGGTAGGTCTTAAGGAGTCGTAAATGCTGGTGAAGACGGTTGGTAACAATGCCAGCGACGAAGGTCTCACTCTTTGGAAGGGCGTTGACCGGCGCCGAGAGCGGTCGGCAGCATGAGAGCCGGTCGCCCCGCATCGCTTCCCTCATCCGGGGGTACCGGGAGAGAACACAGCGCCGCCGCTGCTACCCCTGTACTGGAGGCTCTCGTGGACCACGTGACATCCCCGCCGCGCCGTGAGCCGGTGCCGTCGTGACCACCGTGGACCGGCCCGGCGCCGGGACCGTCGAGCTGCGCCCCGTCGACGTCGACTCCTTCCGCGACCTGCTGCGCCGCCAGGCGTCCACGGTCACCGTGGTCACCACGCCCGGCCTGCGCGGCAACCGGATGCGGCCGGACCTGCCGCCGGCCGGCTTCACCGCCACCTCGTTCACCTCGGTGTCGCTCGACCCGCCGCTGGTCTCGGTCTGCCTCGGCCGCGCGTCGTCGAGCTGGCCCACCGTCGAGCAGGCCGAGCACGTCGCCGTGCACCTGCTCGCCTCCGGGCAGCAGGAGATCGCGCAGATCTTCGCCACCAGCGGCATCGACCGGTTCAGCGCCCACCCGGGCTGGACCACCGGGCCGTTCGGCGTGCCGCTGATCGGCGACGCGCTGGCCGTGCTGCTGTGCCGGGTGGTGCGCCGGATCGAGGCGGGCGACCACACCATCCTGCTCGGCGAACCGCTCGCGCTCGGCGCGGGGGAGGACGGCGACCCGCTGCTGCACCACGGCGGCCGCTACACCACCACGCTCGGCGACTGGCCCGAGGCGTGGTGACCGCCGCCGTCGACGAGCTGATCGCACTCGACCGGGCCGCCCAGGACCTGCTGTTCCGGGCGGCCCGCACCGCCAACGCGTTCACCGACGAGCCGGTCGGCGACGAACAGGTCCGCGCCGTCCACGACCTGATCCGGTACGGCCCGACAGCGATGAACGCCCAGCCGCTGCGGGTGCTGCTGCTGCGTTCCCCGGCGGCCCGGGCCCGGCTGCTGCCGTACGTCAGCGCCGGCAACCGCGACAAGACGGCCACCGCGCCGCTGACCGCTGTGCTCGCCGCCGACGTGGACTGGCACGACCGGCTGCCCGAACTGTTCCCGCACCGCCCCGGCGCCCGCGACTGGTTCACCGGCGACCCGGCCGGCCGGGAGGCGCAGGCCCGGTTCAACGCCGCGCTCCAGATCGGCTACCTGCTGGTCGGCGTACGCGCCGCCGGGCTGGCCGCCGGACCGATGGCCGGCTTCGACGCCGCAGCGGTGGAACGGGAGTTCTTCCCCGGCGGGCGGCACCGGGTGCTGCTGCTGATGAACATCGGCCGCCCGGCGCCGGACGCCTGGCGGGAACGGCTGCCGCGCCTGCCCTACGAGGACGTGGTCGGCACCCTGTGAGTCAGCGCGGCTCCCACGCGTCCGGCTGGGCGGTCAGCTTGCGCACGTGCGCCGGCAACCGGCCGCTGACCAGCTCGTCCAGGCTCACCTCGTCGACCACCCGGCGCACCGAGGCGCGCACCGCCACCCAGAGCCGGGGCAGGTTCTCCGCCGCGCCCTCGTACCGGGTCTCCTCGGGGCGCAGCCCGCGTACCCCGGCCAGCGGACCGTCGACGGCGCGCAACACGTGCCCGATGGTGATCTCACGCGGCGGCCGGGCCAGCGTGTAGCCGCCCTCGGCGCCGCGCTGGGCCCGGACGACCCCGGCCCGGCGCAGGTCGGCCAGGACCGCCTCGAGGAACTTGCGCGGCATGTCCTGCTCCGCCGCGATGGCCTGGGTGGACAGCAGGGTCGGGTACGCGGTGGCCAGGCTCAGGGCTGCCCGGACCGCGTAGTCGCCGCGCGCGGAGATCTGCACAGTGCCATCATGCCTGGCCGCCCGGCACGGGGGAGTCGGCGGGCGGCCGGGGTCGCACCAGACGGACGGGCAGCGGGCGCTCGCGCTCGGCCCGGAACGTCCCCGGGCTCACCCCCACCTCGCGGGTGAAGAAGCGGCCGAAATTGGTCGGCTCGGGAAAACCCAGCTCCCGGCCGACCGCGGCGATCGACTCGTCGGTGGCGGCGAGCAGCCGGCACGCCTGCAACGCGACCCGCTCGTCGATCACCTGCTTGGCGCTGCGGCCGGTCACCGCCAGGCAGGCCCGGGTCAGGGTACGCACCGAACAGCCGAGATCGGCGGCGTAGTCCTCGACCCGGCGGGTGTGCCGGTAGCCGCGTTCCACCTCCCGGCACAGCCGCCGGAACGTCTCCGTCTCGGCCCGCGGCGTCGCGCCGTCGCCCGGGCGCGGCAGCAGGCTCAGCCGCAGCAGCAGGACGGCGAGCTGGTGGCGCAGCAGCGCCGCGGCGGCCGGCACCAGCGCGTGCCGGTCGGCGTCCACGGCGAGCTGGCTCACCTCGCTGATCACCGCGTCCTCGTCCTCACCGGCGAGCTGGCGGTGGGCGGGCACCGCGTCCGGGTCGACGTCGAGGCCGCGCAGCGCGTCCGGCCGCCAGCTCACCACCGTCGCGTCGAGCTGCGCGCCGACGAACCGCAGCGCCTGCCCGGGATGCGCGCGCAGCAGCGTGCCCGGACGGCAGGGGACCGGCCGGAAGTCCAGCTCGGCGGTGCCGTGGCCGTGGGTGACCAGGATCAGCAGATCACGGTCGAGCAGGACCGGGCGGGGCCAGCCGGGTTCGGCGGCGAGGTCGCCGAGCACACCGGTGACGATCTCGTCGGTGCCGGAGCGGAGCCGCGGCGGGCCGGTGCGGGTGGCCGGGGAGGGCTGACCGGTAGTGACCATCATCCCGACGGTAACCGGAGCGCCCGCACGTTGCATCTCGACGGTTTCGCCCGCTCTTGTCGGCAGCCGAGCCCGGCGGTTAGGTTACCGATCGGTAAGACCCCGGGCCGGGGTGCGCTGCATACCCGGCCACGCGGCCCCGGCCGACCGGCCCGCGGCCCGGCGACGGCGATGGGACGAACATGACGGATCTGTTCTCGGTCGACGGCAAGACGGTCCTGGTGACCGGCGGCTCACGCGGGATCGGGCTGATGATCGCCCGGGGCTTCGTCCGGGCCGGCGCCAAGGTGATCATCTCCTCGCGCAAGGCGGACGTGTGCGAGTCGGTCGCCAAGGAACTCTCCGCCGAGGGCCACTGCGAGGCGATCCCCGCCGACCTGGGCAGCGACGCGGGCGCGCTGGCGCTCGCCGAGGCCGTCCGGGAGCGCCACGACCGGCTGCACGTGCTGGTGAACAACGCGGGCGCCACCTGGGGCGCACCGCTGGAGGAATACCCGGAGGGCGCCTTCGACAAGCTCTGGGCGGTCAACGTCAAGGCCGTCTTCCGGCTCACCACCGCGCTGCTGCCGCAACTGCGCGCCGCCGCCGGCGCCGACGACCCGGCCCGCGTGATCAACATCGGGTCGATCGACGGCATCCGGGTGCCCTGGATGGAGGTCTACGCGTACTCGGCCACCAAGGCGGCCGTGCACATGCTCACCCGCGGCCTCGCCCACCAGCTCGCCGGCGAGCAGATCACCGTCAACGCGATCGCGCCCGGACCGTTCGAGAGCAAGATGATGGCCTTCGCGCTGGACGACCCGGAGTCGCGCGCGGCCATCGAGCAGCAGGTGCCGCTGGGCCGGATCGGCCGGCCCGAGGACATGGCGGGCACGGCGATCTACCTGGCGTCGCGGGCCGGCGCGTACCTGACCGGAGCGGTCATCCCGGTCGACGGCGGGATCACCACGCGCGGCTGACGCGTACCCCCGGTCGGAGACGGCCCGGGGCCGCGCGGACTCGGCAGATCCGCGCGGCCCCGGGTGTCGCCGTGTCAGCGACCGGCCAGCAGCCGGTTCACCGCGGTGTCGACGTCCAGGTGCTCGGCCTCGCGGCCGCGCGGGACGACGACGTAGGTCCGGCGCAGGAAGCGCACCAGCACGCTGCGCGGGACCTCGAACAGGGCGTTGCCGTCCGGGGACGACAGCGCGAGCGCGACGAAGTCGCCGCGCGGGGTGGCCCACGGCCAGACCCGCACATCACCGATGCCGGCCGGCTCGTCGAGCCCGGTGACCAGCAGTTCGCGAGCGAACGACCAGCTCACCGCCTCGCCGCCGGCGGACTCGGCGTGGAACAGGACATGGACCGCATACGGGTCAGCAGGGTCGTAACGCAGACTGGCACGCACCGGCAAGGCGGTGGCGTCAGGCGCGACGAGCCTTAGCGACGTCTCGACCTCTACGGTCGTCGGTCGGATGACACTCATGGACGTTCTCCCCCCGGCACCGCTGCGGAACGCGCGTGTCCCGCTTTTCCCATACTCAGGTGCTGCTCCTGGCTACGCTCCGCCATACGCTGACTTCACCCAGTGGTGGGAAGGGGTTCCGAAAGCCCCCGGGACCGCCCGGCCCCGCGTAGACTTTCCGGTTCCGCCCACTCCGTCGTCCCGCCCGGCAACGGGTGGTTCAGTCGTCGACTTACTCCGGTAACGTCCAGTCGTCAGCAGGGGTGACGGTCGCGGGCGACACTGGGGGTGGAAATGGTCACGAGGGGCTCCTCGGTGACGTCGCGGACCACGGCCGAATCGCCGAAAGGTGCGGCCCGAGCAGCCGAAAGTCGGGGGTACGAGGTGCCGGTGGAAGGGCGGTCGCAAGGCACTCTCACGGAGCAGCCGCGGCGGCGACAGGGCTGGCGGGGACGCCTGCACACCACGCTCGACCTCATTCGCGCCAACCCCACCGGCCGCGTCGCCCTGAAGATCTTCATCGGCATCCTCGGCGCCATCGTGGTCACCGTCGGTATCGCGCTGATCCCGCTGCCCGGGCCCGGCTGGCTGCTGGTCATCGCCGGCCTCGGCGTCTGGGCGGTCGAGTTCCACTGGGCGCGGCGGCTGCTCGCGTTCACCCGCCGCCACGTCAACTCCTGGACCCGCTGGGTCACCCGGCAGTCGATGCCGGTGCGCTTCGTGCTGGGCGCGGTCGGGCTCGTGTTCGTGTCGGTGGTGGTGTGGCTGTCGCTCAAGTACAGCTTCGGCATCGACGTGGTGGCGGAGGCGCTGCACTACCTCGCGACGCACTGAGGCCCGGTTTTTGGTCCGGGCGGGTGATCGGGTAGAGTCATGCGCGCTGAGGGCGATTAGCTCAGCGGGAGAGCGCTTCGTTCACACCGAAGAGGTCACTGGTTCGATCCCAGTATCGCCCACCATGAATAAGGCAAGCTCAAGGCCCCTCAGTCGAGGGGCCTTGACTCGTATCTGAGGGGTTACTTGTTGCCCGGAGGCAGCGAGAAGGCAGCAAAGGACTTCAACACCCGCCGGTCCCGCTCAGCCGTCGAGTGGGTGTAGCGATTCAGCGTCGTAGACGTCTGCTCATGACCCATCACCTTCGCCACGTCGTTGATCGGCACACCGTCGGACACCAGCCATGTTGCGTAGGAGTGCCGGAGGTCGTGAAAGCGCAGTGCCATCGGTAGGCCGGCTCGTTGCAGGGACGGCTTCCAGACGCGACTTCGGAAGGTGCCCCGCCGGATTGCCTCGCCCGTGCCTGTGGTGAAGACGAGCAGCTGCCCATGGGTTCGGTAGGCGCGCTCGTGCTCGGTGAGCGAATCGACGGCGAAGGGTGGGATCGGCACCGATCGCCGGCCCGCCTTGGACTTCGGGTACGGCTTGATGGTGACGTGACCCGACACCTCCTCGGCGACGCGAACGACGCGGACGACGCCCAGGCCGAGGTCGAGGGCATCCCATTGGAGGCCGGCGCATTCTCCCCACCTGAGCCCTGTGCCGGCGGCGAGGGCGACGAGTGCGCGGTACTGGGCTGGCACGGCCGTGAGGAGCCGGGGCAACTCCTCACGGGTGATGGTCAGGTCATCGGTATCGGTTCGCCGCCGGGGCGGCAGGCGGACACCCTCGCACGGGTTGAAACCGATGATCCTGTCACGGACGGCTGACCGAAGCACCGCCGACATCAACCGGTAGCACTCCGCGATGGAGGCTGGCGAGAGCCGCTCGCCGAGGCTGGTCACCCATGCTTGCACCGCCGAGTGCTCGATGCTGGACAGTGGTTGCGAGCCCCACCGAGGGATTACGTGATTGCGCATCACGGAGGCGTCCCGCGCGGCGGTGGTCTTCTCGCTGTTACGAGCGGCAAGCCAACGATCGGCGTAATCACCGAAACGAGCTCGGCCAGCGTCCGGGGCGACATATAGGCCGCGGTTCAATGCCGACTCGACTTCGGCGAGGAAGGCGTTGGCCTCCCGCTTGGTGCGGAACGTCTTCGATCGCTGTTTCCCAGCGGGGTCACGCCAGCAGGCACGGTGTCGACCAGCCGGAGTCTTTCTGACGAAGCCCATCAACGCCCCCGTCCACGGTCGGTGCCGGTGGCGGTCGGCTGTTCCGTGACGCCGTCGAGCCAGGCATGAAATCGCGTGCGAGGGATCAGCCAACGGCCGCCGAGGCGGGTGGCGGGAATAGTGCCGTCGCGGACGAGGGTGTACGTGCTGCCAAGCGAGATACCGAGCAGCTTGGCGACCTCCCGGACGGTGTAGGTGACCGGTTCGACGGCCGATCCGCCGGAGCGCGGGAGCAGCCGGACGACGGAGCCTGTGCGGGCAGTGGCGCTCATGAAGGGTGACCTCCTCAGGTCTGTTGGGTCAGGCGGCGGCCGGGACGGTGCCGGCCGGGTTGTTGGTGAGTTCGTGGGCGAGTTCTTCGCGGCCGATGGTTCGTCGCTCTCTGGCCATGGCTGCGGCGGTGTTGGCAAGGAGAGCGTCTCCGGTGGTGTGCCAGCCGACGCCGGCGAAGGTGAGGGTGCCGACGATCACGGTGGTGGTGTCGCCGAGGTGGTCGGCGGTGCGTGAGATGCCGGGCTGTTCGTCGACTTGGTGCTCGTGGTCGTGGCGACGGAAGGCAACGCGGGTGTTCCGCAGAAGTTGGAAGGTCACCGAGTAACGGCGGGCTTTGGTGAGGAAGTGGCCGCCGTAGCCGAGCATGTGAGCCCACCGCCGTAGGCGGGTGTACGGGTTGCCGCTGGCCGGTTTCGGCGGTTCGGCGTCAAGGGCGGCTTGACGGTCGGCGATGCAGACGGGGCAGGCGGCGTATCGGGTGTGGGTGCCGCAGTCGGGGCATTCCCAACGCGGGACGAAGCCGGGGCGTGGCCGGGGTTCGCGGGGCCGTTCGGACAGCGGGACGGGGGTGCCGGTGGGTCGGCCGATGCGCCAGCAGGCGTCGATGAGGCGGGCGGTGTGGTCGCCGTCGGGGTCGGCGTAGTCCCCGATGCTGTCGGCGGTCAGGCGGGTGGAGGTGTGCCCGGTGGCCTCGGTGCTCTTGGTGGCGTACTTGGCAAGGTATCCGGCGACGAGGCTGTCCGTGACCTCCCCGGTCCCGTCGGCGGTGATGGGTTTCAAGTCGAGTTGCTCGCCCCAGGCGATCGGCCAGCCGTCGGGCCGCTCGGGGTGGTGCGGGGTGCGGAAGGTGACCTGTCGGGCGGCGTGCCGGAGCGCCTCGACGAGGTCGTCAACGGTGAACCCGGCCGGTGGGGGAACGATGGCGTCGAGGTCGTCGGGTTCGACGCCGTCGAGGCGGACGATGGCGTGGAAGTGCACAGCTCCGCGTGCTTGGAGTTCGGCGACCTTGCCGGGGGAGAGGCGGACCGGGGGCAGGGTGCGGAGCTTGCCGGAGGCGGTGCGGACTTCGACGCGGGGGATGCCGCGGCGGTGGGCGAGCTGCGCGAGGTGGCGTTCGGCGGCTTGCTTCGTGCGGTGCCACAGCTTGCCGGAGAAGATGTTCCAGACGACCTGGTGGCCATGGTCGTAGCAGTCCAGACACAGCGGGCGGCCGATGGCGGCATCGCCCTGCTCGTGGCGGGCCCAGCAGACCGCCGGGCGGCCGTGGACGCAGAGGCCGGTGTCGCGGCGGGCGTGGCAGGGCTCGGCGCGGCAGTCGCAGCGGCGGCGGTTGCGGCAGGTGTGTCGCTTGACGACCCGGGCGTGGACCGTGCCGAACGATGGCGCGGTGAAGGTCGCGAAGACCGCTGGATGCGACGCGACGCTGTCGGGGACGCCTTTGCCGCCGATGAGCCCGGCGCGCAGGAGTTGGAATGCGTCGCGCTGGTAGGTCTGCGCGCAGGCCGGGCAGACCCTTGACCGGCGGTTGCCGCACGCCTTGTAGATGGCGGCGTCGGGCATGGCGTCGGTGTGCCGGGAGTCGAGGACGCGGCCGGTGGCGGGTTCGACGGTGTAGAGGCTGCCGGCGAGCCTGATGGGGCGGGTGCAGCCGGCGGCGGCGCGGACGTGTTCGATCCAGCCGAAGTAGTCGGGCTGCTGCGCGCGTTGGAAGGCGGAGCCGGCGGCGGTGTAGCCGTAGACGGTGGCGGTGGTGTCGGCGTTCGAGCCCACCCCCCGGGCCGAAGCACGGGGGGTGAGATCCAGCGTCGAGGCCATCAGGCGGACACCTCGTCGAGGTGCCGAGTGGTGATGGTGTGTTGGGTGACGATGATCCGGCAGGCCCCGCACTGGCGGTCGGCCGGTTCGTGCCGGTAGCAGGGAACAACGGCGGTGGTGTCGCCGCAGCGGATAGTGACCGGGGTCCGGCAAGGACCGCCGGGGATGACGTCGATGACGGTGCGCCGGGTGTCGAAGATGTGCGGCACCGTGTAGGCCGGGCAGGTGTGGGTGACGTACTCGATGTCGACGACGTAGATGGTCATCGGGCACCACCGGCGACGGGCGTGCCGTTCACGGCCGTGGTGTGACCGTTGATGGAGTGCAGCAGTTCCCGGGCAATCGCCGGGGTGACGGTGAGCAGGGCGGCAAGTTCGTCGGCGGTGATGGGTCGGCCGTTAGTCTGCTCGTGCTGGCGGATGGCGAAACGGGCGGTGGGCACCAGGTGCGCGGGGACCTCCGGCCGGGCGGCCGGGATCGGGGTAAGCGCGGGTGCCTCGATGACAGCCGGCGCGGCGGCCGGCGGGGTGCCGACGACGGCGGTGGCGTCGACGGCTGGCGTGGTGGTGTCCGGCACGGCGGCAGGCGATTCGGTGGTGTGCTCGTTGGTGGCAGCCAGGTTGCGGGCGGCGGCGAGCAGAGCGGCGGCTTCGGCTTCGATGGCGGCAAAGTCCGGTCGGATGCGTCCGGCGACGAGTTCCACGCCGATGACGAGGACGACGACCAGGGCGAAGACCAGGCGCAGGCCGAGACTGCCGGGGGAGGCGAAGTTGATGGTTGCCGACAGCAGCGCGGCGCAGGCGAACACGACGAGTGCTCCCCGTTTGGCGTCTTTGGCGATGCCGGAAGTTCGGACGACGGTCAGCATCGACACCATCGCGGCGTCGAAGATCAGGGGGACGAGGTAGGCGAAGTAGCCGGCGTTCTGGGTCCACAGGTAGTGGGCTTGGTGTAGGTAGCTGGTCAGCAGCGCACCGAGCAGAACGAAGCGGTTGTACCGCTTGATGGAGCCGATCGCCTTGAGCATGGCGGGTACGGCGTTGCGGGCGTACTCGGCGGCGAATTCCTGGGTGAAGGTGCTCGGGTCAGTGCTCGACATGGGGAGTCACCTCCGGTGCCGGGATGCTGTCGAGGGGGATGAGGTCGACCACGCCGGAGCAGTGGGCGCACATGATCGGGGCCAGGCCCTGGGCGGCGAGCTGCTGCCGGAAGCAGGGCAGGCAGGTGAAGTCGGCGGGGAACAGTCCGTCGCCTTCACAGAGGGCGCAGGTCCCGAGGCAGACGGGGCAGGGCTTGTAGACCGGGCCGAGGATGTCGTGGATGCCGGCAGGGCTGCTGCCCTCGATGCACCACAGGCACGGGTCGGACAGGTGGAAACTCATCGCACGCCTCCCATGTAGGCCATGGCGATGCCGATGAGCAGGACGACGGCGAAGGTGATGAGGACAGCCATCAGTGGCCTCCGGTGCAGTCGAGGCAGGAGCCGGTACGGCGGGGGATGTAGTAGGGCTTGAGCTGGCCGCAGTGGCGGCAGGTGCGACGGGCACGAAGCGCCTTGGCGATGGCCTCCCGCTGGGCCGGGGTGGCGGTGCGCTTGGGCGCGGCCAGGTCCAGGCGGTAGAGGTAGGCGACCCGGCGCTGTTTGCGGTGCCGCCAGTAGATCTGCGCGATCGGGTCTTGGCCGTTGGGGCGAAGGCCGGCGGCGCGGAGCTGCCGCACGGTGGCCAGGCCGGACGGTGCGGCGTGGTAGGGGAAGGTGGGGAACCCGTAGCGGGTGCCGTCCGGGTCGTAGAACTCAACCCGGATGCCGGTGCGCTCGGTGAGCACGTCGAGGTCGTTACTGCGCAGGTCGGTCACGGCTTCTCACCGCCCCATCGCTGTTGGGCGGCTTGCTTGGAGATGCCGAGCCGGGTGCCGATCTCGGACCAGGAGTAGCCGAAGGCCCGCAGGCCGACGACGGCCTCTCCGATGGCCTCGTCGATGTTGGTCGACAAGGCGACCAGGTCGCGGAGCGCTTCGACGTCGCCAGCGGCGACGCGGCGACCGTGAGCGCGGATGATGCGCCGGGCGAACGCGGCGAACTCGTCGTTCTCGACAACGTCCCGGCGACGCTGCGAAGGAACACGCGGCGTCAAGGGCTTCTTGACGGTGTTCATCGGTTCTCGCCCCCGTCTGTGTGGAGGCGGTCCCATTCGTCGGCAGCGGCCAGAAGGGCGGTGACGACCTGCTCGGCGGTGCGGGCCGGGTCGTCGTTCCACGAGTAGGGGGAGATGTGCTCGTCGAGCAGGTAGCCGTCCTCGTCGATGCAGAACAGCGGGTAAAAGATGTCGAGGTAGTCGACGAACGCGGCCATGGCCGCGAGGTAGTCGGCCAGGGCGTCGGGGTCGAGCTGGGAGAAGTGCTCGACGCGGTGGCCGGCGCTGGCGATGCCGATGGCCCCGGCGGCGCAGGCCGGCGGGGTGGGCGTGTCGGCGGTGGTGGGGGCGTAGTAAGTGCCCTGGTGCCAGCCGTGCCGGCGCAGATAAAGGGCAGCCATCCGCAGCAGGTCAGCAGTGGTGACCAGTGCGGTGGTGGGACGGTTTTGGGTAGCCTTCATGGCAGCCACGTCCTTTCGGGGCTGTTGGCGGAAGGTCGGCAGGACCAGCGGTTGCTGGCAGGCGTTTCTGGTCCTGTCGACCCGGTTACTTGGTGCGCAGCCGCAGGTAGCGGCGCTGGCGGGTGTCGTCGCCGCCCATCGAGCGCGGGGCGGACAGGTAGACGAGTCGGCCGCTGGCCGAGGCGACCTGGACCATGGCGGCGATGTCCTCGGGACGGCCGACGATCCACAGTTCGGTGAACTGGGCGGCGCGCTGGTTGTTGGCCTTGGCGTAGGCGTGTTCACGGGTGGTCATGCCGCTGCCTCCATGTCGACACCGCTGAGGTCGGGAATGAGGTCCGGTAGTGGCCGGGGTCGGCGGGTCCAGGCGGCGTAGTCGGCGATGTTGTAGATGTCGGTGTCGGTGAGGTAGGCGGCCTTGATGCGGCGGGGAACGCCGCCTTCGGCAAGGAGGTAGGCCGCGCCCTGGTTGGTGGGGGCGATGTCGGAGGCGGTGTAGCCCTGCTCGGCCCAGCCCTGGCCGAGGATGATGTTGGAGCTGTTCAGCGAGGTGCACCGGAACGCGGCCCGGTAGCCGAACAGGTCCCGCAGACTGGCGGGGATGATGTCCCACGACGGCCGCTGCGTCGCGGCGACCACCGGCATGCCGCAGGCGCGGCCGAGGGAGACGAGACCCCGCAGCAGGGTGGAGAACTCTTCCTGCTGTGCCTTGGTGCCGAGGACGGTGGAGAACATGGCGAGTTCGTCGATGACGGTGAGGATGACCGACATGCCGTCGCCGGGGGCGAGCTTGCGGCGCCGGTTGGCGAGCAGCCAGGTGTAGCGGTTCGTCGCCACGGTCAGCAGGCGGCGCAGCACCGAGATGCCCTGGTCGATGTCGGGGCCGATGAACGCATCGGCCAGGTCGCGCCAGGGGCCGAGTTCGACGAGCTTGGCGTCGAACAGCACGAGACGGGTGTTGTCGCACAGGACGCCGTGGCCGCAGATGTTGTTGACCAGGCCGGACTTGCCGCCTCCGGGCTCACCGGCGGCGAGCAGGTTGTGGTAGACGACGTCGAGGTAGACGGGCTGGCCGAACTCGTCGATCCCGATGAACACCGGGTCGAACATCGACAGGCCAGCACCCACCGGCACCGCACCAGCGGTCGTGGGAACGGTGGTCATGGGTTGCCCTCCTAGGGCGTTGTGGGCGCGGGAAGCCACACGAGCGAGCCGGTGAGGCTCCCCGCGTCCGAGGTGGGTTAGGGGTCAGATCCAGTCGGAGGTGTCGTCGTCCGGCAGGGACGACGCGGAGGAAGCCGCAGGCTTGCTGCCGTTGGCGGTCGTAGCCGGCGGCTTCTTGCCGGCGGCCTTGCCCTGGGCCGGAAGGGTGATCGCCGGGGCGTCGACGTCCGGCAGGTCCAGGGCGGTGGGCACCGTCAGCGGCGACGCCGACACGGGCGCGTTGCGGTCGATGGCGTCGACCAGCGGGGAATTCACCCGGGCGTTGAGCACCTCACGGCGCTTGATGTCGAACCGCAGGTACGCGGCGTTGCTCTCCCCGGCCCGCTCGATGAGCACGGTGGAGGCGTGGCAGGTCACGGCGATCTTGTCGAGCCGGGATTCCAGGTCCTTGGCCGACAGGCCTGGGCGCAGGTACACCCAGACCCGCTCACCGACCGGCGTGGGACGAGCCCACAGGATCAGCGGCAGCGAGCCGGACTGGTTGGCGATGATGAACTGCGCGAAGCACACACGCAGCCGGTGACGCACCACGAGGCACCATCCCCACGCCTTGACCTGGCGGCGGATGACCGGCACGGAGGCCGGGACGCCGACGACCAGGGCGACCACGATCAGGGTCACCACGGTCGAGGTGTGGTTGGCCAGCTGCACCCAGCCGGTCAGCAGTCCGGCGCTCAGCAGGGTTTCCGGGGTCCACCACCACAGCAGCCGGATGACCGGCCAGATCCGCACGAGCAGCCACACGAGGCCGCCAGCCGGAACGCCGATCAGGGCACCGACGAACAGGGCCACGATCGGGTGCCAGTAGGAGGCGGCTACCACGGCCGACAGGACACCGACGATGACGGCGGTGAGGATGAACGCCATGCGGGCGTTACGCGCGGAGGAACGGTGAACCTTGGCCTCGATGACCGTCACCGTTCCGGTTGACTTGCCGCCGAAGCGGCGGGGGCTAGACTTGGACACGACGAGTCCTCCCAATGCCAGTTGGGTCGGATGAGTGGCGGCACCGGGGTCGGCAGACGTAGGAGTCAGTACCGACCCCGGGCCATTTCCTTCGGGGTTGTCACCACTGCCAGGTGGCGACCGGACCGGGAGAAGTAGGAGTCAGGAACAACTCCCGGAACCGCATGTGGAGTTGAAACAGCGGACCGTCAGGCCGCTTGCGCGGTGGCCACGGACACCAGTGGCACACACAGCACGACGTGCGAAGTGACCTACTTGGCCGCAGAACCGTTCTTCGGCTTCAGGGACACCGCCCGGAACGCGACGCCGTTACGCCCGTTGGTCGCCCACGGAATGGCCTCCAACTGCTCGACCGCCAGGAAGTCGCCCACCTTCACGTTCGGCTTCTCACCCGCCGTCGTGATGGTGATGACCTCCCCGCCCGTCTCGTCGAGAACGAAGACCTGGGTGGACCACATGAGCCGGCCCGTGTTCTTCTCGGACTTCTGGTTGCCGTTCTGGTCGTTCTTCGGCTCCGGGTCCTTCGACGCCGTCACCTGCTTGCTCGTGGTGTCCACGTACAGCTTCACAACAGACCTCCTGTGTCTGAGCGCGTCCCCTGTGGACGACTGCTCTCGCGCGGCTTTGCTCGCTCGCACCTCAAGGAGACATCGAAGGAGGTGACGTCGGAACGGCTTTACGGGGACGCTTGGGACGTTTATAGTGATAGAAACGTCCCGCTGTGAGGAGCGACGATGGCAAACAAGCGATTGCGAGATGCTCTTGAGCGCTCCCGGATATCTCTCGCCGAGCTGGCACTGTTCACAGAGTGCGACGTCAAAACCGTCAGTCGCTGGCTCGGCGGCAGAGTCCCGCACCCTCGTACTCGCTTCAAAATCGCGAAGCGCCTAAAGGAAGACGAAGAGTACCTGTGGCCAGGAGCCCGAAGAGCCGCTGACGATACCTCGAACTCGGCGGGGATGGTCCAGTTCTACCCGACTCGCGGAGCGGTCCCCCACAACCTCTGGGACAGACTCTTGGATGAGGCAACGGACGACGTCGACATTCTTGTTTACGTCGGGATGTTCCTCACAGAGAAGCCCGATCTGCTGGACCGCCTTCGTGGGAAGGCAAACGCCGGCGCAAGGATCCGGATCCTGCTAGGCGACCGAGACAGCAGCGCCGTGAAACAGCGCAGCATCGAGGAGGGAATCGGACGCGAGACGATCTCGGCGAAGATCGACCACGCCAACGCGTTCTTCCGGCCGCTGCGCGGCGTGGCAGGAGTCGAGGTGAGAAGCCATTCAACTGTTCTCTACAACTCGATCTACCGCTTCGACAGGGAAATGATCGTCAACCCGCATGTCTACGGCAAGACAGCGCCCATGGCGCCGGCGATGCATCTACGGAAGACTGCAACCTACGGTCTCTTCGATACCTACGCCGCTAGCTTCGAGGCGGTCTGGGAGTCGTCGAGGCCATCAGAAGGTGGGCTCTAGCAGATGCCAAAGACCGACTACCTCAACGATCCGCGAGCGCCGCGAGCCAACTCACTAGTGGTAGCTGTGACTGTCTTCGTCCAAGATGACGTCGGCCGCATCCTCCTCATCCGGCGCTCTGACAACCGCCTCTGGGCTCTGCCAGGAGGAGCACAGGATCTGGGAGAGTCGACGGCACAGGCAGCCAAACGAGAAGTCGAGGAAGAAACTGGGCTGCGCGTCGAGCTAACCGGCGTGTCCGGTATCTACTCCGACCCAGGGCATGTCATCGCCTACGACAACGGCGAGGTACGGCAGGAGTTTGCGATCTGCCTCCGTGCCCGGCCGATCGGCGGCGCGCTACGAACCAGTGACGAATCGCCAGAGGTGAAGTGGGTCGAGCCGGAGGCCATCGAGAGCCTTCCTATCCATCCGTCCATGCTCCTGCGAATCCGGCACGGCTTGAAGGACGACGCGCCCTACCTTGGTTAGCCGGCTACGGCTTGGAGCCGGCTGCTTGTTCTTGATATCGCGTCGGCTAGGTCCTGCTGGGCACTGTCGATGAAGGCCGTGACCAGGTCGCCGGGACCATACCGCTCCTTAATCTCGGCAACCCTGCTCGCAAAGTCCGTAGGCTTTCCGTCGGGCGTCGTGGTGAGGTCGCACATCCAAAGCGCGTCTCTCACCGGACCTTCTTCGTCGTGAAAGGCAGCTAGCTGTCCGTCGAGCCCACGTAGACGAGCCTCCCTAACAGCACAGGAGTGATGCGCTACCAGGTGGACCAGGCGATCGGGTGCGTCCAAGTCTCGAAGATAGATCGCACCATCCAGCGGATGAAAGCCTGTTGTGGCTAGGTGAGGCGCGTAGCCGACATCGTGAAGAATCGCGGCTGCCTCCAACAAGGGGGCGTCATCACCGACAGCCGCGGCAAGAGTGCGGGCCTTAAGGGCGACACCCTGAACGTGAGCCCATCGCCGAGGCAGCGTGCCCGAAAGGTTCTGGCGAGAGACCTCGTAGGCCCACGAGACGAGCGACATACACAGACGATAGCGCCAGCTACGGCTCACCAATACCGCCTGTCCGGCCAGCTGCCGGCGATGTGGTGCAAAGTTTCTGTACGTCTTCAAGGCGGCCCTGAACGGGCCGCACGCGCCGCCGCCTGGGCGCGCGTCCGACGCTCCGCTGTCGCTCCACGTCGGCCACGCAGAACGCCCGTCGGCTGGCGCGGAGAGCGGGAAGCCCGGAGGCCGCCGCAGACAGTAGCGCCGAGACTGTTTGAGGTTCGTCGGCCGGCAGCCGGCGGAGGCGCGGCGGCCGTCGCACGCCGTGCCGTAGGGCGAGTCACCGCCAGCCGTGATGGGGATGCGGCGCGAAGGATGCGGGGCCGCCCCTCCGACCTCAAGGGCGCTTCGCGTCGCTGCGCGACGGCCCTGCGGGCCGCCCTTGACCCCGGAGCCTCTGCGACCCCTCGGGCCGGCGTTGCCGGCAGGCGGGGGCCTGCCCGTGATGCTCGCGCCGCATCCCCACCCCGGCCTCATCGCTGGGCCTGCCAGACGCGCACCCGCCCGTTCATCGTCAAGACCAGATTGACAAGGCGAGGACAGAGTGCAGCATCTAAATCAGTTAAAGGCGAAACTGTTCATATGCAGCTTGAGTGCGCTTAAGGGCCATTAGCATAATCAAGAGCAGGTGAGAGATGCTAAAGACGGTGATCGCGCTGATTGGTACACCCAGGGCATGATCTTTGAGAGTCGTGCTTACTCCCACGATAAGTACCGTGGTGGTAAAGAGTCCCACCAGTACAGCGTAAGCGACGTTACCTTGAAGCTGATCCACTAATTGCGCTGTCTTTCCGCTCTTCGAAATCCGGGGATCATCAGTGATCCGGAGCCCGAGCGTAAAGACGTGAACCAGCAGTCCGAATAGGAGCGCTGTAAAGATCGCGACGCCTCCTAGTAGCCCTTCTATGCCACGGAGGCGGAATCCTGTAAAAAATGCGGCAGTGGCAAGAGTCAGCGGAACCCCAAAAAGGCCAAGATAGTCACCCAATCTTGGTCGCTGCTTTGGGTCATTCTGGTCGACGAGCGTGCTCAGCTGCTTCTTGATGATTGGTGCCACCGACCACTTAGCGCTCACGGACGGCTCCCATCTTCACTGTAAGCTGGGCCTTCTGCCATTCGGCGGAGTCCCAGTCTCCTGGGAGCTCAAGTCCAAGCTGCTTCGTTAGGACCGGGATGATGCTATGCATCTCGTTATAGACGACAGAATCCTTCGCGCGTTCCTTTCCGTCGTGATCAACTGCATACACGAGCGCCGGCAAGTCCTCCCGGCCTAGGACTACCTGGCGTTCCTGGTCGCCGTCACTGAGCGTTAGGCGCGTCTCGTCGCCATCGTGCACGTCGGCCAGGCCAAGAAGCTGATGTGCTTTAAGCTCACCGCCCAGCAAGCCATCCTTAACCTTATTCCCGAGTCCCACAATCCCCCATCGGGGCTTCGCCTCGTAGACGATCTTGCCAATAACTTCACGATTAACCCCATCGGCAGGGTCGTGTGAAATGTTATAACGGACGACCTTCACGCTAGTAAGCTTGGCTCTTTCACGGAAGATGCGCCACTGCTCATTGTCGATAAAACTTTCTGAGTGAAGGATGAGGTCAGAGAATTTCGCCCTGAACGCCGCCTGTAGTTGCCGCAGGAAGATACTACCTACTCCACGGTTGCCGTAGCGCTCAGTCAAGAACACTGCGGTCTTTGACCGCGATAGACAAAGAATCATATTCCGAATTGGAACTGTGGCGGATTCGTCGGTCCCGTACGTATGAGTAGTTTCATGGCTGCGAGTGTGCCGAATTCCACCCTCAAGACCGAACTTCCCGTATTCGGCGTTGAAGTGTATCCGGGCACCCAAGGGGTCGACTTCATCAATGTAAAGGTAGTCTTCGGCCTTTTCTTCCCGGAGAGGCTCATTCTTCAGATCCTGCAGAAGGCCGTGGACAAGCGACAAGAGACTGGCCTTTGTTCCGCCGATGTCGTCGAGCGAAAGTCGCTCATTCGGGCGGTAGCGTGGCGATACGTGCAGGCCATAGGCGGCGAAGGCGTGCCTACTCATCGAGATCCTCGCGTCAGGGAACGTTGGAGACGAATGTGTAGGGTATCCGGCCGGACACTGTCTGCGATATGACGTGTCGCTTGTATGACTAGGGCTTGCGCACGTTCACACCTAGGCCACGAGGTCCGGGCGGAGGAAGTTCCCCGCGTCGCTTGGCGCTTTCATATACCTCAATTGCTGCACCTCCGGCCAGACCTAGGTGAATCATCAAATATCGGTCAAGCTCGTAGGCGCAGCTGGCGCACACCCACCCGTAGACCGGCTTGTCCGTACGGCAGCCTGCGCCGCACCGCTCGCACGGCCGGATCGCCCGTGTGGGCGGCGCGGTGCCCTTACCCGGCCCACTATCCTGCTTCGTGCGCCCGAGGTCTCTCCGTTCGCGCTGGCGTCGACGCTTCGTGGAAGCCATGTGGTCTCCTCCAAGTGGTAAGGCCGCATCAATGCTGGCAGATGGGTGTGACATCGCTAGGGAGGGAGCGGGGCTCTGCAGGTCCGTCCTGACCCAACCAGGCGAGGCGAAGCCGCCAGGCGGCAGCGACAGCAACGATCGACAGGCGAGGACAAGCTCGACGTCAAAGACGTCGCAGGCGAAGCCAGACGGAACGCCCAGAACTTACAAGCGAGGGGTCCAGGCCGGCAGGTCGGGAGATGGCGGCCGGCTGTTCGATAAACGGACGACTGTTCTTTACAGGCATGCTCATCGATTGACATGATCGTCGAGGAAGGTTGCTGTCCCCTCCTTGATGAAAGGCCGCAGCCATGCCGATCACGCCCCTTGCCCCCGCCCCGCGTACCAGGCGGCGTGCCGCCACGATCACTGTTGCCGCTCTCGTGGGTGCCGTTCTCGGCGTCATGAGCGGACAGCCGGCTTCGGCTACGCCTCCAGGTATCCCGTCCAAGGCGACTGCGCAGTCGCAGCTCGACGCCCTGACAGTGGCAGTCCAGGGCTCGACGGCCGGCTACTCGCGGGACCTGTTCCCGCACTGGATCACCATCACCGGCACCTGCAACACCCGGGAGCAGGTCCTCAAGCGTGACGGCACGTCCGTTGTGGTCAACAGCTCCTGTGCCGCTACTTCCGGCCGCTGGTACAGCCCTTACGACGGTGCGACCTGGTCCGCCGCCTCCGACGTCGACATCGACCACGTCGTGCCCCTGGCGGAGGCGTGGCGGTCCGGAGCCAACTCCTGGACGACGAGCCGCCGGCAGAGCTTCGCCAACGACCTGACCCGCCCGCAGCTGATCGCCGTCACCGACAACGTCAACCAGTCCAAGGGCGACCAGGATCCCTCAACGTGGCAGCCGCCCCTGACGTCGTACCGCTGCACCTACAGCAAGATGTGGATCACCGTGAAGTACAACTGGGGCCTGACGCTCCAATCCTCCGAGAAGTCAGCACTGCAGAGCATGCTCAACACCTGCGCGTCCTAACCGCGAGAGCCAGCCCAGCCGACGACGAGGAGGCGGACGAGCGGCCGAGTGGACGAGCAGGTGCCCGCGTCAGGCGGGCGAGGTGAGGCAGCCAGGAGGCAGCGAAAGCAGCAGCGACGACCGACGGCGGACAACACGGGAGAGCAAACCGACCATCGCCGGCAGCACAGAACGGTGTCCGACAGCACTAAACAGTGAGGCCCATCCGCGTTCACACCGAAGAGGTCACTGGTTCGATCCCAGTATCGCCCACCATGAATACGGCAAGCTCAAGGCCCCTCAATCGAGGGGCCTTGACTCGTCTTTGAGGCTTCAGTCGTTGCTCGGAGGCAGCGAGAGGCAGCAAAGGACTTCACCACTCTGTGGGCGCGCTCAGCGGTTGAGTGGGTGTAGCGGTTCAACGTCGCGGACGTCTGCTCGTGACCCATCACCTTTGCTACGTCATTGATCGGCACGCCGTCTGAGACCAGCTAAGGCGCGTAGGAGTGCCGCAGGTCTTGAAATAAGCCCGTGGGATGGGCCCCGGCCACCTGACGGCGGCCGGGGCCCCGGTTCAGCAGACGTACATGGTTTTCTGGCCCACGAACGCCGCTTCGTCGGTCAGCGGTACGGTCAGATACTCCGTGCCGCTGGTCAGCAACTGGTTCTGATAGCCGGGGCTACCGATGATGTTTTCGTAGGTGCCGGTCTGCATCCGGCAGTCCTGGTGGCTGTACATCGCACCGACCATGCTGCCTTCCGCCCGGTTCTCGGTCGCGGGGATCATCAGCAGCCGGGTGCTCAGCGGAGAGTTCTCCCCGCCGGTGAAGAAGTCCCAGGCGCCACCCTCCTCGGAGGTGTAGAACGGATATTCGTCGCACTGGTCTTCGGGCCGCGTCGTCGGGCAGGAGGTCTGGCCGTACGGTGCGTTCATGAACCAGCTACGGGACTTGAGCACCTTGGGCTTTTCCGTCGAGCCGTTGACGTAGCGCAGCTGCACCCAGGGCGGGTTGGCGTCGATCGCGGCGTCGTCGTTGCGGGCGGCTCCGCGGGCGTCGAAGGCGGTGGGGAACAGGATCGGTTTGGACAGGCAGGGGTTGCCGACGATCCCGCCGCGCCGGGTCAGGTCGAGGCAGCGTTCGGCGGCCAGCTTTGCCTGTTGGTCGGTGACGATCCACCTGCCCTTGTCGTCGGTCGGCGCGCGCTTCGCGGAATAGTCGAGGATGCGTTGCTTGATCGCCGCCACGTCGTCCGCCCGGGGGCGCCGGGCGTCCGCGAAGGCCGCGGTGAGCAGGTCGGCGAAGCCCTGCTGGCCGCGGGCTGTCGGGTGGAAGGTGCCGGTGCCCGGCGTCTTCTCCCCGCTGCCGTCGGTGGACGTCGAGGTGACCGCGTTCAGCCACCGGTAGCCGTCGTTGCCACCGCACGCCCACTTCTTCTGTCCGCTGTTGCCGACGCTGATCGCCGCCGTGGTGTGAACGTAGCGGATGTCCACGCCCTCGGCGCGCAGGTCGTCGACGACCCGCGCGATGGCGATGGACATCCGACCGGCCATCGCGTTGAGGAACAGCCGGGCCTGCGAGCTGATGTTGTAGCAGGCGTTGTTGCCTTCCTCGTTGGCGAACATCTGCGGGTAGCCGACGACGAAGATCTGGGCGTTCGGGGCGGCGGTGTGGATCGCCCGGTAGGTGGCCTTCAGCTTTGCCGGCAGCCAGTCCCGAATGATCCTCGTTTGGTAGTCGCGCAGCGGTTCGGGGTCGACGACGCCGTTCGACCGGGTCAGCCGGTAGTTCGGCCCTGAGCAGTCGGTGAGCGCGGCGATGCACCCGGTGAGCACGTCGGAGAACCGGGCGTCGTTGCCGCCGATCGAGATCGACACGTGCGTGGTCTCCGGGTCCAGCCAGCCCTGCTCCACCTGGGTCAGCTCGCCCCAGCGGTCGACCGCCTGTCCCCAGTCGGTGTGTCCCGCCGTGTCGGAGGCGGCCGGCGGAACGTTTACCGCGTCGCGGGTGACGGCCGTGGTCGTCGCGCCCGAGCAGGCGAGGAAGCCGAAGCTGCCCCAGCTGTACCGCGTCGACATCTGTTCGATGGTGTAGTGGTCGTTCGGGAAGTCCCGGACGGAGTCGCGGCCGGGATCATGCACGAGGCGGGGGTACGCGCCGGCCGTCGACCGGTGGCAGGCGTCGACGCTGGAGCCCTTCGTGCCGTTTGTTCGCTTGAGGTCGCTGTTGCGGTCGTACGGCGCCACGCCCTCGCCTGACGAGTAGGAGTCGCCCAGCGCGACGTATCGGGGCATGCCGCCGACCTCTTCGGGCACGCCGGGCGGCGACGGGCTGGGCCAGCTGAACGCCACCGCGTCGAAGATGATGCTGTCGTCTCCGGTGCCGTCCTTGGCCACGGTGGTCAGCGAGACCGAGGGCTGGCCCCGGAAGTTGAAGGTGCCCAGGTCGACCCACTTGTTCTGCTGCCAGGTCTGGTTGATCACCCGGTACCGGGTTTCGCCGTTGCCCAGATCGATCGTGTACTTCGCCTGTTGCGTCCAGGCGCCGAACTCGGGCACGAACACCTGGACCCGCCGCCAGCCGGTGCCGGTCTCGTTGAGCCGCCAGGTGCCAGTGACCTTGAGGTTTCCGCCCTGGGCCGCCTGCGTCCGGGTGCTGGCCCGCCAGTAGTGGCCGCCGTAACCGCCGCCGACCTGGTGGAAATCGATCTTGGACGGGTAGGTGCCGTTGGCCACCCCCGTGAAGGAGAGCTGGAACGTACCCTGGTTCTGCAGCTGTCTGGGGCATGACCGCGGCGAGGGCGAGCCGAGCGGAACGTTGTCGACCACCTTGGCACCGGGGGCGAGGTCACCGCCGCTGTCCTGGCAGTGCGGCGGGTAGCTGATGCCGTCGCTCTCGCAGGCCGTCTGGCCGGCTGTCGTGCACCACGGGTAGCCCGGGTCGAACCGGATCTGCTCGTGGCCGCAGGTGTCGCAGACGACTCCCGGCGGCGCCTTCCACCCGACGGCGGAGTGGGCCCAGCACCTCAGGTCGTACAGGCCGGCGGCGTTCCTGTGCAGACACGAGCCGGGCTTCTCGCTGCTGACGTCCGGATCGTCGGGCTGCACGGAGGCGTACGGATCGCATTGGTTGGTGTTGTCGCAGAAGGTCTTCAGCGGGGGCTTGACCCTGGGCTTGTCCTCGCTCAGGTTCCACCAGGCGTAGTTGAAGCCGGGGCGCTCGACGCCCGGCGACTCGGTCGCGGAGATCGGATTGCCGGCCCAGCCGAGCACCTTCTCCGGGTACGGCCAGTTCTGCGGCGTGCGAGCGTCGTCGTACGAGGTCATGAACGGGTGCCGGAGCGGGTCGTACCTGGGGTTGATCGGGTTGTTGAGCCACCCGACGCCCCACGGGTCGGTGTCGTTCTTCTTCGGGTAGAAGCCCGAGTTGTACGCCCACACCGCGTAGAACCAGTTCTCGAGCGCGGACGGATCGGCGTTGTGCACCCGCAACCCCGCCGCGTAGGTCTGGTTCCATTTCTCCTGCAAGATCTTCAACCCGTACGCGATGTTCGCGGTGAAGTCGAGCGCGACCGCCCGCTGGGTCTGGAACGGCAGCGAGACCTCGACCTTGTTGCCGTTGGCGTCGGTCTTCTCGTGGCCCGCCAGGCGCATGCCGTCGGTCGCCTGGGTGAGCCCGTAGCCGCAGTCGGCCTTCGTCCAGTCGATGTCCCAGTCGTCCAGCGAGGTGGCGTTGTAGATGTCGCGCCCGTAGTAGTTGCCCATCAGTGGGTTCGCCGGCACGCCGGGCAGCGCGAACTTCGACGCCTGCCACATGTTGGATTCCTGGGTGATGATGCCCAGCATGATCTGCGCCGGCACCCGGCCGCCGTTCGCCAGTGGTGGCGCCGGGAACAGTGTCTGCGGCTCGTACGCCGGCATGCCGTAGCCCTTCCAGTTCGCCGGGCGCGAGGCCGCGTCATTGAGCCGGCCGAAGACCGCCTGGTCGACCGCCCACTCGACGTTGCGCGGCTTCGGCTGCACGGCCTGGTTCGCCGGGTCGTTGCGCGGCACCGAGCAGTAGCGGTCCGCCTCGACCGGTTCGGCCGAGGCGTCGGCCGCGATCCGGAAGCGGGGCGTGGTGGCCGTGGCCGTGGCGCCGAGCTTCGGATGGGTGGCTCGGCCGGCGACCGCCTCGGGTCCGACCACCTCGGGGCTCACCTCGAAGGTGAGCGACTTGCCGGTCTTTGTCACCGTCGCCGTGACGGCGACGTCGCGGGCCACGCTCGGGTCGCCGCCCTGGGTTCGCGGGTCGCCCGCGCCGGCCGCCTTGACCTGGGTGAGCGCCAGTTCACCGCGGGTGGACAGCTCACTGTCGCGGGGAACGGCGATCCGGCGCACGGTGGCGGGCAGCGCGGACATGTGCGCCGGCCGGCCGGTGATGAAGGACCGGCCGCCGGCACCGCGGGCCAGGCCGACATCGGCCGCGCGGCCGCGTGCGAGCTCCCGCACGGACCGGCCGACCGCCCGCTTCACCCGGGTCTGCCGGCCGTCGGAGTCCATGAAGACGACGCCGCCGGCTGCGTCGGGCGTCAGCCGGAACGGCACCCCGGTCGCCGCGGCGGACCGGGTCACCTTGCCGGTCCTCGCCACCGAGACCAGCCCGCCGGCGGCCGCCGCGACGATGCCGTCCTTGACGGGTACGGGGGAGCTCAGCTCGGTGTTCAGCAGGATCGGCTTGGACAGCGTGCGTGCCGCCGCGTCCACGGTGAACAGCCGGCTCCGTGGCGCGGTGGACGTCGGGTCCTCGCGGTTCTCGCCACCGAGCTGGGAGAGCACCGCCTGCTCGCCCGCGCCGCAACCGGGGTTGAAGTAGGCGAGCGACGACTGCACCGGCAGCTTGGTCACCTGGCGCGTCTTCAGGTCGACGAGCGCGGTGAACCCGCCACGGTCGAACAGCTCCGCCTTGTTGGTGAAGGTGCGGGGTGCGTACACCACGACCAGCCGGCGACCCGAGCCGGTCACGCAGGCGTTGCCGATCCACAGGTCGACGTCGAAGCCCGGCTCGGCGAGGCTGGCCGCGGTCTCCCAGGTGTAGCCGGTGGCCGCCGTGGCGGTGAGAATGTGGAAGCCGTTGGCGTCGCCGGAGGTCGTCCAGATCCGGTCCGCGGAGCCGCGCCACCCCTTCGGCAGGACCCTGTCCCGGTCGCCGGGTGCGACGCGATCGGCCGGCCCGACCGGGCCGGCCGGGGCCGCCGCTGCCGCCGGCGCGGATGGCGGGGTCTCCGCCGGTTCGGCCCGGGCCACTGCGGACAGTGCCGGGCCGGAAAGCAGCGCAACAGCGGCCACGGCGGCAATCATCGCCTTGCCAGGCGTCGATAACGTTCCTATCTTCACGGGTCTCCGTCCATGACGAGCGTGGTGAAAACAATGGAGGGACCATGTTCTGGCCGTACGCCGACGGCGGACCACACCTTTAACCCGAGCGCGAAAGGTATGCCCGGCGGGTCTCGGATGTGTCAGACGGCAAGGCTGATCGCATTCTCGAGTAACTGCGGGTCACGGAGGTGGTCGTGATCGGCGGTTGGCTTGTCGGGTGGCGCGGGCGATGTCCGACCTGGGAGGTCACGACCGCTGTCGCGGCGTACCGGGCAGCGCTCACCATCAGTGATCGCAGCGGGTGGGAGAACGGCGTGGGGTGTCGTGACGGCCGGCGAGGTCCTCGGGGCTTTTTGTGGCGTAGAAATTTTATGGTCACGATGGGATCTCACCCGCTACTTCGGCCTCCACATGGTCCGGCTGCATTTCCGCTCGCTTAAGCCTTGGCTAAAACCTCTTGCCGCTGCCGTGTGCCAGTACCGAGGATCTGCACGTGCCGACCGGTGAAGGCATTTTTCTTCCGCCGACCTGAAGGTTGCATCCGCGCGAGTGGCATTCCACCTCGCACTACGAAACGGAGTCAGTTCATGCGCGACACGACCCGCCGCTGGATCGGCCTTGTGGCCGCTGCCATCACCGCGACCACCGGGCTGGTGGCGATCACCACCGCACCGGCCCAGGCCATCACGTTCTACGAGGGGCACTCGCCCGAGGATTACTTCACCGGCAACAACGGGATCAGGTACCGGTGCACCGACGACGCGAGGACGGTCCGGGAGGCGTACCTGCCGGGCGGCGGGCCGTTGATCGCCGAGTTGCGCTACAGCCCGCGCTGCCGCACGGCGTGGGCCCGCGGCAAAGCGAACTACGACGTCCGGGTCGACGGCTTCTACTCGAACGGGCAGTACCGCACATACGCCGCCGCGGGCCGCAATCCCGGTGCGCCCTCCACCGACGTGCACTGGACCGTGATGCTCGACGACGCTGGCCTGCTGGCCCGCGCCTGTACCGCCTGGGGCTACAACAACGAGTACGAGGAGTACTGCACCAGCCGGTACTGAGATCCACCGGACAACGGCGGCGGCCCGCACACCGACTACCGGGTGCGGGCCGCGTCGGGGATACCTGTTTCGCAGTCGGGTGGTGCCGGCACCGCCGGCGACGGACGTCCAGGCCCGGTGACCGGCGGGGCGGAGCCTACGTCGCAGGACGCGCGGCGACGTCGATCGGAGCGCGTCGAGGCGGAGCGTCGCCGAGCATCGCCGCGCCGAGTGGGGTGATCGTGTGCAGCACCGCCTTGCCGATGCGGGTGGTCCTGATCAGCCGGGCGTCGCGCAGCACGGCGGTGTGCTGGCTGATCGACGCCGCGCTCACTCCGACGCGTCCGGCCAGCTCCGAGGTGGTACGGCCATCGCCGATGGCCTCCAGCACGTCCGCCCGGGTCGGCCCGACGAGGGCGGCGAGGGCGCCCGGCCCGGAGGGCCGCGCCGCGTCCAGGTGCCGGGTCAGGTCGTGTTCGACCGGATATACCAGCACCGGCGTGAGGTCCGGGTCCCGCAGCGTGTCGGGCGTCTTCCAGGACAGGTAGGACGGCACGAGCAGCAGCCCGCGGCCGTTGAGGTGGATCGACTGGGTGGACGGCACATCGACCACGAGCGCCGGAGGCTCCCAGCGCATCATCGGCCGGAAGCTCTTCAGCAACCCCTCACCGCCGTGCTCCAGCAGCACCCGTGCCCGCCGTGCCCGGTCGGCGTCCACGTGCGCCCGTGCCTCCGCCCAGAACGGGGCGACAGCGACCGCGAACTGTGACCGCATCGCGCCGGCCAGGCGGCCCAGCACGTCGCCGTCGCCGTCGGCGAGGCGCCGCATCCAGGACGGCAGTGGCCCGCCGAGGCGGGCGAGCTGCTCCATTTCGGCGCGGAGCCGGGCCGTCGGAGTGCGTAGCAGGGCCTCGATCGCGTCCGGCAGACCGAGCCCACCCTCGGCCGGCGTCAGGAAATCCGGATAGTAGGCACCGTTCACCAAGGGCCGGAGCATTTCCAGATCGGCGGGCCGCATGGCCGGCACGGCCCGCCGGCGCCAGCGCCCGAAGACCGCCGCCGGCCCCGGGCGGCCGAGGCGGAAAACGCTGAAGACCGTCTCCCACATCGGATCGGGTGCTGCGGCCACGCGAACCCGCCCGAGATCCTCCGCCGTGAAGTAGATGCGCAACGAGGCTCCCGAAGACGCATGTGAATGGCGTGAGCTCGCGGCAGTCTAGCCTTGGAATATCGGAGCGCGCCACTCTCTTACGCGGGTGCGAATCGAGCTTCATCACCTTCGAGGTGATTGTGTCGGTACCGTGCCCCGAAACGTCAGCTCGGGCGCGTCTCCGCTTCGCCGACGTTGCCGTACGGCGGTCGCTGCGACCGCCGTCAGCCGACGAACGCGGAGCGACGCGGGTCGGCCAGCACGGCCGCGATCTCCTGTCGCAGGTCGCCCAGCATCCCGCTGAGCACCCCACCCGGGCACTCCGTCGGCCCCCAGTCTTGATGGCCCGCGATCGTGGGTACGCCGCGGCGGAGGCCGCTTATCGGATTGACGTAGGTCACGCTGGCCAGCGGATCGACGTGGCACCAACCGGTCAGGGCGGCGAGCAACAGAGTGAGACTGCGCCGCGCAGCCGCCGTCGGTTCGCGCGTCACGAAGGTCCCGAGCAGGACGACACCCACGTTCCCCGCGTTGTAGCCGCCCACGTGCGAGCCGTTCACCATCCAACCGGCCGGGTCGAAACCGGGCAGCACGTCCCCGCCGGAGCGCCGGCCCTCGTAGACCCGGCCTGCCTCGTCGATCAGGAAGTGGTAGCCGAAGTCGCCGTAGCCGAGGTCGATCGCCTGGTAGCGGTAGATGGCGCGCATCCGCGCGGCCGGATCGGGATCGTCGTTGCCGGTGGCGGTGTGGTGAACGGTGAACGTCTGCACCGGCCAGAACGTGGGTGGGTACTTTTCCACGCCGGCGGCGTCGAACCGCAGGGACTCGTCGGCGCCCCAGGCGGCACGGCTCAGGAAGGGCAGCCCCGCCAGCCGGGAGCGTTCCGACACCTCGGCGGACGCGGGCCGCAGGGCCGGGCCGTCGGTGCCGTTGAGGACGACCGCCCGGCTACCGGTCGGCAGGTCGAGGTCGACGGCCGGAGCGTTGGGTACGGTGACGAAGGCCAGTTGCTCGGTCGCGGGCGCGGCGTCGCCCGCGCCGGCCGGGCAGCCGCCGGGCGCCGGGGCCCACCGGCTCCACGCCCCCGACCGGTCGGCGGAGCGCCACCGTGCCGGGGCCGAGCCGGCCGGCGACCGCAGGGCAACGACCTGGGCGTCGAATCCAGGCCGAACGGTCCCGCTCCGCAACGGCCTGGTAGCCAACGTCCGTGGAGCCGGGGCGCGGCCGGACGTCGGGGTGCCAGCCCGTGCGGGTCGTGGCGTGGCCAGGACGGTTGCCGCCCCCACACCGGCACCGAGCGCGCCGAGGAGGGTTCGCCGGTCGAGGCCACCGACTGCCGGCGTCTCGACGTCAGGACGATCGGTATGCACGATTCTTCCCTTCGCCCGCAGTGCACATGCGTACGACAGGCATCGTGAATTCCGTCTATGCGCCGCGGCAATTCCTTTCAGCACAGCCTTCAAGGATCGGGACGTGCCGCCCGAACCGGTGCCTGAGGTCAACCCGTAACGATCTCGACGGCCAAGCGTGGGAATGCCAGGCCGAGTGCGCGTTGGTCGGCAACGACCAAACGCCGGTTACGTCTGGGGTGCCGGCAGCGGCAAGACCGAGAGCGACGCGGTCAAGAGCGCCAAGGAGGACGCGTCAAGCCAAGCGCCGCGAGGCTGTCGCGCCCAGCGCTGTCGGGCGGTGGACTGAACGAAGAGTCGGACCGCCAATTCTTCGACGGCAACTTCACGCCACGCGTCATTCACCAGCGCAACCCACCGGACTGGATGAGCCGCTGGAACCGGTGCGGATGCGGGCCCTGATCGGCCTCTCCGTCTAGACTGGCCCGCCTCCACGCCCAACATTTGGAGATGTCACGTATGACCAGTCCTGAGGCAGATGGCGTCCGGGCTCAACTATGGCGGATCACCATCCCTGTAATCGCCTCCGTCAGTGAGGTCGATGCCCTCACTGACCGTATGGTCGAGACGCTCTGTCCGGACACCGCCCACGAAGCCCCCTGCCCAACACCGTGGGCGCTACACGTCACCGACGGCAGTTCGCTGAGCAAGGCCGAGCAGCGCCGCCTCCGCGAAGAGATCGCAGACACCAACTGCTGAGCACCTGAAGGCCAGGCTGGGCCAGACGGGCGAGGTGAAGCACTACGCAGAAAGCCACCCTCGTGAGAGGGTGGCTTTTGCTGATTCCATTGTCAGTTGTCGGTGGGAGTCAGCGGATCGTCAGCGAGCGCTCCCGGAAGCGTTGACCCCGGCCGTCCGACCGGTGGGTGTAGAGATGAGGCAACCCCTGCTGCCGCTTCCGGATGACCTCGGCCGTAGGTCCGCCATGGTCCCGTTCCGGCAGCGCGGCCTGGCCGAGTACGCGGTGACGGAGTTCGGTCCCTCTCGCGCCGCCGCAGGCCTCGAATACCTCGTTCCCTGGCCCGGACCGCTCGGAGGGCACCCGCGCGACGCGGACACCCTCCGAGGGCTGGCAGTGCCGGCTCGCCCTCAGCCCGTGGGGCCGGACACCGCCCCACCGAGGGTCACCTTGAGGATCTTCTCGTTGCTGTTGTTCGGGGTGCTGTCCTTGTCTCCGCCGGTGCTCGTGGTCAGCCACAGGTTGCCGTCGAGGGTCGGTTCGACGGTACGCAGCCGGAAGTACGTCCCGACGAAGTACTGCTGGACGTTGGTGAGCGTGTTGCCGCTGATCTCCGCGCGGTACATCCGGTTACCACGCAGGCAGGCGAGGTAGAGCACGTCCCGGACGATCGCGATGCCGCTGCACGAGGCCTCGGCCACCGGGTACGTCCGGATCGGGGCCCTGAAGTTCGGGCTGGCGCAGTCGCCGGAGGTGCCCTCGCAGGCAGGCCAGCCGTAGTTGCCGCCCTTGACGATGATGTTGGTCTCGTCCATGACGTTGTTGCCGAACTCCTGCTCGAAGAGGCGGCCCTGGGAGTCGAAGGCGAGTCCCTGGGGGTTGCGGTGGCCGTAGCTCCAGACGTAGTTGCCGAAGGGGTTGTCCGCCGGCACGGTGCCGTCGGGGTTGAGCCGCAGCACCTTGCCGCCCAGGTTGTTGGTGTTCTGGGCCACGTCCGGGTTCTGTCCGTCGCCCGTGGCGGCGTAGAGCTTGCCGTCGGGGCCGAAGCGCAGCCGGCCGCCGTTGTGGTACTTGTTGCGCGGGATTCCCGTGACGAGCACCTGCTCGGTGCCGGTTTGCAGCGTGCCGTCGTAGCGGATCCGCACGATCCGGTTGTCGGTCGTGGTGGTGTGGTAGATGTACAGCCAGCGGTCGGTGGTGAAGCTGGCCGAGACGGCCAGCCCGAGCACGCCGCCCTCGCCGTTGGTGCCGGCCACGTTCGGCACGGTGCCGATGCTGTGCTTGTCGGTGCCGTCCGGGTTCATGGCGACGATGTCGAACAGGTCGCGCCGGCCGTAGAGGACCGTGCCGTCGGGCAGTTGCACCAGGCCCCAGGGCAGGTCCTTCTCGGTGGTGATGACCGTGGAGCCGCAGACCGGGCTCGTGCAGCCCGAGCCGGTGTGCGCGGTGACCGCAGCGCTCGCCCCCGAGACGTTGCCCTGGGCGTCCCGGGCGGTCACCGTGTACCGGTAGTCGGTGCCGGGCGTCAGCCCGGTGTCGGTGAACGTGGTCGCCGGCGGGTTGCCGGCGGTGCCGCTGGTGGAGCCGACCGCCGTACCGTTGCGCAGGATCGTGTAGCCGGTGACCGCGACGTTGTCGGTGGAGGCCGACCAGGTGAGGGTCACGTCCGTGCCGTTGACCGTCGCGGCCAGGTTGGTCGGCGGGCTGGGCGGCGACGTGTCCTGCTGGCAGAACGGCGGGGTGACCGAGAGCGTGGAGCTGGCCTGCGAGACGTTGCCGGCGGCGTCGCGGGCGTTGACGTACCAGCCCCAGGTGACACCCTGCACGACGCTGAGCGTGGCGGTCAGCGTCCGTCCCGGGACCGAGGTGACGAGCTGGCCGTCGTGGTAGATGTCGTAGAAGGCGACGCCGATGTTGTCCCGGGAGGCGTACCAGGAGAGCGTGACGGACTGGCAGGTCAGCCGGGTGCTGCGCAGGCCGGTCGGCCGGGTGGGCGGGCTGGTGTCGGCGGCGAGCTGGGCCACTTGCCGGCTCCCGGTCGCCGGTGCGGCCGGCGCGGCGTTGGCGGGTACGCCGGTCAGGATGGTGCCGGCGCAGATCAGCAGGGCGAGCGGGACGCGGTGTCGGAGCTGGTGGGGACTAATCCGCACGGTGGTTTCCTTCCCGGGGTTCTTGGTCAGTACGGGTAGCCGGGGACGTTGAGTCGCACGCTGTACAGGCCGGAGTCGTTCGTTCGGCCGGAGGTGATGTAGAGGGTCTGCCGGTCGGGTCCGCCGAACGCCGCGTTGGTGGTGCCGGTGCCGCCGGAGCGGATCGTGCCGAGCTGCGCGCCGGCTGGTGAGTAGACGTGGACCAGCCCGTCCGAGCCGGAGGCCCAGTACACGTTGCCGGCGCAGTCGACGGTCACCCCGTCGGGACCGCCGAGGTAGTTCACGAAGACGCTGCGGGCGCCGGTGCTGCCGTCGGGCTGGACGACGTACTTGTAGATCTTGTTCTCGGCGTAGGCGCCCACGTAGAGCGTGCTGCCGTCCGGGGAGAGCGCGATGCCGTTGGGTTGCCGCAGCCGGTCGTCCACCAGCGACACCTGGCCGCCGGAGACGCGGAAGACACTGGTACGTCCGCTCATCTGGTCGGGTCGGTTGCCGCGCTGGAAGGTGGGGTCGGTGAAGTAGGCGACGCCGTCGGAACGGACCGTGACGTCGTTTGGTGAGTTGAACGCCCGGCCCTGGTAGCCGGCGGCGACAGTGCTGCGGGCCTTGTCGCTCAGCCGGTACGCGGAGACGTTCCGCTGATCGTGGGTGGCGGCGATGATCTGCTGGGCGTCGGGGCTGAGCGTCAGGCCGTTGCTTCCGGCGTCGGCGATGAAGGTGTCGAAGGTCGCCGGCGGGGTGAACCGGCGGATCGTGGAGGGCTGCACGTTGTTCGGCCCGGTGCCCGCGGCCATGTCGGACATCAGCAGGTAGCCGCCGTCGGCGATCCAGACCGGTCCTTCGAGGAACGAGAACCCGCTCTGGATCTTCGTCGCGGACACGGAGGTGGCCGGCAGGGGCGGGCCGTATCCGGTGCCGCCCGGGCAGACCCCCGGGGGCGCGCCGGGTGGGCCGTAGAGCGGGACGCCTCTAATGTGAGCGTTAACATGAGTGGCGTCCCGAGGTGCCGGGGGTGCGGCGCCGGCGGGGCCGGGTGCGGTGGCGAGTGCGAGGCACAGGCCGGTGAGCGTGGCGATGGTTGGACGCCGGGTCATCGGGTACTCCAATCGAAGCCGGTGAATGCGAAGCCGGTGGTTGCCGGTGGGCCGACCCCGGTCGCCGGCATCTGCTATTGATTAGTGTCGATGCGTATGTGACGCAGCTTAGGCGAGGAAGCAGCGCCCCGCATCAGTTCCCCACGATCACCTTCGGAGCGTGCGCGGAGGCTCCGTCCGTCCCCTGTACCGCGCCGGCCCCACCACCTCCCGGGTGCTGACGACCCACGCGGAGTGCCGGCAACTACCGACAGCAACCGTTCAGGGCGAGGGCAGCCGGGACGACCAGCGATGGACGGTGGGTTGCGGACACCCGACACCCTGAACCGATGGGATCCCGAGGACGTAACAGCCGCCAGAAAGGCGCACGGAAGCGACGCCCGCCGACCCCGCGCCACGCGCACATTCAACCCGCACAACGGGCCACGACGGTCCCCGCGGAGCCGGCGAATCAGGTCCCGGCGGCCGGGCCGGCCCCCACGATGTCACCGGTGCGGACGCAGCAGTGGGATCCTCTGCCGTCGATCGGCAGGTTCATCGCCCGGTTCGCCGCCGGCAGGCTGGTGGGTTTTCTCGCCGGGCTGTTCCTGCTGCCGATTCTGGTCGCCGCGGCACGTGCGACAAATGGGTGGCCGCACCTCGTACTCGGGCTTTGCGTGTTCTCCGTCTTCATGGGACTTTCTCAGTCAGCGGGGGCTCTGCTCGCGTCGCGGGGAAGAGCGGCGGTGGCTCCGCTTGCGTTGACAGCTAAGTTCTGGCTGGTCCTACCGTTCCTCGCACTATGGCCCCTGCTGAGTGCGGCCGGCATCTCGGACGACGACAAGCAGCCGATGCTGACCGGCGTGGCGGCCGGCTTGGCCGTGGTCGTCGTGGCGTGGACAGGCTGGTTCCTGGTCGCGCACCGGATGCACGCCCTCACGTACCACCCGGGCCGGCTCAAGGGATGGCAGTGGTACCTGCGCTTGACCATGCACGCGGGCGGATTGCTGGGCGGTCTCGCGGCGATCGGCATCGCCAACAGATAGCGACGGAACGGCTGGGGAACCTGCCGAAGGGCATCGCCGGACGCCCGGCGTCACCTCCGGCTCAGGCCGAGCGCCTCGTCCACCCGGTCCAGCACCGTCACGTCGTCGTGGCCGACGCCGCGCAGCAGGTCGATCGCGGTCGCCCGGATCTGCCCGACGATCATGGTGACCGGCAGCGGCGGATCGGTCCGCAGCAGGCCGGCGGCGATCCGGACCGCCTCCAGGGCCGCCGCGTCGGCCCGCTGCGCGTGCCGGTCGGCGTCGGCGCCGGTGAGGTCGTGGGCCATGGCCTCACCAGCCGACCGTACGGCAGAGGTCAGCGCGCCGATCGCGGCGGCCAGCTCCGGCGGGGTGGCGGTGTGCCGGCGGGTCAGGGTCACGCCGGCGCGGGCCAGCACGCGGATGTTGCGGGCGGCGTAGTCGAGCTGCCGCAGTGTGGCCTCCACCTCGACGAGCTTGCCCAGGTGCCGGCGGCGCAGTCCCAGTCGCAGCGTCTCACCGGTGGCGAGCATCGCGGCCTGCATCTCGGCGACGCAGTCGTCCACCTGGCGCGCCCGCTCCAGGGCGGCGCGGGCGGCGTCCTCGTCGCAGCCCCGCAGCGCCGCGTTTACCTGGTCGAGCAGGTCGGCCAGGTCGGTGTAGCTGCGGCGGGCCTGGGCAACAAGTGGTGCCAGCGGGTCGCGGGCGGCCATCAGCTGGCTGGCGGCGAGCGCCACGGCGCCGCCGATGAGCGCGTCGACGAAGCGAAACGGCATGAGCGTCCCGTTCGGCGCGGACACCACGACCAGGTACATGGCCGAGACGGTCGCCTGCACGACCAGGGCGCGGCGGGCTCCGATCACCACGAGCGTCGTGGTGGTCAGCAGCAGCACCAGCAGGACCGTGTCGGTGCCCGGGCCCAACGCGTACACCAGTAGTTCCGCGACGAGCACGGCGGCGGCGACGGCGAGCAGGATCTCGACGGTCTGCCGTAGTCTCCGCCCGCGGGACTCGCCGAGCACGACCAGCGCGGCCGTCGGTGCGAAGAACGGGTCCGGGTGGCGGATCACCACCGCCGCCACGATCCAGGCGACCACGGCGGCGGCGGTCAGCTCGACCACTGTCATCCCGTCGCTGCGCAGCCGCGCGGCGGCGCCGCGTACCCAGGTCCGCACCGGTGGTGCCCCTCTCGCCGGGCGGACCGGGACCGGCCGCCGATCGATCTCCGCGAGGAGGGCCACTACCCCGGCTGTGACCTGCTCAATCGCTCGGTTGGCAGGCAGCGTGACGAGGATTCCTCGAGAGGAGTGGCGAGGCACCTCGGCGACGGCTTCCCATTTCTGATGCCCGTGACCGACGCCCGTGACGACCCGCACGTGCCCGGGTCAGCGGCGGATGAGGCCGAGTTGGGTGGCGGTGGCGACGGCGGCGGTGCGCGACTCGACGCCGAGCTTGGCGTAGACGCGGGCCAGGTGGGACTTGACGGTGCCTTCGGTCAGGTGGAGGCGGGTGCCGATGCTGTGGTTGGACAGACCGTCGGCGACCAGGGCGATGACCTCGGTCTCGCGTCGGGTCAGGGCGGTGCCCGGCGTACGCAGGCGGCTCATCAGCCGGTTCGCGACGGTGGGCGCCAGCGTGGTGCGTCCGGCGGCGGCAGTACGGACGGCGGCGGCCAGGTCCTCGGGTGGCGCGTCCTTGAGGAGGTAGCCGGTGGCGCCGGCCTCGATGGCGGGCAGGGTGTCGGCGTCGGAGTCGTAGGTGGTGACGATCAGCACGCGCGGCGCTTCCGGGCGGGCGGTGATCCGGGCGGTGGCTTCGGCACCGCCCATGCCCTTCCCGAACTGGAGGTCCATCAGCACGACGTCGATGTCGCCCGCGTCGGCGCGGGTGACGGCCTCCTCGGCGGTGGCGGCTTCGGCCACGACGACGAGGCCGGGTTCGGTTTCCAGCACGGCGCGCAGTCCGGCCCGTACGACGGGGTGGTCGTCGGCCAGGAGGAGGCGGATGGCGGCGTCGTCGGTCACGGGCGGCCCTCGGGCTCGGTCCTGGTGGGCGGGGTGAGGGGAAGCTCGGCGGTCAGGGCGGTGCCGTGGCCGGGCGCGGATTCGACGGTGAGGGCGCCGCCGAGGGCGTTCATGCGGGCGCGCATGGCCGCCAGGCCGAAGCCGCCGCTGTCGACGTCGGGGACGGGCAGCTGTTCCGGGTCGAAGCCGCGCCCGTTGTCGACGACGTGAAGGGCGACGCGGTCGCCGAGATGGCTGAGGGTGACGTCGGTCGTGGTGGCCTGGGCGTGGCGGACCGTGTTCGCGACTGTGGACTGGGCGATACGCAGGAGAGCCACCTCATGGGCGGTCGGCAGCGACACTGGGTCGCCGACGAGGTGAAAGCGGGCGCTGAGGCGATGGCGGGCGCTGGTGGTGGTGCACAGGCGTTCCAGGGCCCCGGCCAGGGTGGTGCCTTCCAGGGTGGGCGGGGTGAGCGCGGCGACGAAGCGGCGGGCCTCGGCGAGGTTGTCCACGGCGACCTGACGGGCCGCGTCGACGTGACCCGAGGCGGCACCGGGCCGGCCGGGCAGGGCGCGCTCGGCGGCGCGCAGCAGCAACTGGATGCTGGACAGGCCCTGGGCGAGGGTGTCGTGGATCTCGCGGGCCAGACGCTCCCGCTCGGCGAGCACGCCGGCGGTGTGCTCGGCCCGGGCCAGGTCCGCCCGGGTGGCGGTGAGTTCCTCGATCAGCTGCCGGCGCTGCTCGCTCTCCCGATACAGGGCCTGGTATCCCCAGACCACCCCGACGGCGACGGCGGCCCCGAGCGCGGGACCGATCACCGTGGCGGGGGTGAAGGAGCCGGTGTGGGCGCCGAACCCGACGATGGCCGCCACGGCGGTCACGATCACGGCGGCCAGGCCGGCGCGGCGCGGCAGCAGGTGGAGCTGGAGGAAGTACAGCGGGAACGCCACCCAGATCGCGTCGGGGGACAGGCCCAGCAACACCAGCCACACCGCGCCGACGGCGGCCAGCCACCAGGCCGCGGCCCGCCGCGAGCGCCGGATGCGGGGAAGGAGCGGCCCGATGGCGTACGCCAGACCGCACGCCACCGCCACGCCGACGATCGATCCGGCGTGGGGTCGGTCGTCGGCCACCGCCCGGCCTGCGGCCAGGACGAGCAGGCCGATGATCAGCAGGTGCAGGCACCAGGCCAGGGCTCGGGTGGTCGGGGTCAGGGCAGGGGCAGCGGTGCTCACAGTGCGTCCCACGTTACCGGCGCCGGCGCACCCGGGGCCTCTATCGAAAGTTGGAACCCGGGCGCCGTCTTTCGGCCTCTGAAGTGCCGGCCTACGCCAGACGCGGACGCCGGCACCGGCCGCGATGGTGGAGTCGTACCGCTTCACCGCCGAGAGGACGGGCCACTGCCGTGTTTGTCGCCTGGAGAGATCTGAAGTTCGCCAAGGGACGCTTTGCCCTGATGGGGGCCGTCATCGTGCTGATCACCCTGCTGGTCGGGCTGCTGTCCGGGTTGACGGCCGGACTGGGCCAGCAGAACATCTCCGCCATCACCGGCCTGCCCGCCGACAGGATCGCCTTCCAGGCGCCCGGCGAGGGCCAGGACGTGTCGTACTCCAACTCGACAGTCACCCAGAAGCAGTGGCAGCAGTGGGCCGAGGCCCCCGGAGTCACCGGCGCCGAACCGCTGGGCATCACCACGACCAGGGCCACCGCCGGAAACAGGAGCGTCGGGGTCTCCGCCTTCGGCGTCCAGCCCGGCTCCCGTCTGGCCCCCGACAGCGGCCGGATCGACGACCGCTCGGCAGTGCTGTCCACCAAGGCCGCCGACGACCTCGGTGTGCGGGCCGGCGACTCCGTCACCCTGGCCGGGCAGCAACTCACCGTGGCGGCCGTACGGGGCGACGCCTCCTTCAGCCACACCCCTGTGGTGTGGATCAGCCTGGGCGTGTGGCAGAGGAGCGCGCCTCCCACCGGCACCGGTGACGGCAGCCCGACGGCCACCGTTGTCGCCCTGACCACCACCTCGGGGGCCGATCTGGCGGCCACCGACCGGCAGGCGGGCACCAGGACGGTCTCCGTCGCCGACTCGCTGTCCGCGATCGGCTCCTACACCTCCGAGAACGGCTCCCTGCAGCTGATGCGCGGCTTCCTGTTCGCCATCTCCGCCCTCGTCATCGGGGCCTTCTTCACCGTCTGGACCATCCAGCGCAGCGGCGACGTCGCAGTGCTCAAGGCCCTCGGCGCCCCCACCGCCAACCTTCTCAAGGACGCCCTCGGGCAGGCCGTCGTCCTGCTCGCGGGCGGCACCCTGCTCGGCACCGGCCTCGCCGCCGTACTCGGTGCCCTCGTCGCCGGGTCGACGGTGCCGTTCCTCCTCACCCCGGTAACCGTCGTCCTTCCCGCGGCCGTGACAGTCGTCCTCGGCGCCCTCGGCGCCGCTCTGGCGATCCGCCGCATCACCTCCGTCGACCCGCTGACCGCCCTGGGGAGCGCCCGATGAGCCTGAACCTGACCGACATCACCCTCACCTACCCCGACGGCGAGGGACGGCTGACCGCCCTCGACCGCGTCACCCTGGACGTACCCAAGGGCAGCCTGACTGCCGTGATCGGCCCCTCCGGCTCCGGCAAGTCCAGCCTCCTGGCGGTCGCCGCAACCCTCATCACCCCCGACTCCGGCACCGTCACCATCGACGACACCCCCACCGCCGGAATGACCCGGGGCGAACTCGCCGACCTGCGCCGCCACAAGATCGGCATCGTCTTCCAGCAGCCCAACCTGCTGCCCTCCCTCACCGCCGCCGAGCAACTCCAGGTGATGGCCCAGATCGACGGCCGCCCACCGGCCAGAGCCCGTACCCGCGCCGTGGAACTCCTCGACGCGGTCGGCCTCGCCGGCCAGGCCGACCGCCGGCCGCACCAGCTCTCCGGCGGTCAGCGCCAGCGCGTCAACATCGCCCGCGCCCTGATGAACGACCCCACCGTCCTGCTCGTCGACGAACCCACCAGCGCTCTCGACCACGAACGCGGCGCCGCCGTCATCGAGCTGATCACCCGCCTCACCCACCAGCAGGCCACCGCCACCGTCCTGGTCACCCACGACCGCACCCACCTCACCGCCGTCGACCAGGTCGCCGAGGTCCACGACGGCCGCCTGCACCTGCCGGCACCGGCCCGTTGAGGCTCGGAACTCATGGTCCGCCGATCCCGCGACGACGAGCTGCGTGGACAGTCCCAGTCATACCGGGCCGGGCGACCGAGGGTTTCCGGCTGGGGATGGTCAAAAAGGTAACGGGCAGGAAGCTGGCCCGACGCCATCGATGGGACCCATCGGCGACTGCACAATCGACGCGTCTCCGAGAAGCCGGGGAATATCAAGGTCTCTACAATATCCCGGGCGTTTCACAGTGCGATACGGGCGGCGAGGAGTCGTCATGCATCGATCATCACGACCCCTGCCGCCCGCGTCGAGCACAAGCCAGCGTGTACCGGGCCATCCGTCGCACAAATCTGGCGGACGCGCCCAGGACTGACTAGGCGGGAATCTCGGTCCGGCCCTTGTAACTAGCGGTGGTGCCCGACGGGCAGTAGCCGAACGAGCCGCGCCGGTCTCCAGCCCATCGAGTGACGCCGTTGTACGTCTTGCCGTTTGAGCAAATCACGAAGAAGCGGTAGCTGTCCGGGCCGTTGCCGTCGACCCAACCCCCATAGCTGGTTGGGGTGTTCAGCGTCACATGGACGTCGCCGAACCATTCCGCCTTAGCGGAGCCAGCCGAGGCCGGAGCGGCCATGACGGTTGCTGCGGTAGCGGCGCTCGCGGCCAAAAGGGCTGCGTTGACTGCCAGCTTACGAATCACTTTCGCCTCCTGGAAGTTGCTGCTCTGGTTAGGCTCGGCGTCCGCCTGCGGTAACTGCCCAGAGCCCGGACGGGCACCACACGGAGGCGCCCCGACGATCCCCGAACCAAGGCTTGGAGGCGCTTACATAGGTCTTGCCGTTTTCACACTTGATCCAGATTTCGTAGCGCTGAGGACCAGTGCCGTCGCACCATCCCCAGGCGTTGCCGGTGACTCCGGGTTCGGTAATCTGGACCTGACACGGCTTGCCGTTCCAGTCTGCCGAGGCAGGCGAGCCGACAAGCGCGGACCCGCCGATTGCGGCGAGAACGGCAGTCGCCATTCCTAGAGTTCGCATCCACTTCATCCCCCGTGCACTCCTTTACGCATCGCGTGGCAACTGAGGCCACTCGTTTATCGGTCATCCGCCCTTAAGAAAGCGTCTGACGCTGTGAGCGTATAGGCGATTCTCTCCGTCGTGGGGGCCGTTTTGGCGGGCGCCATTGATGCGGCGCTATGCGGTTCGCTACGCAGCGTTGCCTTGGTGTCTGGTTAGACTTGTTGCTCCGTATATGTTGCGAAGGCGGATGTGAAGCATCCTCACTCAGCGCGAAAGGTAACGGTCAGGTAACGCTGCGGGTGGCCGGGTACCTGACAACCGCACGAGCACTCCCGGCCGGGTTCAGCTCGGGGTAGCCACCCGCCGCGATGAGCTGGTTCTTGATCACCGATCCGAGCCCGAGCGCGAGGAAGCCGACGATCAGCAGGGCGTACCAGCGGTCACGGCGCACCTCGACGGTCATGCCTGCGATCCTCTGCATCCGGTAGCGGCGCCGCTGGCCCGGTGCGCACGCCCAGGTGGCGGCCGTCGGCAGGGAAGGGGCGTCCAGCCGGCAGGAGCGGGCCGCCGCCGCGCGGCTACCTCGTCCCGGCCATCACGGATGCTGCCAGGCGAGCGCCCGGGTCGGTGGTAGCGCCTGCTGTACCGGGATCGGGCAGTCCGCTGGATGGTTGTCGTTCCTCCAGGTCAATAGCGTTTCTGGTGCGTGCAGCTGCCGCCGATGACACGGAGAGAGGCCACCAGAATGGGACAGACCATCGAACCGGCGGTACGCGTCGAACAACTCACCCGCGTGTACGGCACCGGCCGCAACCAGGTGACCGCGCTCGCGGGCGTCGATGTCGGCTTCGGCCGGGGGACCTTCACCGCCGTGATGGGGCCCTCGGGCTCCGGCAAGAGCACGCTGTTGCAGATCGCGGCCGGGCTCGACCGCCCCACGAACGGCCGGGTGGTCCTCGGTGGCACCGACCTGTCCGGGCTGTCCGAGACGCGCCTGACCGAGCTGCGGCGTACCCGGATCGGGTTCGTCTTCCAGGCGTTCAACCTGATCGGCGCGCTCACCGTCGAGGAGAACATCGTGCTGCCCCTGCGTCTGGCCGGTGTGCGCCCGGACCGGGCGTGGCTGACCCACGTCGTGGAGCGGGTCGGCCTCGCCGACCGGCTGCACCACCGGCCGGCGGCGTTGTCCGGCGGTCAGCAGCAGCGGGTGGCAATCGCCCGGGCACTGGCCACCCGCCCCGAGGTGATCTTCTCGGACGAGCCCACGGGCGCCCTCGACTCGCGGACCGCCGCCGAGGTGCTGACGCTGTTGCGCGCGGTGGTGGACGAACACGGGCAGACGGTGGTGATGGTGACCCACGATCCGATCGCCGCCTCGTACGCGGATCGGGTGCTCGTGCTGGCCGACGGCGCGATCGTCGCCGACCTTCCGCAGCTCGGCGCCGTCCGGATCGCCGAGCAGCTCGCGTCGCTGGACGGGCGGGTCCTCCGATGACCGCCCTCGCCGCCCGCCTGCTGCGGCACCGCGCCGGACCCGCCGCCGCGACCCTGGTGGCCCTGATCGTCGGCGTGCTGATCCTGGTGGCGATGGGCACGCTCGTCGAATCGGGGCTGCGGTTCCGCCCGGAGCCGCGGCTCTGGGCGAGCGCCGACGCGGTGGTCGCCAACCGCACGATCAGCCACACGTCCCGGGAGTTCGACGGCGACACCACCACGAGCACCGTGACGCTGCCCGAGGGTGGCACTGTAGACGCCGGCCTAGTGGACCGGATCCGCCGGGTGCCGGGCGTCACCGCCGTCGCCGGCGACCACGCGGTGCCGATCGGCTCGCCCGCCGCCGTGGGCCACAGCTGGCAGACGTACGCCTTCACCGGCCGTCCCGTCACCGCCGGAGCCGAGCCACGGCTCGACGACGAGGTGGTCGTCGACGCCCGGCTCGGCATGGCGCCCGGCGACCGCGTCGACCTGGTCGTCGGCGGGGTCAGCCGGTCGTACCGGGTGAGCGGCACCGCCGAGACCGGTTCGGCGGCGGTGTTCTTCACCGACGCGCAGGCCGCCCGCCTCTCCGCCCACCCGGGCCGGGTGGACGCGATCGGCGTACGCATGGCGCCCGGCGCCGACCTCGACGCGGTGCGTGAGATCGCGTCGGCGGCCGGCGCCACGACGTACGCCGGGAAGGACCGCGGAAAGGCCGAGCAGCCGGAGAGCCAGGCCGCCCGGGGCTTGCTGGTCGAGGTCGGGTCGGCCTTCGGCGGGTACGTCGTCCTGCTGATCGTGTTCGTGGTGGCCGGCACCATCGGGCTGTCCGTCCGGCACCGTCGCCGTGACCTGGCGTTGCTGCGCGCGGTCGCCGCCACACCGGGACAGGTGCGCCGCATGCTGGTTGCCGAGGCCACGCTGCTCGCCCTGGCCGGCTCCGCGGTCGGCGGCCCGGCCGGCCTGCTGGCGGCCCGCTGGGTGCACGGCGAACTCATCGGTCGGGGGTTCGTGCCGGCCGGCTTCCCGATGGCGGGCGGCCTGTTCGCGGTGCCCGCCGCCATCGGTACGGCGATCCTCGTGGCGGTCCTCGCCGCGCTGGTCGCCGCCCGCCGGGTCACCGCCATCAAGCCGGTCGAGGCGCTCGGCGAGATCGCCGTCGAACCTCGGCGCAGCGGCCCGGTACGGCCGATCGCCGGCGTGCTGACGCTGACGGCGGCCGGCAGCTCCGGGGCGTTCGCGCTCGGCGCCGGCGGGTCGGCCGGGGCACTGGCCGGCGCGGTCGGCATGCTCTACCTGTTCGTCATCGCGGTGGCGCTGCTCGCGCCGATGATCAACGCGTACGCGGCACGCCTGCTCACCCCGGTGCTGCCGCGCATCTGGCGGGCCGGCGGCTACCTGGCCGCCGCCAACCTGCGGGCCAACGCGCAGGGCATGGCGACCGTCCTGACCGCCCTGGTGCTGTCCGTGGGATTCGGTGGCTCGGTCTGGTTCCTGCAGAACAACCTGGAACGGCAGACCACCACGCAGAGCAGCGCCGGAACCCTCGCCGAGCGGGTGATCACCGCTCCGGGCGGGCTGCCCGCCGACGCGGCGCGGGACATCGGCGAGCTGCCCGGGGTGCGGGCGGCCACCGGGGTACGCCGCACCCAGGTCGTCGTGCGGGCGCTCGGCGGCATCGAGCCGGTCGGCGCGCAGTCCGTCGACCCGGCGGACGTCACGTCGACGATGGACCTCGCCGTGCGCGAGGGCAACCTGGCCGACCTGCGCGCCGGCACCGTCGCCCTGGCCGCGACACAGGCGTCCTCGTCCGGCTGGGACGTCGGCGACAAGGCGGAACTCTGGCTGGGCGACGGCACTCCGGTCACGTTGGAGATCGTCGCGATCTACGAGCGTGGCCTCGGCTTCGGCGACGTCACCCTGGCCGCCGAGACGGTCGCCGGGCACACGGCGGGGAACACCGTCGACGAGGTGCTGGTCCGAGGCGGGGCGGACGCCGACGCCGCGCTGGCCACGTGGGCGGCCGGGCGGCCCGGTGCCGAGGTTCTCGACGCCGCCACCCGTACCCGCCTGCTCAGCACCGATCTGGCGCTCAGCGCCTGGCTGAACCGGCTGCTGATCGGCGTGATGGTCGGGTACGCGGCGCTGGCCGCGTCGACCACGATGGTGCTGGCGGCGCTGGCCCGCCGCCGCGAGCTGGCGTTGCTGCGACTGGTCGGGGTCACCCGCCGTCAGATTCGCGGCATGGTCCAGGCCGAACAGGCCGGGCTGCTCGGCACCGCGGTGCTGATCGGCGCGACGATCGCGCTGCTGACGCTGGCCGCGATCGTCAACGGACTGACCGGCAGCCCGATCCCGTACGTCCCGCCGCTCGGATGGGCGGCGGTGCTCGGCGGTACGACGCTGCTGGCGCTGGTGAGCACGGTGTGGCCGGTCCGGCGGCTGCTCAGCACTCCGCCGATCGACGACATCGGCCTGAAGGAGTAGGCGTGTCGTCGTCGCCCATCAAGCCGACCGGCACCATCAGGAGCAACCCGAGCGTCATGCAGATCAGGAACGGCACGATCGGCAGGCCGGTTCCCACCGAGGGCCGCCACCAGATGAGGACGCCGGCCAGCACGCACAACGGCAGGCTCGCCAGGGCACCCCTGGCCAGGTGCGGAGCGCGTACGCCTCGCGCCACCGGCCCGCGCCCCCACCGGCCGCCGACGGCCCCGCCGACTGCCAGGAGAGCGCAGAACGTGACGCCGAACCACCGTCCGGCGCCATTGCCGGCGCTGAGCAGCATCAACAGGGCCACACCGACCGCGACGCAGGCCAGGAAGAACAGCACTCGCCGCAACGCCTGCCCTCGCCGCCGGCGGTCACCCGCGAGCGCATCCGGCGCCCCCGAGGACAGCTCGAACTCGAACCGCTCCTGGCGACCGGACTTTCGATCCTCCGCCTGGACGGCGCGCAGCAGGTCGCAGATCTTCTCGAACTGCTGCGCGCCGAGGTTCCGCCTGCTGACCCGCCAGTGGGTCCAGACGACTCGTACCGGGCGGGGGACGTCCCTGCTCAGCCGGTCCCACAGGGCATCGAGGTTCGATCCGTGGTGCGGGCCGAAGTCGAGGGCGTGGGCGAGGAGCCGGTGCAGGTCGCCTTCGCTTCGTACCTCGCGGCCGTCAATCTCGACCAGTACCGCGTTCCTCTCCGGACCGTGCGGCGCCGTGCAGCCACCCGTCGGGTAGCGGCAGAGGCAGGCTGTCGAACGCACCGCGTGGCAGGTCACGCACGTCGGGCGCCTCGCGGAGGGGCCTGCCATCACCGAAGCGCTCGGTTGCCTGGGCGGCCCGCCAGGTTCAACCGGCTGCCCGCCAGGCCTCGGTAGCTGACGATCCGGCCGCCGCGAACGACGCCGACGCAGCGTTCCCACTCGTCGTCGGCACCGCTGCGCCTGGCGTCGAAGTGCACCACCGCGTCGACCGCCGGCCACGGCTCCAGCACGGTTGCGTTGCCGTGGTCGTCCCGGCCCAGGCGCACCCCGCGCGAGTCGATCGCGACGATGCTGCGTCGATGCCGGATCGCCCGGACGCGCGGGGCGCCGGCGATGGCGAGCGGGACACAGCTGAGCGAGCCGACGAGCACCATGGCGCTCTGCTGCGGCCAGGTGAGGACGCCCACGACGACGAGGAGCACCGGCAGGAGGAAGAACAGGAGCAGGGTGAGGGCCGACCGTACGCCGAGGCGGACCTCGTACGAACCCGGCTCCCTCGTCGTACCCACGGACGACACCTTACGGGAGGGCCACGCCCCGATCAGTGTCTGCCGTGGACTGACTCGATCCCCATGCCGTGTAACTCGGGGCCGCAGCCGTTCTCCAAGGCTCGACGCCGGCGGGGACGTGGCGACCGGCAGGCGTCATCAACCCGGTGGGGACAGCACGGCTGTGAGCAGGGCGGTCAGAGCCGGAGCCGCATCGGGCCGGCCAGGGAGCAGGCCGGCAATCTGAGCGGCCATTCGATTGCGTTCGTCAACGTCGGCTTGCGCGGCCAACGCGGACAGGCCCTCGGGTAGGTCGGTGAGCTGATCGGCAAGGATGGCGGCTATCGCTTGATGGGCGAGGCTGGAGAGGGGCAGATCGTAGAGCAGTGCTTCGAGCCAGGCGCAGGCTTGCAGGAGCGTCGCCGACTGGGCCTCCAGTGCCGCGCGGACCTGCGTGTCCAGGTGCTGATGGTCGGTCAAGCATCGGTACGCTTCGGGCACGCCGATGGCTTGGGCGAGGGTGACGATCGCGGAGTGCGCGAGCACGGTGGCGTCGGCTTCGCCGGCAACAAGGCCATGCAGGATTGCCCTGGCATCGACCTCGTCGAGGATCTGGGGATGAGCCGTGAGGAAGGCTTGTGATTCCTCCCAGGTGCTGGTGTTCATCCACTCTCTGAGGGTGTCGTCCAGGATGAGCCGTCGGTAGGCGGTGTCGATGTTCGCCTCTGTGGCCTCGCGCAGGATCGTTCGGTGCAGATCGATGAAACCCTCATTGCCGAGCAGTGCGAGCTCGTCGAGCACGGGCTTGATGGCGTCGGTAAGTAGCTCTGGGTGGAGACGCAGGTAGTCCCGGGATTCCGTCCAGGTCGCGGTGTCGAGCCAGCCGACCACGAGCTGCTGGCTCTGGTCAGTGATGAGGAGCCAGGCGGGACGATCCGGGTAGGCCTGCTGCACCAGGTCGGGCGCGCGGTGCTGGAGACGGCGTAGTAGCTCGCGGGCCCGGACGAGTACCGGCGGTGGGACATCGTCTGCCTGGACGATGTCGACGAGGTGAATGATCGCCTCTTCCGGATGCTCGTCGACCAGGCCCGCCGCCCACTCGGCGCGGAGGCGGTGCACCACGTCGGTCCGGTCCGGGAAATCCCGCAAAACCTCGCTGAAGTTGTTTCGCGCCGCCACTGGGTCCGTGGTGATTCGTCGGAGGTTGTTCAGTGACGTGGCGAGGTCGGGTAGCCAGGCGTCGGGGTTGTTCTGGGCCAGCCGCCGCCGGATGGTGACGGCTTCTTCGGTGGGGGCGAGGGCTTCCTCGCGTCGCCCGGCCTCGGC
>NZ_JBEZDP010000013.1:93191-178584 GCF_040648395.1 Micromonospora sp. NPDC049151
CAGGCGTCGGGGTTGTTCTGGGCCAGCCGCCGCCGGATGGTGACGGCTTCTTCGGTGGGGGCGAGGGCTTCCTCGCGTCGCCCGGCCTCGGCGAGCCTGACGCCGAGGTTGTTCAGGGAGGCGGCGAGGTTGGGCAGCCAGGCGTCGGGGTTGGTCTGGGCCAGCCGACGGTAGATGGTGACGGCTTCCTCGGTGGGGGCGAGGGCTTCCTCGCGTCGCCCGGCCTCGGCGAGGCTGACGCCGAGGTTGTTCAGGGACGAGGCGAGGTTGGGCAGCCAGGCGTCGGGGTTGTTCTGGGCCAGCCGCCGCCGGATGGTGACGGCTTCCTCGGTGGGGGCGAGGGCTTCCTCGCGTCGCCCGGCCTCGGCGAGCCTGTTGCCGAGGTTGTTCAGGGACGAGGCGAGGTCGGGCAGCCAGGCGTCGGGGTTGGCCTCGGCCAGCCGCCGCAGCGGGGCGAGACCCTGCGCGCCGGCCTGCACGGCGTAGGCGGAGAGGTAGCGTCGCAGGTAGGGATCGGCCTGATCGGGCCGTCGCCCGTCGTCTGTCTGCTCGAGCAGCAGCCGGAGGACCGCTTCCGCGGCCACCTCCGCCGTGGGGCGGCCCGCCACCGTTTGTGTCACCGAACGGAGATGGGTGACGAACTCCCTGTGGTAGAGCCGGTAGACGGCTCGTCCGTCCTGCTCGTCCTCGACGATGTAGCGGCCGTAGCGCTCGAGGACCGCGTCCACCACGTCCGGCCCGTACGCGACGCCTGTCGTTCCCAGAGTCGTGGCCATGCGCTGCCAGAGCTCGCCCGCCGGCAGTCCACGCCCCTGCGCCCAGGCCAGCGCCCGCAGCAGGTCCTCGCCGGCCGCGGGGACCGGCCTGCCCTCGATCTCGATCGGGTCGACGGTGGCGAGGTCGGCGGCGAACGCCTCGGTGATCGACCCGCCGAGCAGCGTGGCCCAGCCCTGCCGGGTGGGGTTCAGCATGCGCCGGGCAAGGGTGCCGGTGACGATACGCGCGTAGAGGAACCCGCCGGCGTCGCCGACCGCGCGCCGGGCGATCTCCGCAGCCACCAGGTCGACCTGCTCGTCGGGGTGACCACCGCCGGCCAGGCGTCGCCGTGCGTAGTCGGCGATGTCCTGCTCGGCGTGAGACTCCGCCGCCAGGTCGAAGACCCTGCTGCTCTGCGGGACCATCGTCAACGCCGCGTCACCCTGCTCGGTGGTCTCCCGCCCGTCGGCGATTCGGGCTTCGTAGGCTCGGGCCCGGGTGGCCAGCAGGATCTTGGCCACCCGGCCCAGTGGCTCGATCAGATCCATACGCAACTGGCCGGCCTGAGCTGGTGCCGCCTCGTCCAGACCGTCCAGGACGATGACCGGGGGCACGTCCAGCCGGGACACCTCGGCGACGAGTTCGGCGGGTGTGGCCGGCTGCGCCAGGCCGAGGTCGTGAGCCAGGCTGGTGATGGTGGCTGACACGTCCAGTCCACGCAGGTGCACGGCGGCATCGACGCTGCCGGTGCCCGGGTCGGCGTCTTCAGCGTCGAGAGGCGCGTGTCGAAACAGGTCCGCTCGCCGCGTCGGGTCGGACAGGGCGGCTATGCGTCCCACCACGGCTGACTTGCCGCAGCCGGCCGGGCCGGTGACCGTGTAGATGCCGGGCTGTGGCTGCCTGAGCCAGCCGACGATGTCGGTCAGGACGGCGTGGCGGCCGGTGAAGAACCAGCCCTCGTCGAGCCGGTCACCGCCCTGGGCCGCTCGGACCAGATGCTCCACCAGCTCCGGCCGGCTGGTGGGCCGCCATCGGGGGTTGTGGAACACGGGCAGTGCGTCACCAGTCTGCACATCCACCAGACGTTGGCCGCAGTCGTCCGGCCATTCCCGCAGTGCGGCCTGAATCAGGTCACTTCCGGTGATGCCTCTGGTACGCACTGCCCACTGGGCGCGGTAGGCGCCCGTCGGCCCGTCGGTGAGCAACCGGGTGAGCTGATCGACGAGCAGGCCCTGCCCGTCGGCTTCTTCGTCGGGTTGCGCGGCGGCCAGCACCCCCAGCCAGGCTCGGCGCCCCGGCGGCAGTGACTGGCGGGCCCACGCGGCGATGGTCTTTCGGGCCACCTCGACCGTCCCGGCGCCCGCGTAGCAGGTGTCCAGCACGATCAGGGCCTGGTCGGCGACGGCTCGGGCGTGTTCGGCCAGCTTCCGCGGCTCGTAACTGGTGTCGGAGAAGGCCGGGTCACTGTCGATGGCCAGCAGATGCAGCTGGCCGTCGTCGTCCTTCCTCGCGTGGCTCGACCAGGCCACCAACGCCGCTGCCGGCTGGCCCGCGGCAACGCTGGCTGCCCGCCAGGCAGCGAGCTGGCCCGGCAGGCTCTCGTGGCGCGGGTCATCGATCCGGGTGGTCCGGAAACCGAACTCGCCCAGCCTGTCGGCCAGTGCGTCCATCTGGTCCCGCGCCCCGTCCAGCGGCTGCTGCCCCGACACCGGGAGGTAGTCCTCCACCGCGACACCGAGGAAGTAGCGTGCCGGCCCCTGGTCATCCATCCTGGCCGTCCCACACCATCACGTGCCTGGTCACCGGCTGCCCGCCGCCTCGGGGTGCCACAGCCACCTCGTACAGACCGGGTGGGAGACCTCCGACGGCGCGGGTGTAACGGCCCTGGCCGCGGTTGGCCATGGTCACCGCTGGCGGTGCTGCGGTGGCGTACGCATCGGTGATCGTCACCGCCAGCGCCAGCTCGTCACTGTCGGCGGTAACGGTCACCGTGAGGGGTTCACCCGGCGACACCATCTCCGGCACCCGCACCCCGAAGGCTCGCGGGTCACTCGGGCCGCGATGGAACCGGCGGATCTGGGTGAGGGCGAACTCGATCCCCTCACGTACGCCCCGGTCGTCCGGGAGGGCGCCGTGGGCCTGCAGGTGGGCCCGCTCCCGTGGCCCCTTGCCCTGAAGCTCGGGCGGCACGGCGGACAGGAACGGCACCCGGCCGTCGCCGCCCTCGTCCTGCCCGTCGATCTCATTCGACCACACATATCCGTCGCCGTCGGGAAGCATGACGGTCGGCGTGGGCTGGGCGAAACCGATGATCGGGTGAATCTCGTACGGGGATGTGTCACAGCGATCGCGAACGCCGTCCGCGATCTCACGATGAAAGGCTTCCGCATCGGCCAGCAGGGCCTTGTCCGGACCTTCGACGGGAACATCCCGCACGTACTGCAGCCCGTCCGGTTGGGCCACGCAGGCATAGGTCGGCACCAACTGATGCAGCGAGGGCAGGCTTCGCGCCAGGGCGGTGAGCCTCGCGAGTTCCCGATCCCGCACCCTCAGCCCGTCCACCAGATACCGCAGTGCCGGAAGTGAACCCCGGTACGGAGTGCCCATGGTCACCAGCGATCGGCACATCGCCGCCCCGCCCAGCACCTCCAGGAAGTACCGGACCACCAGGCCGCCCATGGAGTGGCAGATGAACACCAGCCGGGCCTGTGGATGCCCGGCCCCGCGCCAGCGCTCCAGCGCCGGCACCACCACCCGCTCCAGTTCTGTGGCGTTGTACCGGTTGGACAGGCGCCAGTCGTAGGGGAAGACGACGAGGTTGCCCGTACGGCCTGCCTCCGTCGGGTCCAGGGTGAACCGCTGCCGCAGCCAACGCACCAACCGCCGGTAACCGACCACCGGAGACCACACGCCGGGGATGACGTGCACCCCACCCAGAACGTCGACGGCAACCACCCCGTCTCCCGGATGCTCGTCGCCGATGTCGCTGGGCAGACGCAGCGCGGCGACTGAGCCGAGAGCGCTCACCAGTCCTCGCCAACCGGCGGCCGGCGACACGTCCCATACCGGATCGCCATTTCTGGCCAGAGCGCTGCCCATGATGCCCGGAACCACCACGACGAGATCCGTAACGGGGTGTCGCTGCAAGTGTCTGCCCTTCCGCCTCGATGATCGAGATTGACGGCGGTCCGATCAGTGACGTGAAGTGTATTTGCGTGGCAGTGGCGATGATCCGGGAGAACGAGTCGTGGTTCCGACACGGGGACCGCCTGCCGTGCCTCACTACGTACCCCTGCCGTCAGGCCGAACAGGCGGCGGGCCGGTCGATTCCGACCGGCCCGCCACCCCCGGGGGTTCAGCTCTGCGTGACCGCCTTCCCGCTGACCCGCAGCTGGTCGATCACCGCGGCGACCTCGGGCAGCCGCTCCCGGTAGACGTTCGCGGCGAGGCGCTGCGAGTACGTCTCGTAGATCGCCGCCAGCTCACCGGCCCGCTCGATGGCGACCGCGTGGATGCAGTTGCCCAGATACTCGTTGGGGGAGCCGGGGCTGTCCGCGCCGGAGCAGGACGGTCCGAAGATGGGCGCCTGCCCGACCCGGGGGTCGATCTCCGACATGGTGTCGGGGCAGGGGTCGCCGGGCGTCGCCTGCGTGCAGGGCGCGTAGTCGGACTCGGCGATGGTGTACGCCCGGCTGATGTGGGTGTCCGGCAGTTCCCGCCCCACCGGCGCGCCGGGGTGGCGGTAGTCGCTCGGCAGCAGGTTGCCGCCGAGCAGGTACGCGCTGAGCGACGCGTCGGAGTCCAGCGCCACCGGGAAACCGAGCTTGGTGTACGCCTGCAGCAGCCGGAACGCCTTCGTGACGTCCTTGGCGGCCGAGCGGAGATCCGAGGTCGGGTCCGCGAACTTCCGGTTGACCACCTGGTAGTACTCCTTCTGCTTGCCCCACAGCATCCGGTCGGCCAGGTGGCGCGCGATGGTCAGCCGCTCGGGGTTGTCGGCGAAGCCGGCACCCGCCTCGAACGCCGGCAGGTGCACCGACTCGTCGTCGTAGGTCATGTAGTAGACCTCGTCGTAGCAGTATCCGGTGGGCGGGTTGTCCCGGGTGCTCCACGAGCAGACGATGCCGGCGCTCTTCGTGTTGCGCCACGTCCGTACGTCCATCCAGAAGTTGCCCTGGTTGACGCTCATCTGGGCGTGCACAGTCAGTTGAAGGTCCGCCCTGGTGGTCTCGAGGCGCGGCCCGGTGGTGGTCCGGTGGTTGACGAGCTCCGCGTCGTAGCAGATCCGGAAGTGCGGCTCGAACTGCTCCTTCGTGCCGTGGGCGAGCAACTGGAACGCGCTCGGCAGGTCGGCGAGCCGCACGTTGGCGGGGATGCGTACGGCCGGCAGCGGACTGAACGGCGCGCACCCGGCCATCGTGCCGTTCCCGTTGTAGGCACGCGGCTGCTGGCCGGTCCAGTACGAGCGGGTGTTCGTCAACCGGGTCGGCGGCATCTGGTCCGGCCCGTACCACGGGTTGTATCCCCCCTTGGTGACCGAGTCGCGCAGCTTGCGCAGCTCGGTGGACTGGGCGTTGACGGCCGTCCTGTAGTTGTCCACCAGCCCGGTGAACAACGCGTTGCGGTGCCCGTCCGGGGTGGGCCGGCTGAACCGGCTGGAGGCGTCCACGATCTGCTGACCGGAACGGCCGATCCGGGCGGCGAAGGAGTCGTCGCCGGTCATGTCGCCGGCCAGCGCCGGGTTCTCCAGCGCCAGGGCGGTGAAGGGCCGCGTCGACATCGTCCAGACCCCGGCGTGCGGTGTCTTCGTGGTGGCCGGGTACGACGGATCCCAGGTGCGGGCCAGGTAGGACAGGTAGTCGATGGCGCCGTAGGGGCTCTTCTCGTCGAGCACCCGCACCGGATCGACAGTCGACTGCGACCATTCCGCCGGCGTGAGGACGAAGGGCGCTCCCGCGGCCGTGGAGGTCGCGGAGGTGAACAGCCGGCCCTCCGTCTCGTCGTACTGGGCCACCGAGAGGGGACGCCCGGTGCGCGCCTTGTATCCGACGTAGGTGTTGATGACGAACTCGGTGTCGTTCAGCGCGCTCTTCTTCAGCGCCTCCTGCATGGAGAGGCTGAGCTGGTCGACCTTCGTCTCCAGGCCGTAGATCTGCTGCTTGATCGCGTCGATGTCGCGGATCACGCCGCTCAGGTCGTCGCGCATCCGCAGCAGGACCGACATGATGTCGTCGTAGATCGCGGAGAGCATCGCCTCGACCCGGTCGAACCGCTCGTGCATCTCGGTACGCAGCTCGCCGACCTGCTCGCGCAGCTTGCCGATCTCCTGCATCACCAGTTCGTGCTCGCTCGGGCCGGAGCCCATGAACATCGGCAGCAGGGTCATCACGGCGCCGAGCACGTTACCGGTCAGCACCACTGTGCTCAGCGACCCGATCGCGTCGCTGAGGCTGAGACCGGCCACAGTGGGCAGGTACTTGTTGATGGCGGTGGCGATGCCGACCGCCGCCTTGCCGATCGCCAGCACCTCCTTGCCGGCTTTCTCGTCGGCGAACCCGGCGAGCGTGGCCAGGATGGTCACCGCGGACTCGGCGGCGTCGATCGCCACCTGCCGGCCGGCGGCCTCGGCCAGCGCGGCCGTGTAGTCCTGCGGCGTCGGCTTGGGGCCGGGCCCGATCGGATACTTCAGGTCCGCGGCGGCCAGCTTCTTGATGACCTCCGCGTTCTGCTCGGCGACCTTCTCCAACGCGCCGCGCAGCTCCGTGCGCAGCTCCGCGAGGTACGCCTGCTCGTTGCCCAGGTGCTCCAGGATCGCCTCGGTGTTGACGTAGGAGGCGAGCAGCGGGTCGGCGAGCAGTTGCTCGGTGGTCGCGGTGGAGCGCACGTTGAGCTGCGCGCCGATCTCCCCGTCCCAGGCCGCCGCGAGGTCGGCGTCCTGCGCCGCCGCCCGGGTGAGCTGCCCCCACGCGCGTTCCTGCTGCGCGTAGAGCGCATCCATCCACCGGTAGTTCTGGTACGCGCTGGTCACCGCGTCCTCGACCTCGGCCGAGGCGGTGATGGTGCCGCCGACGGTGGCGTCCAGCAGCCCCTTGACCATCGGCGCTCCGATGCTGACACCGGGGACGCCGGAGAGCGCGTCGATCAGCTTGATCACCGTGGCGTACGTGGTGCGGGCGGTGGTGTCGGAGATGCCCGCCGCGTTGACCGCCTGCCGCGTGGCGACCAGGTGCCGCACCACGTCGTCGCGGGACGCGCCGGCGTTGCGGCCCCGCCAGTCGAGCAGTTCCGCGGTGACCACCAGGTTCTTCAGGCCCGCCACGCCGCCGTTGTGCGCCCGCAGGTACGCGGCGAACACCCCGTCGTGGAACTTCGCCGCCTCGTAGTCCACCGCCTCAGCCGCCACCGCCGGCGTCGGGGACACGACCACCACCGCCGCCACGACCGCGGCGACAAGTGCTCTCCATCGCCGTCGGCGGCGGGGAGCCCACACCATCACACCCACTGGGATTCCTCCGGATCACTCCGCGCCACCGGGCGGTGAGCGCAGAGCGCAGCCTGTGGCCGCGTGCGTCCCGCCGGCCAGGGGTGGATGTCCCGCACCCGCCGGACGCCGCCGCTCAACCGCGCGGTGGGGTGTCGCCGTCCCGCGTCGCCCGGGACCGGTGCCCCTGGCGGGCCGGGACGGCATGCCGGTTGACTGCCCGGCATGACCGACACCTCGCCGGACCACATCCCGGCCCATGTGAAGAACTCCTATCCGACCTGCTCCGAGTACACCCGGACGCCCCGCCTCACCCCACCGCCGGCCGTCGCCCCGGGCGCGCTGGCCGATTCGGCGAGTGCCCGGAGGTGTCCGAGTGAACCGGGGCTGACGTGACCCCGCCCGTCCGGTGCGTCAACTTGGTTGTGTGCCGCCGCCCGGCCTGGCAGCCTGGTTGCCTCGGTCTGAGGAGAGGCGGCCATGACGCGTAGGTTCCTGCGGCCGGATGACCTGCACGGCCTGGTGTCGGAACAGTTCGGCTCCGATCGGCGGCTCGCTGCCCTGGACCGGCTCACCGGCGGCACCAAGAAGGGCGTCTACCGGCTTCGGCTTGACGACCGGACAACAGTGATGCTGTACGTGTGGGCCACGGACGAGAACTACTGGCCACCGTCGCCGGCCGTCCCGGACGACCCGTTCACCGATGCCTCGGGCGCGGATCTCTTCGCCGCCGGCCACGCGGCGCTCACCGCTGCGGGAGTGCGCGTACCGCACCTGCTGATGATCGACCGGGAGCGCCGGCACCTCGACGCCGACATCGCGCTCGTCGAGGACGCCGGCGCGCTGCGGCTGGAGGCGCTACTGGAGCACGACCGGGCCGCCGCCGCCACGCCGCTGTCCGCGCTCGGTGACGCCCTGCGTCGCATGCACACCGCCTTCGGCCCGCGTTACGGCAAGGTCGCGGACGTCGGCCGGGGTGAGGCGTCCCAGGCTCGACGCCCGGAGGACGTGATCGTCGACCGCGCGCTCGGCCATCTCGACGTGGCCGCGGCCCGCGACGCCCGGCTGGCCGACGCCCATCACCGGGTCGCCGCCCACGTACGCCACCTCAGGGGCGCGGTCACCGCACGCGAGGAGTACGGGCTGGTGCACGGTGAGCTCGGCCCGGATCACGTGCTCGTCACACCGGCTGGTGAGGCCGTCATGATCGATTTCGAAGGGCTGGCGTATTTCGATGTCGAATGGGATCACGCCTGGCTGCAGATGCGCTTCGGTGAGACGTATCCGGCGCTTCGGCCGGTCGATCTCGATCCCCACCGGCTGGAGTTGTACCGGTACGCGCAGACGTTGTCCTTGATCGAAGGGCCACTGCGGATCGCGGACACCGACTTCCCGGATCGGAAGTGGATGCTGGACCTGGCCGAGTGGAACATCAACAAGGCGCTCGCCGCGATCTGACGGCGACCTCAGTCGGCCGGACCGACGTGTGCCGCGAGCAGGCGCCACCCCTCGTCCTCGTCGAGGATCCATGTGCGCGTGTAGCGGACCCGGGCGAGGAACGGCTCGCCGGCAAGGGTGCCTTCCAGCGTGCCGAGGAACCATGTCACCCCGGTGCCGCCGACCACGAGCGCCGCCAGGTCCTCCTCGTGGACCCGGGTCATCGTCTGCTGGCCGGACCGGTGCGCGTGCAGGTCGTCCTGCTTGGAGTAGAGCCGGCCGTCCGGCCCGGTGAACACGAGGCGGTCGTCGATCAACCGATCCAGCGCCGCAACGTCGGAGGACAGCTGGGCTTGTTGAAGACGCCGTTCAGCGGTGCGTAAGTCCTCGACCGTGGTGCTGTCCGCGTCGCCGTTCCCAACGGGAAAACCATCGTCCTTCACTGTAGATAAGTTAACAGCGATCTCCGGGGAGCGGTATCGGGCAGATGACCGGCTGTGCAGGTCATCTGCGGTGGCTAGGTTCGCCCGGTGCCTAACGTAATCACTGCGGCGTCCGCAGGTACCTGGACTCTCGGCGACCTGACCGTCAACCGGATCGGATTCGGCGCGATGCGCCTGACCGGCAGGGGCGGTGTGGCGAGCGACCGCGAGCGCGTCATCGGCGTGCTGCGCCGGGCGGTCGAACTCGGGGTGAACCACATCGACACGGCGGCGTTCTACTTCTCGCCGCTGCGTTCGGCCAACGAGCTGATCAATACGGCGCTCTCGCCGTACGCCGACGACCTGGTCATCACCACGAAGGTCGGGCCGGGCCGCGACCCGTCCGGAGAGTGGCTGCCGCTGGCCCGCCCCGACCAACTGCGCGGACAGGTCGAGGAGAACCTGCGCCAGCTCGGCCGGGACCACCTGGACGTGGTCAACCTGCGCCAGCACGGGCTGGAGTCGGTCGCGGAACACTTCGGCGCGCTGGCCGACCTGCGCGACGCCGGCCTCATCCGGCATCTCGGCCTGTCGAACATCCGCCCGCAGCACCTCGCGCAGGCACAGGCGATCGCCCCGGTGGTCTGCGTGCAGAACCCGTACGGCGTCGACACCCGGCGCGTGCACGACCAGCTCGTGCGCACCTGCGGGGAGCAGGGCGTCGCCTTCGTGCCGTTCTTCGCGATCGCCGGCGACGGACGTGAGGCCGGCGGGGTGGCCACGAACGAGGCGGTGGCGGCCGTCGCCCGGGCCCACGGGGCGACGCCGGCACAGGTGCGGATCGCGTGGACCCTCAGCCGCGGACCGCACATGCTGGCCATCCCCGGCACGGGCGACCCCGACCATCTGGTCGAGAACCTAGCCGCCGGGGCGCTGCGCCTGTCGCCGGAGGAACTGGCCGGCCTCGACTAGCGGCGCCCCGCCAGGAGTCCACGACCCTCGACGGAAGGTTTCCCCCTTTGCGGGCAGCGGTCACGTCCCACTCCACTCCTCCGCCGCGCGGCTCCTGGCTGGCGGCTCGAGGACTCGTCCCCGAGCGCGGCCCTCGGCGCGTCCTGGCCGTCGCGACCTTCGTCAACATGGTGGGAATCGGCGTCTTCATGACGAGCGCCGTGCTCTTCTTCACCCGCGCCGTCGGGCTTCCCCTCGCGCAGGTGGCCCTGGGGATGGGCATCGCGGCGCTCGTCGGGATGCTCGCCGGGATCCCGACGGGGCATCTCGCCGATCGGCGGGGCCCGCGCGAGATCTATCTGCTGACGCTTGTCGTCCGAGCCACCACCACGGCCGCCCTCGTCTTCGTCCACACGTTCTGGCCGTTCGTCGTCCTGGTCTGCCTCAACCAGCTCGCCCAGTCAGCCGGCGGGGCGTCACGCGGCCCGCTGGTGCGCGGCTTCGGCGGCGCGAACCTGACCCAGTTCCGCGCCTACCTCCGTTCGGTTGCCAACCTCGCCGGAGCCTGCGGTGCCCTCGTCGCCGGCGCCGCGGTGCAACTGGACACCCGCGCCGCCTACCTGACCCTGGTCGTCGGCAACGCCGTCAGCTTCGTGGCGTGCGCCGCCGTCATCACCCGGCTGCCCTCACTGCCGCCCATCGCGGTACCCCGCACGAGCGGACGCTGGATAGCACTGAAGGACAAGCCGTACATGGCCGTCACCGTGCTCGACGCGGTCATGGGAATTCAGGGCCAGGTGCTGGTCTTCGCGCTGCCGGTGTGGATCATCTCGCGTACCGACGCTCCGCGCTGGTTCGTCGGGGCGGCCGTGCTCGTCAACACCGCTCTCGTGGCGGCGCTCCAGGTCAGGGCGAGCAGGGGGATCGACACCGGTCCGGCGGCCGGGCGGGCCATCCGTCGCTCCGGGTTGGCGTTCCTGGTGGGGATGGCCCTGATCGCCGCCACGTCGACGATGCCCGGATGGCTCGCCGTGGCATTGATGACGCTGGGAGTCGCCGCGCACACGGTGGGCGAGCTGTGGCACACGGCGGGCTCGCTCGAGTTGCAGTTCCTCCTCGCGCCCGCACACGCGCAGGGGCAGTACACGGGAGTCGCCGGTCTCGGCGCGGGGCTGGCCAACGTCGCCGCCCCTTCCGTCCTGGGCCTGCTCTGCATCGCCTGGGGCGCCCCCGGTTGGCTGCTGATGGGCGCCGTCTTCGTCGCGGTCGGTCTGGTCGCCCCGGCGGTCGTCCGATGGGGTGAACGGACGCGTCCGGAGCCGGTCGTGGCCGGCTAGCCCGGCGGCTTCGGCGCTGCGTCGCGGTCCGTCCCGCGCCACTGCCCACCATCGGTCGGGGCCAGGATGGCGGCGCTGACCCCGTGCACGAAGTCCCGGACGTCGTCGGCCCGGCCGGGGTCGGTGTCCTGGCCGGAGTCGTACCACCAGTCGCGGGCCCAGACGGCGAGGTCGGCCCAGCGGGGGCAGGCGGTGGCGGTCTGGTCGGCGGCCTGCCGTTTGGACAGTTGCCGGCCGTTGCGCAGACGTTGGTAGGCGCGGCAGAGGGTGAGTACCGCGTACGCCTGGGCTCCGGGCGTGGTCATCTGGGTCACCCAGGTGGGCCAGTCACGGACGTGGTCCAGCAGGGCGGCGCGGACGCGGTCGGGTTCGACGGCGGGCAGCAGTTCGTCGGCAGGGGGTCCCAGCAGCGTACGGCCGTAGTCGTGTACGGCGGCCCAGGTCACGACGCGGTGGGTGGTGGCGGGTAGCAGGTGCAGCGACTCCCCGGGGCTGATCCGGGCGATCAGGTGGTCCCGGCCGCCGACGTCGCGGACCGCGTCCAGTGACACGTACTCCACTTCGATCCGGCCCGCCCACTGCGGGTGCCGCCGGTCGAGGTCCGCGTGCAGCCCGGCGAGTACGCCGAGGAGCTTCTCGTCCGGGTCGCTCGCGAGTACCGCGAGCAGGTCGAGGTCGCTGCGGTCGGCGGCGAAGTCCCCTGCCACGAGCGAGCCGTGCAGGTAGAGGCCGCGCAGCCGGTCGGCAAGCGCACGGCACCACGCCTCGCGGAGGTCGGCCAGAACCATGTCGGGTAGGACCACCAGGCGATCCTGCGCCACGCACCGCCGGTGCCGCCACCGAGTAGACCGATCCGGCACGCTTTGCCGCGCGGATCATCCGCGGGCCGCGCCTACACGCTCGGCGAATTGCGGTGCCGCTCCGCGATGCCCGCCCCGGCCTGACGCTGTGCATCGTGCCGGTGCTGGTCGGCGCCGGCCCGGCGGACCGCAGCCGAATCCTCGTCCGACGGGCGCCTCGTCCGGTCGCGCCGGGCGACGAAGACGACGAGTGCCAGCACCGTCACCACGACCACCGCGAGCGACACCAGCATCGTTCTCATGCTCGTTGACGCTACGGCATACGCGCCACCTTCGGCGTGCTGGCGGTCGCGGGGCTGCCCCCTCCGCCGCCGGATGGCAAGCTCAGGTGTCGTGATCGATGACTTCGCGAAGATCCGTCAGCGCCGGCGGCTCAGGTCGGCACGTCACGCGCCGGTCGGGAAGGGTGATGGGGACGCGGTGCGGAACCCGGATCTCGCGGAGGCCCGCCGGTGAGGGCGGTCATCGTCGCGGCCGCTGTCGCCTTCGTCATCTCCCTTTTCGGTACGCCGGTGGCGGTGCGCGTCTTCAGCGCGCTGAAGGCAGGTCAGCCGATCCGGTCCATCGGGCTGGCCAGCAACGAGGGCAAGGTGGGCACGCCCACGATGGGCGGCGTCGTCTTCATCGTGGCGACGGTCCTCGCGTACGTCGCCGGGCACCTCGCCCTGACCACCCTGCCCGAACGGCAGATCGCGCAGGAGGGGCCCACCATGACGGCCCTGGTGCTGCTCGGGTTGTTCGTCTTCTGCGGCGCGGTCGGCTTCTTCGACGACTTCCTCAAGGTGCGCCGGCGCAACTCCGACGGGCTGTCCGCAAAGGGCAAGCTGCTCGGGCAGGCCCTCGTCGGCGGCGGGTTCGGGGTGGCCGCGCTGTACGTGCCGAGCACGAACGGCCAGACCGTGGCCAGTGAGCACATCTCGCTCATCCGCGACATCAGCTGGCTGGATGTCGGCAAGGTCGGCGCGGTCCTGGTCTTCATCTTCGTGATCACGGCGATGTCCAACGGTGTGAATCTCACCGACGGCCTCGACGGCCTGGCCACCGGCGCGTCGATCCTGGTGCTCGGCGCGTACTCGCTGGTCGGCTTCTGGCAGTACCGGCACTGGTGCGCCGACGACGGGTACGCCCGCGTGAACGAGTACTGCTACCAGGTCCGCGATCCGCTGGAGATCGCCATGATCGCGGCCGCGGCGGCCGGCGCCTGCGTGGGCTTCCTGTGGTGGAACACGTCCCCGGCGCGGATTTTCATGGGGGACGTGGGCGCGCTCGGGCTGGGCGGCCTGATCGGCGGGCTCGCGGTGGTGACCCGTACGACGCTGCTCTCGATCCTGATCGGCGGGCTGTTCGTCATCATCACCACGACCTGGGTGATCCAGATCGTCTCGTACCGGACCACCGGCAAGCGGGTCTTCCGGATGGTGCCGCTGCACCACCACTTCGAGCTGGCCGGATGGAGCGAGTCCACCATCGTGGTCCGATTCTGGATCGTGGCCGGAGTCTGCGTCGCGGCCGGCCTGGGCCTGTTCTACTCGGACTTCCTGGCGGCTGTGGGATAGCGGCGGAGCGACAGGAGACGCCGGCTCAGGCGGACCACTGCGCGGTGTCGCCGTCGCGGAGGTGGTCCAACTCCGCGAGGTACATCGCCTGGAGGCGGTCGTGGTGCCGGACCAGCAATCTGACCTCATCGGCGCTGTAGCCCTCGACGAGCCGTTCCGCCCGCTCGGCGAAACGCTCGTACGGCCGCTCCAGGTCGGCGACCCGCTCCGGGCGCACCGTGACGACGACTCGCCGCCGGTCCGCCGGGTCGCGCTCGGCGGTCACGTAGCCGGCCCGCTGGAGCCGGCGGAGCATGCTGGTGACCGCCCCGGTGGTGAGGTTGGTCCGTTCGGCGATCTGCCCCGCCGTGGCGGATCCGATGTCGGCCAGGTAGTCGAGGCATTCCAGGTCGCTCACGGTGAGGCCCAACCGCTCCGCGACGGCGTACCGGAACACCATGGACAGCCGCGACGTCTCCCGCCCGGCGCGCATCAGGTCGGCGATCGCGGAGGCGCGGGCCGGATCGTGGGACATGCGGGCAATCATGCCTCCGGCACGGTGACCCGGTGCAGCCGAGGTAACACGCGGGTCAGCACCCAGTGCGGCGCCGCCGCGCCGCCGGTGAGACGGTGCATCAGCTTCCCGGCGGTGTCGACGGCGCGGAAGGCGTACGGCACCATCTCGTCCTGGTATCCGGCGATCGCCTCCTCCACGGGTGTGCCGTTGTCCCGGGCGTCGACCAGTCGCCGGCCGAGCAGGGCGGCGTCGCGGAGCGCGGTGTTGCCGCCGTGCGCGCCGAACGGCGGCATGACGTGCACGGCGTCGCCCATCATCGTCGCCCGGGGGACGGCCCACCGGATCGGCCGCCGCCCGGTGGCGAAGAGGTTCAGCACCGTGGCGTCCAGTTCGGCCGTGTCGACCAGCCGCCGGGCGAGCGGGTGGAAGTCCCTGCTCCGGCTGGCCGCCAGGTGCCACAGTGCCCGCAGATCTCCGCGTACGCCGCCGGGCAGCTCGTCGCGCCGCAGCAGCAGCGCCCACATGACGTAGTCGTCGCCGGTGGGGGCGTAGCTGCCCGGGGCCAGGCGCGTGAACGCCTCCCGTGGGCTCTCGCCGAACCGCATGGAGGTGAAGAAGAAGGCGCTGCCCGGCCGGTCGGCGATGGCCAGGACCCCGCTGGTACGCAGTGCGTCCGGGATGACGCTCGCGCCGTCGCGCCACAGCGGTGACCGGCCGTAGATGCCCGCCATCGGGGTGTCCGCCGGGTCGGCGTCCGGCACCAGCTGCGCGCGTAGCGCCGAGCCGACGCCGTCCGCGCCCACCACGACCGTCGCGGCTGCGGCCCCGCCGTCGGAGAACCGCAGCCGCAGCCCGGCCGGGCCGCCGCTGTCCACCGCGACGGCGGTCTTGCCGTAGTGGATGCGCCCGTCCAGCCCGGACTGCAGGATCGACCGCAGGGTCAGCCGGTCCACCTGACGGGTCTCGTGCGGGTCGTCCTTGAAGGTGACGGTGAAGGCGTCCCGCAGCCGCCTGTCGGTGAAGCGCAGCTGCCCGCCGGGCTCGTCGCCGGTGGCCAGCGCCAGGCGGTACAGCGGGCGCGGCAGGCTCTCGCGCAGTGCCGCCAGCCCGTACCGGTCGAGAATGATCCGGTAGCCCTGCCGCCGGATGAAGGGGCCCGGGTCCCGCTCGTAGACGTGCACGTCGATGCCGGCGCGCATCAGGTACTGGGCGAGGCAGAGGCCGGAGAGGCCGGCGCCGGCGATCGCCACTGAGAAGCCTGTCGATGCACTCATGGCGGTTATCTTAATCATTAAGATGATTCGGGCAAGGTCGTCGCAGGACGCGCCACTGTGCATGGTCACTCTGGACTGATACTCAAGTTGCTTGTATATTCGGCTCATGGGATCAGCTTCGCGTCCCGCGCTACGGGAACCGTCTTACTTCGTCCTTGCTGCTCTGCTCGGCGGACCGCTCCACGGTTATGCCGTGATCAAGCGGGTCAATGAGCTGTCCGACGGGCGGGTGACCCTCGCCGCCGGATCGCTGTACTCCGTGATCGACCGGCTGCTCGGCGAAGGACTCGTCACCACCGACGGTGAGGAGATCGTCAACGGGCGTGCCCGTCGCTACTACCGGCTCACCGACGAGGGCTGTCGCGTACTCACCGAAGAGGCCGACCGGCTCGCCCAGGCCGCCCGGGTGGTCATGGACCGCCTGCCACGCCGGGTCGCATCGCAGGCAATCGCCCGTCAACCTTCTACCGCGAGGATCAGACCAGCATGAGTTCCGATGTCTTGGAAAAGCGCTACCGGATGCTGCTGCGGGCCTACCCCGCCGACTACCGCCGCGAACGCGCCGACGAGCTGATCGACACGCTGATCGGCGACGAACCGACCACCCGCCGCTGGCCCAGCCTCCGGCAGGCGGCATCGCTGATCCGCGGCGCCCTACGGGTACACGGTGGCAGCACCGCGCCCCGGCCCACCGCCGTGCTGTTCTGGCAGGGCATCCACCTGGGCGCCATGGCGGTGCTGGCGTTGGGTGTGCTCATCGGCCTGGACGACATCATCGAGGCATTCCAGTTCGGCGGACTCTCGGACCCCCTGACCGTCGTCAAGAATCAGGGCGTCCACGAGATCGTGCTGATCGCCGCGCTGGTGGCGCTCGTCGCGGGCCGCGCCCGTACCGCTGCCGCCCTGGCGGTGGCTGCGGCGGTGGTGCCGACCGTGATCTCCACGTACCTGTTCTCCAACGGCCTGCCACAGTGGTGGGCGCCGATCGTCGCCGCGCCTCTGATCATTCTGGGCCTGCGGCGTCCGGCGGACGTGCCGCCGGCGCCCCGGGCCAACGCTGTTCTGGTCACCGCCGGCATACTCGCCCTGCACCTGATCCCCGCGGGCGGTTTCCGCATGGTCGACCCGGGCGTGCGGGCGGCAGCCGCCGCCATGGTGATCGTCGGCGTGGCGGCCTTCCTGTGGGTGGCGACGGCCGATCAGCGGCTGCTGATCGCCGTCGTCCCCACCCTTCTCCTGGGTACGCTCTACCAGCTGGACAACAGTGGGTTGACGGGGGAACTGCTGCGCCGGCCCGACGCGCTGCCGTCCCTGGTGGTCGCGGTCCTCATGGCGGTTGTCGCTGTCGTGTCGACCCGGCTGCGACAGCGCACCCGCGCCTGACCGACATAGGGGCGGTCCGGTCATGACCGGCGTCAGCTGATGCGTGCTCGGGCCAGTGGAGGACCTGTTGCCGAGTCCGCCTCTACGAGATCAAGCGCGTTCCGCTCGGTGCGGGTCGAGGCGCGGCAAGCCGGGCAGACCAGGGCCAGGCGGACAAGGTCTTACGTCCGGTAGGGCGCTCCACCTTGTCACCCTGGCCCTGGCCCGCTCACGGAGCAGCGTGGGCATCCGCGTACGGAGAGTCGGGGTACCGTCGATGGGTGGCGGCCGGCTGATTCGCCTGGCCTCTTGAGCTTGGAGCGGCGTTATGGCCTCGTCCGTCGATCCGCGCTTTGGGGTAGCTCTGCGGGAGTTTCGGGAGCGGCGTGGCCTGTCGCTTCGGTCTCTCGGGCAACTCGCTCATCGGAGTAAGAGCCATCTGCACGAGTTGGAGGCAGGGCTCAAGGCTCCGACGGTCGACACAGCGCGTCACCTGGACCGGATTCTCGACGCCGGGGGAGTGCTTGCTCGGCTGGTCGATGCGCCGATCGACCATGCGGCCGAGGCCGGCGAGTTGCGGGCGAGAGTCGCCGCGAGTGATGTCAGCAACGACATGCTCGAGCGGATCGAGCAGGGCGTTGACGACCTTGCCAGCTCCTATCCGACGATGGCGCCGGCGGATCTGTTGCCGTTGGTGCGGCGGCACCTCTCCTATGTGGTGCGGCTGCTGGACGGGCGGGTGACGCTTGCTCAACAGCGTCGGCTGTTGGTTGCCGGCGGTTGGCTGGCCGTGCTGCGGGCCACGGTCCACATCGATTTGCGGCAGCGGAATGCTGCGGCTGCTCATCTGCGAGCTGCCCGTGACCTTGCCGAACATGCTGAGCATCCCGAGATCCAGGCATGGTGTCTGGAGACGCGGGCTTGGGACGTGCTGACGCAAGGTGACTACCGTTCGGCACTCGATCTTTCCCAGCAGGCTCAACGGGTCGCGCCTCAGGGCAGCTCGGCCAGGATCCAGGCTACTGCTCAGGAGGCCCGTGCATGGGCTCGCATTGGGGACGTTGCTGCCACCCGGCGAACGCTGGATCGGGTAGAGAGGTTGGCGGCGAACTTGCCCGTTCCCGAGCGAGCCGAGCATCACTATCGCTACGACCCTGCCAAGGCCGCCGCCTATACGGCCACGACTTTGGCGTGGGCCGGTGACCCGGGCGCCGAGCAGGTGGCTCGGGCCGTACTGGCCGATCTGGATCCGCACGGCGACGGGGGAGCGCGGCCACGCCGGTCGGCATCGGCGCGTCTCGACCTCGGGCTTGCTCTCGTCGCCGCCGGTCAGTCGGACGAAGCGGTTGCGCTCGGGGCGCAGGCCGTGGCATCCGGGCGAGTGGTGCCGTCGAACTGGTGGCGAGCCGCGGAACTGCTGGCCAAGGTCGAGGATCTCGGAGTGCCCGAGGCCGCGATGCTCCGTGAACTGTGCGTCGAGTACGCCCCGGTCCGACGATCAACAGCGGACAGCACGCCTGGTTAGCGGACAGTCACCTTCTGGATCGTAGGCGCACGCGGCGCGACGCTGGACCTCACTGAACCGGGCGCGGATCGAGGCACATCAGCAGTGCCTCTTCGTGCTCTCATCACGGAGGGCCAGTAGATGACGGTGCCTGTCGGGCCCCTGCGGCGACTCGTGGGCCGGTACCTCCCGTCGATTCCGACGGCGTACGGCGTCGGGCAGCGCATCCAGATGATGGAGCAGGACATTGCCCGGCGGCGGTTGCTGGACCAGGCGCGAGGCGGGCAACAGGCCCCGGCGGGAGCCGGGGACACATCGATGTCGCGGGAGCGGCGCGTCTCGTATGACGAATACCTGTCTGCCACCGCGCTGACTCTTGCTCGCAGGCACCGGCCGGTGTGGTCGTGGCGGCTCTGGCGGCGCGTCTGCCGCTGTGGGTCCGACCTGCCGTGTCGCGCCCGGCACCGGATTCCGATCGATCGGGGCCACTGGCCGTCGGAGGGTGAGCAGTGAGCAGCGAGCAGGAACAGGCGATCCTCGCGGTTCATGTCCGAGGGCTCGACGGCATGTGTGCCGGGTGCCGGGCGTGGTGGGCGCGGCTCACGCCGTACCCGTGCTGGCAGGTGAAATGGGCGACGAGCCGGCAGGCGCGGGCGATCACCGCGCGGTTCCTGGAGGGTGCGCGGTGACCACCCACGGGCCGGTCATGCCGGTGTGGAGCTGTGGCGGCTGCGACCTGCCCTGGCCGTGCCCTACGCGCAAGCGCGAGCTGCGCGCGGAGTTCATGGATGCGCCGGTGTCGCTGGCGCTGTACCTCGGCGCCTATCTCGTCCAGGCCACCGAGGACATGCCCTGGACGCCGGCGGGCGTGTTGCACCGCCGGTTCCTCGGCTGGACCAGGGAGACCGGCCCGCCCATGCCAGCCGAATCGGAGCCGGGTGTTCGACCGGGTACGGACGACCGGGCGCCACCCGCGTGGAACTGGCGGCCTACCCGCTGGATCAATGGAGCACGCTGAAGAACGCGCGCAGGTCGGCAGCGAGCAGGTCGGGCTCTTCCTGGGCGAGGAAGTGGCCGCCGACGGTGGGCTCGCGCCAGTGGGTGAGGTTGGCGTAGGTGCGTTCGGCGAACGACCGGGGCAGGCCGGCGTCCTCCACGCTGACAGTGATTCCGGCGGGCACGGCGACCATTGGCAGGTGGGGGGCCAGGCGGTCGTCACGGTAGGGCCGGAAGGACGTGCCGATGCAGTTGGTGACCCAGTACAGCATCACGGTGGTCAGCAGCTCGTCGAAGCCGAACCGGCGGGTGATGTCGCCGCCGCAGTCGCTCCAGCGCTGGTACTTCTCGATGATCCATGCGGCCAGTCCGGACGGCGAGTCGCTCAGCGCGGCCGCAAGGGTGTCGGGCCGTGTCTCCTGGATGATTCCGTAGCCCCAGTCGTCTTGGGCCTTCGCGTCGAGCATGGCGATGAACGCCTCCTCGGCCGGGCTGAGGTCGCCCCTGCGGTCCGCCGGGGGGAACTTGATGTGCTGCGAGAAGACCCCGATGACCCGATCTGCGTGGCGGGCGCCGAGCCACGTCGACACGCCGGAGCCGATGTCGCCACCGTAGGCGCCGAAGCGGTCGTAGCCCAGACGGGTCATCAGCTCGGCCCACACGTCCGCGACAGCTGCCTCGGTCGTCGGGCCCTCGGCGAGTGGCCCGGAGAAGACGAAGCCGGGCAGGCTCGGTATGACGAGGTCGAAGTCTGCGAGCCGGGACACCAGGGGCAGCATCTCCGTGTACGCGCTGGGCCAGCCGTGGGTCAGGATCAGCGCCGTGGCGTCGGGCGATGCCGAGCGGACATGAACGAAGTGGACCGGCGTGCCTCGGACCGTGGTGACGAACTGGGGGTACCGGTTGAGGGCACGCTCGGCCGCACGCCAGTCGAATCCGTCGAGCCAGTACCGCACCAGATCTGCCAGGTAGCCAGGGTCGGTGCCGGCGGCCCACGGCTCTCCCGGTGCGGCCGGCACGAGCCTCGTCCGCGAAAGCCGAGCCCGCAGGTCCTCCAGGACGGCTTCGGGCACATCGATGTGGAAGGGCGTCACCCGATCATGGTCTCATCGCCAGGCTCGATCTCCGATCCCCCGAGGAGCGTGATTCAGGCCGGAGCCGCTGTGAGGGGGCACTATCGTGTCCACGTGCCTTCAGACGTACATCCGGCCTTGGATGTCTTGATGCCCGCGGCGTTCCTGGGCCACGGCAACCCCATGAACGCCCTCGAGGTCAACCGGTACACCTCCGCGTGGAGAGCCTTCGGCGCTGCGGTGCCGCGTCCCCGCGCGATCCTGGTGGTCAGTGCCCATTGGTACATAAACGCCACGGCCGTCACCGCGATGCCCCGGCCGAGGACCATCCACGACTTCTACGGGTTTCCTCAGGAGCTGTTCGAGGTGCAGTACCCGGCGCCGGGGCTGCCCGAACTGGCTGAGGAGGTCAGTGACGTCGTCCATCCGACCTGGGTCGGGGCGGACGTCGACAGCTGGGGCATCGACCATGGCACCTGGTCGGTGCTGACGCATGCCTTTCCGGACGCGACGATTCCCGTCGTCCAGCTCAGCATCAACGCCGACAAGCCGATGGACTACCACCTTCAACTCGGCGCCCGGCTCGCTCCACTGCGTCGGCGTGGAGTGCTGATCGTGGCGAGCGGCAATGTCGTGCACAACCTGCGCGGCATGGACTGGGCGCTGGCCGACGACGGCTTCGACTGGGCGCGACGCTTCGACGAGGACGCCAAAACCCGGATGCTGACCGACCCGGGCGAGTACGCGACCCTCGACGCGCACGGGGACTTCCGCCGTGCGGTACCGACACCGGACCACTTCATCCCCGCGTTGTATCTCGCCGGTCTGGCCGCAGCCACGGACACCCCCGACACCGAGGTCCTGGTCGACGGCTACGCCTACGGCTCGTTGTCCATGACGGCCTACACCCTGGGCATGTCCTGTCCACCGGCTGCCGGCCGGGGCGGATCCCCGCAGCCACCGCCCGGGCTGCCGCCGGACGGCTCCAACATCTGAGCAGGTGCGGGCTGGTCAACCGCTTCGGTGCCCGGGCGGCCGCACTCAGGTCGCCCGGGCATCGCGGGCTACGCCGTCGGCCTGGCTCGGTGCAGGATCTGGGCCAGCTCGACCGGTCGGCTGAGCATCGGCCAGTGCCACGTCGGCAGTTCCTCGTACCGCCACGGATCGCCGGCCATGTGCCGGCACAGCGGCACGGTGGCGGCCATCTGGCGTGCCTGCTCGACGGTGAAGCTCGACAGCACGCCGAGGCGGGGCACCTTCTCCCACGCCCCGGTGAGCCGCACCGGGGTGGTGGCAGTCGACCACGGCTGGGCCACCGACCGCTCAGCGAGCAACGCGACGACCGATTCATCAACGTCTGCCGCGCCCGCCGCCAGCTCGGCCCACGGCGGGGGTGGCAGCCGCCAGCCGTCGCCGTGTTCGGCGACCACCGCCGCGTTGCGTTCACGCTCCTGGGGCGGGCTGAAATCGGCGTTCGCCGCGCCGTCGGGTAGCGGGCCGGTGTCGACGTAAACCAGTTGGGCGATGCGGTCGGTCATGCGGTCGGCAACGGCGGTCGTCACGACCGCGCCGGCGTAGCTGTGCCCGACGAGAACCACGTCGTGCAGGTCCTCGTAGCGCAGCAGGTTGACCACGTCGGTGACGTGGACGTCGAGGTCGGTGTCCGGGCGGGCCAGGTGGGCGCGCTCGCCCAGGCCGGTCAGGCTCAGCGGGTACACCTCGTGGCCGTGCCCGCGCAGGGCGGCGGTGACCGGCCGCCAGGCCCATGCGCCGAGCCAGAACCCGGGAACCAGTACGAAGGTCGTCATGCATGCCACGCTACGATCAATACCGGACATGTTCCGCCCGGATGAGAAATGGGGATTCTTGACCCGGCCGACCGCGCGCGTACTGGCGTTGCTGGAGATCCTCCAGGCCGGCGGCGGCTTCACCGTCGCGGACCTGGCCGGTCGGCTGGGCGTCGACGAGCGCACGGTCCGCCGGTACGCCGCGCACCTCGCCGACCTGGGCATCCCGGTCGAGGCCCGGCGCGGTCGCTACGGCGGATACCGGCTCGCGCCTGGATACAAGCTGCCGCCGCTCATGCTCACCGACGAGGAGGCGGTCGCCGTCATGCTCGGGCTCGTCGCCGCTACCCGGGCCGGGCTGGTCACCATCGAAGGCGCGGCCGCCGAGAGCGCGACCGCGAAGATTCGCCGGGTGCTGCCGGCCGTTCTCGCCCGGCGAATCGATTCGCTGCTGGAGACCGTGGACTTCACCGCACGGGTCCGGAAGTCGGCCCCGCCCGGCATCGAGGTGCTGCTGGTGCTCGCCGAAGCGGCCCGGCATCAGCAACCGGTGAGCATCACCTACACCACCTGGCGCGGCCAGTCCGGCGAGCGCCGGCTCGACCCGTACGGGCTGGTCTTCCACGCCTGCCGCTGGTACGTCACCGGTCACGACCACCACCGCCAGGCCGTACGGACGTTCCGCCTCGACCGCATCGGGACAGCCCACCCCCTTCAGGGCAGGTTCGACATCCCGGCCGGCTTCGATCCCACCACGCAGGTACTCACCGGTCTGGCAGCCGTGCCGTACGCGCACGACATCTCCGTGGTGCTGCACACCAGCCTGGAGCAGGCGCAGCGACGAATCCCGCCCTCGGTCGGCACGCTCACCGAGGTGCCCGGCGGAGTGCGTCTCACCGCCCGAGCCGAACGGCTCGACGGTGCGGCACAGATGCTCGCCGGGCTCGGCTGGCCGTTCACGATCGACCGACCGGACGAACTCAAGGACGAGGTGCGGGCCCTGGCCGCCCGACTGCTCGCCGACGCCACCGCTTGAGGCTCGGAAAAGGTGGTCAGACCCGCCTCGGCCCACGTGCGGACGGCGCGCGGCCGGGTCAGGCCGGCGGATCGTCCCGGAAGAGAGCTTCCCGCACGCCTCGGCCGCCCCAGCGGGTGGCGACGAGTTCGGGACGAGGACGGGTCGGCTCGGGCACCCCACGGTGCCGTCTGGTGTCGGGCGCAGGACGGTCCCAGTCGGCGATCAGCGCGAAAGGATCGGTCACGCGGTCCGGCCCGTCGTCACACCGCTCCCGGACAACCATCGCGGGAAAGAAGCGCAGTTCCTGCGCCGTCCCGCAGTCGTCGGTCCGCGAGGCGATCACGGCCCCGCAGCCTTGACAGGCGACGCAGGGGATCCAGCCCACCATCGACCAGCAACCCGTGCGGACGCGGTCATGGACGAAGCGTGTCCCGCGTACGTCGCCGGGCGAGAGGACGAAGGTGTCGGTGACCTGATCACGGCCGTAGGCGGCCTCGTCGATCGCGTAGGTGCCGGGGCCAAGGAGCGGCGGGTTCACCTGGTGGCAGTCCAGGACCGACCAGTGCGGCGCCGCCGGCAGTTCCACCAACCGGACCGGGACGCTCAGCGGCTTCCCGCAGCCCGCACACCGAAAGCGCTCCACTGCCGCAGTGTGACATCGCCGCCGAGCGGCGGCACGCGCTGCTGTCAAAGCCTCTCCCGGCAGTCCGGGTACGCCTTCACGACCCCGGCTCGGGGGCCGGCGCCCCGTCGAGCAGGGCGCCCAGTCGAGCGGCGGATTCGTCGGTGAGCCGATAGACGCCCTGACGGCTGACGGCGCGTTCGAGACGGCCGTTGACGCCCCGGCACGGTTGCCGGCCTCCCGGGGCCGGACCGTCAGCGCTTGGCGACGGTGAGCAGCACCGCTGAGTCTTCGAGCGCCTCCAGATTGTGCCGGCGGTCCGGCACGATCAGCAGGTCGCCGGCAGCACCGTCCCAGGAGGTCTCGCCGGCGCCGAGCCGGACCCGGCCGTGCAGGACGTGGACGGTGGCCTCGCCGGGGTTCTCGTGTTCGCCGAGCATCTGCCCGGCGGTCAGCGCGATCAGCGTCTGCCGGAGCGTGTGCTCGTGGCCGCCGTAGACGGTGGAGCTGCTGCGGCCGCTGGAGGAGGTGTGCGCGAGTTCCAGCTGCTCGCGGGCCAGTGCGGTGAGGGATGACTTCTGCATGAGGTCTCCTGTCTGCTCGTCGCGCCGGGCAGGGTGCTCCTCCGCGAACCGTAGCGTGCGCGTCCCGTCGCCGCACCACCGGCCTTCGGCGTGCTCAGCCGCTCACCGCATGGTGGCCTTCGGGGCGCCCTTGCCCGGGTTGATGCGGGTCGGACCGGCGGCCGAGGGGCGGATGTCGAAGTCGAAGATCTCGGTGGGCAGGTAGACGGTCGCGCAGGAGTTGGGGATGTCCACCACGCCGGAGAGCCGGCCCTCGATGGGTGCGGCGCCGAGCAGCAGGTACGCCTGTTCCGGCTGGTAGCCGAAGCGGGTCAGGTAGTCGATGGCGTGCAGGCAGGCGCGCTGGTAGGCGAGCTGCGAGTCGAGGTACCGCTGTTCGCCGTCGAGGGTGACCGAGAGCCCGGAGAAGGCCAGCCACTGGCTGAACTGCGGCGGGTTGTCGCCCGGGATGAAGATCGTGTTCTCGGCGACGCCGTACGTCTGCATGCCGTTCTTGATCAGGTCTACGTGCAGGTCGACGAAGCCGCCCATCTCGATGGCGCCGCAGAAGGTGATCTCTCCGTCGCCCTGGGAGAAGTGCAGGTCGCCCAGCGACAGGTTGGCGCCCGGCACGAACACCGGGTAGAAGACCCGGCTGCCGACTGTGAAGTTCTTGATGTCCTGGTTCCCGCCGTTCTCCCGAGGCGGGGCGGTACGCGCCGCCTCCCCGGCCACCCGGTCGAAGTCGGCGCCGGTGAGGCTGCCTAGGATCGCGTCCTGCGGCTCGGGGGGCAGGGCCAGGGGCGGCACCCGGTCGGGCGCGGTCGCGATCAGCGCCCCCTCCCGCTGGTTCCAGGTCGCCAGCAGCGACGCGGACGGGGCGGTGCCCATCAGCCCCGGGTGGGCGATCCCGGTGAACGACACCCCGGGGATGTGCCGGGAGGTGGCCTTGCGGCCGCTGAAGTCCCAGACCGCCTTGTAGGCGTCGGGGAACTGCTCGGTCAGGAAGCCGCCGCCGTTGCCGGTGGGGAAGATGCCCGTGTAGCCCCAGCCCTGGCCGGCCAGCGGACCGGACTCCTGCGGGATGGGGCCCATGTCGAGGATGTCGACCATGAGCAGGTCGCCCGGCTCGGCGCCCTCGACGGCGAACGGGCCGCTGAGAGCGTGGACCCGGGTCAGCGGAGCATCCCGGATGTCCTCGGCGGAGTCGTCGTTGTGGATCGCGCCGTCGAACCACTCGCGGCAGTGGACGCGGAACGACTGTCCGGGCCGTACCGTCGCCACGGGCGGGATGTCGGGATGCCAGCGGTTGTGCCCGACCTTCTCCTGGTCGGTGAACCTCTTCGTCGAGTCTAGAGGGAACAGCAGTTCAGGCACGGTGTCGAGCCCTTCTCGTGCGTCCCGCCGCGGCGGGTCAGGTGGACTGCCCGAGCCCGGTCACCATCGGGGCAGACGGGCGTGGGCCGGGTTCGTCGAGCGGCGTGCCGGACGACGGCCGGGCACCCGCCCGACCACCTCCGGCTGCTCCGCGCTGCGCTCGGTCCGGTCCATGGCGTCGCGCAGCGCCGCCGGCATGCGGGCGAGCCGGGGCGCGGAGAACACCCGGGCCGCCGGCAACCCGCACCGGGGGCAGCCCGTCGACGGGTCCGCGGTGCCGACCGGCGTCACGACGTCGAAGCTGCCGTCCTGCGGGCAGCGGTACTCGAAGGTGGCCATCGCCGCGTCCCGTCCAGCCTTTCGTGCGTGCGGTGGGCCGTTCCGCAGTGGCTCACCCTGTCTCTCCGATTGTGGCCTATTGCTGACATAAGCGGCGCGAAACGACGAATGAGGCGGAGTTCGTCGCGCCGGCCGAGGCGTGGGACACGTTGGCGATCATCGATGCCTGACGGGCATCGTCTACCCATGGCCGCCGTCTCCTCGTCCTCACTTCTGCGCCGCCTGCGGCCGGGTCTGCCGGTCGCCGTCGCGCTGTCCACCGCCGTACTCGTCACCGCCCTGAGCGCCGCCCCGCCGGCGGACGCCGGCACCGCGTACCCCGCTGCCGCTCCGGCGCCCGGCGGCGCCGCGACGCCCGTCGCGGCCCCGACCGGGACCGTGACGCCCACGTCGACGCCCAAGCCGCCCGACCCGCCCAGCACCACGCCGTTCCCGCCGAGCGCGCCCACGAACCTGACCGCCACCCAGGTACGGAGCACGTCCGTCACGCTCACCTGGACGGCCGCCACGCGCGGCTGCTGCCCCGTCGTCGGGTACGACATCGTCTACCTCAGCCCGTTCGACGACGTGGTCTACAGCCTCAGCCTCGGCGACGTCACCACCGCGACGGTCACCAACTACATCCAGCCGGGCCGGCAGTACACGTTCCGGGTGTCGGCCCGGGACGGGGACAACCGTCGCTCGCCCGCCAGCGACCCGCTGACAGTGGTCACGCCGGTGACGGACACCGGCCCGGACACCACCCCGCCCAGCGCACCGGGGAACCTCACGGTCGGCGAGGTGACCGACTCGACCGCCAGGCTGTCGTGGTCACCGTCGACAGACGACGTCGGCGTGCTCGCCTACGACGTCTACCGGTTCGACGGCTGGTTCACCTCCACGCGCGTCGCCACCGTGCCGGGCACCACGTACACGATGTCGCTGCCGGCGCCGACGCCGCTGCGCACGCTGTACTACGTGCGGGCCCGCGACGCCGCCGGCAACGTGTCGATCGCCTCCAACACGGTCACCGTGCCCACGACGCCCACGCCACCGCCACCGCCGCCGTCGACCTGCCGGGTCACCTACCGGAACCAGTCCGAGTGGCCGGGTGGCTTCGTGACGGCGGTGACGGTCCAGAACACCGGCACGGCGCCCGTCGACGGCTGGACCCTCACCTTCGGCTTCCCGGGGGACCAGCAGGTCACCACCGCGTGGAACGCCACAGTCAGCCAGACCGGCGCCGCGGTGATCGCCCGCAACGCCGACTGGAACCGCCTCATCGCGCCGAACGGCTCCGCGACGTTCGGCTTCCAGGGGCGGTGGAGCGCGAGCGACGCGCCGCCGACCGCCTTCTCGCTCAACGGGGCCCCCTGCGCGGTGGGCTGAGCACCGTCCGCGACCGGCTGAGAGGAGCATCGTGAGCACATCGCACCGCCACCGCACCCTGGTCGGGGCCGTCACGGCCGTCGTCCTCGCCGTCACCACCACATTCGGGGGTACGCCCGCGCCGGTCGCCGCCGCCAACACGCTCACCATGCGCGGCGCCGACGTCTCCTCCTTGCAGCGCAGCCTGGACCTGGGCGCTCAGTACTACGACGCCAACGGGGTGGCCCGCGACCCGCTGGACATCCTCCGGTCCGTCGGCGTCAACTACGTCCGGCTGCGCGTCTGGAACAACCCGCGCAGCGGCTACAACAACAAGAGCAAGGTGCTCGTCCAGGCGCGTACGGCGAAGGCCAAGGGCCTCAAGGTGCTGATCGACTTCCACTACTCCGACACCTGGGCCGACCCGGGCAAGCAGTACAAGCCGGCCGCCTGGGCCGGCCACAGCCTCAGCCAGTTGCGCGACGACGTGTACGCCTTCACGTACGACGTCTGCACCGCCCTGCGGGGGCAGGGCACGCCGCCGGACAGCGTGCAGATCGGCAACGAGATCAACGTCGGGATGCTGTGGAACGAGGGCAGGGTCGTCAACAACGACTTCGCCCCGCTGGCCTGGCTGCTCAAGCAGGGCTACAACGCGGTCAAGACCTGCGGCAGCAGCATCCCGGTGATGATCCACACCGCGAACGCCGACAGCAACGCCAACGCACGGTGGTTCTACGACGGCATCCGGGCGCAGGGCGTGCAGTGGGACATGACCGCCCTGTCGTACTACTGCATGTGGCACGGCAGCCTGGCCAACCTCTACAACAACATCGTCGACCTGCGCGGCCGCTACGGGAAGCCGGTGGTGATCGTGGAGACCGCGTACCCCTTCACCCGCGACAACGCCGACGGCGAGCCGAACGCCATCGGCGACGCGACCTGCGACGGCATCAGCGCGACCTGGGCCGGGCAGGCCCAGGAGTTCGACTGGGTGCAGAACACCGCCCGCAACGCCGGCGCGATCGGTGTCTTCTACTGGGAGCCGACCTGGTACGCGGTCAGCGGCAACGGCTGGGACCCGGCGAACATCAACGGCACCGGGAACCAGTGGGACAACATGGCCGTCTTCGACTGGTTCGGGCGGGTGAACCCGGGGGTGCACTGGTGGCCCTGACGGGCCGGCCGGCGCACCCCCGGCTCAGCGCCGCAGGAGCCGGCCGATCGAGTGGCGGCGGCCCCACGCGATGAACACGAACAGCGCGAACAGCACCACCGGGGTGAGCACCAGCGCGCCGCCGTCCAGGATGAACGCCTGGGTGACGGCGGCGCCGAGCATGAGCAGCGCGAGCCCGACGGCGGCCAGGCCGGCCAGTCGCGGCACGAGCAGCCCGATGCCACCGGCCAGCTCCACGAGGCCGATGAAGTAGCGGAACCAGGGCGCGGCGCCCATGTCCTCGAAGGACTGGACCGCGTTCGTCTCGCCGAACAGCTTGGGGCCGGCCGAGGCGACGATGAAGAAGACGCCGAGGAGGATCTGGAGCACCCAAAGCGTCCGGTGCAGCCCGCGGGCGACGGGCGGGGGAGTGGTGTCGGCAACGGTCGTGGTCATCGTTCCTCCTGCGGTCGGCTGGTGTTCCGCATCCGATCGGACGCACCAGTTCAGACCGGCCAGGGCGGGCGAACTCATCGCTGACAGCCGCGCCACGCAGTGGGGCCACGCCGCCCGTCACCCGGCCGTACCCTCTTCCGGTGAAGCTCCGCCGCCGGCTGGTCGCCGTGTCACTCCTCCTGGCGGTGGAGTCGGCGGCGTTCGCGCTGCTCGTCACCGAGTCCGTCCCGGGTGCGATGGCCGCCGCCGGCCTCACCTGCGTGTCGTTGTGGCCGCACCTCGTCCTGCACGAGTGCGGACACCTCGTCGTGGCGAAGCTGCTGCGCCTGCCGGTCGTCGCGGTACGCATCGCGCCCTTCAACGGTTGGCGCAACGAGGTGTCGGTAGGGCCTTCGCCGTCGATGACGGCATTGCCGCTGCGAATGGTGCTGTTCTATCTCGGTGGCCCGTCGGCCAATCTGTGCGCCGCGGCGGCGCTGGTCGTCGCGTCGGCGTCCACCGGTACGGCGTGGACGCGGCCGGCGATGCTCGGCGCCGCGTTCGTCGGGGCGATGCTCGGCCTGACCAACCTCGTTCCGGGGCGGTCGACGAACAGTGACGGCCACCACGTGCTCCGCTGGCTTCGGGCTCCGGCAGCCGCCCGTGCAGGGCTGCGGGTGGGCCCGGCCCGCCCGCAGCCGACCCGGTCAGTCCCCGAAGCCGCTCGGGTGGGCGTCCGCGACCGCGTTCAGCAGCACACCCTGCTCGAGCAGCGCTTTGCAGGCGCAGAGGACCATGGTGAACCCGCCCATCGAGTCGATCGCCCTGCCCACGGCCTGGTCGGCGGTGCCGGCGAAGCCGCTCTCGGTGATCCGGACCAGCGTGGTGTCGCCCTCGCCCGGCAGGAACCGCCACTCGACCTGGGTGGGTGACTCCGGATCCCACTCGACCAGGATGCGGCGGTTCTCCTCCACGTCCTTGACGGTGACGACGGTGGAGACGCCGTACATCTCCCACTCCCAGGTGACAGTGGCGCCGGGTTCCAGCCGGCCGCTGCTCCTGGTGAACCAGAACCTCGTGGTCACCGCCGGGTCGGCGAACGCCTGGAAGACCTCGGCGGCGGGCCGGCGGACGAGCATCTGCGCGGTGATGACGGGGGGTCGGGTCAAGCGGTCACTGTCCACGGTCAGCGGTGTTCCCTTCTCTCCCTCGGGCACGGCGAACGCGGTCACTATATGGCCGGAATTCGCTTGAGCGATGCCGCGCCGTGAGTCAGAGTCGGGCCATGATCTCCTACCTGAAGGGCGGCGACGCCCCGGCGCGATGAGCGCCCGCACGCGGCGCGACGGCGCCGCGACGATCCCGCAGGCCGTTCGCGGCGGTGACCCCGGCGGCCTGTGGCAGCAGGCGGTCCGGATCCGCCAGGAATGGCTCGACCACGCCCTGAACACGCAGCCGGCCGACCGGCCGGCCGCCGAGCGCTGCCTGACCGCCGTCTACGCGAGGGCGTCGCGGCCGCGACCCCGGTTCGAGTGGGTCGACTCGCCGGCCAAGGCGATTCCCCTGGTCGCCGGCTGGCCCACACTCGACTCGCTCCACGACCGCATCCGGGCGGCACGGCCGCCCAGGACGCCGCTGGTGGCGAGCGACATCGCCATGATCGTGTCCCAGCTCCGGGGTGCCCTCAGCGCGGGCGTGGCGCACACCGATCCCGAGCTGTCACCCGCCCGCACCGGTAAGGCCAGGGAGCCGTGGCCCGAGCTGCCGCCGCAGCGGGCCCTCGACAGCGGCGTACCGCTCGCCGTCGTGCTGCACCAGGGGGTACGCGCGGCGCTGCACCGCAGCCTCGCGCACGGGCTCTACCTGCCGGTGCGTGCGGCGCTGGCGAGCGGCGGCCCGGTGCCCGTGTGCTGGTACGGGCAGCAGGACGCGTCATGGATCGCGTACTACGACGTGCTGCGCCGGCTCGGCCTCGCCCGGTACGGGCCGGACGAGGACGGGCACCTCGACACCTGGGCCGGCCTGGCCCGCTCCGGCGGCTGGTGGTGGCCGGGGGAGGACGTCTGCGTCGTCGTGGACCGGCCGGCGGTCATCCGGACCGAGCCCGTCGCGGGAACGGCGCACGACCGGATCCGGCTGCGGCCCGGCGGCGTGCGCTATCGGGACGGCTGGCAACCACCGCTGAGCGGCGCGGGCGCAGACATTGATTTGATAGGCGGCGATAAATAGATTGGACTCGGGCGTCGCCGAGGTCCGCGGACCTCGGCGGCTTGACCGGGCCGCCTTCGAGCCGGGCACATCGGTCGTACGCATCGACCACTCACCCTGGCGCATCGCCGCGCCGCATCCTCGCGCGCCGCCGCGTCCGATCCGGGACGCGTGCCGCCGCGCCCTGCCCGACGTCGAAGGACTCTCCATGACGATTCTCCGTGCCCGACCCGCACCGCTCGTGGCGGCCGTCGCCGCGCTGGCCGCCGTCACCGCGGCCGGTACGGCCCTGCTCACCGGCCCGGCCGCGGCCGCGCAGGGCTGCCGGGTCGACTACACACCCAACCAGTGGCCCGGCGGGTTCACCGCGAACATCAAGGTGTCACCGGGTGACACAGCCGTCTCCGGCTGGACCGTAACCTGGACGTACGCCGGGGACGAGCGCGTGACGAACGGCTGGAACGCCACAGTCAGCCAGTCCGGGTCGACGGTGACCGCCCGCAACGTGTCGTACAACGGCAGCATCTCGGCCGGCGGCTCGACCGAGTTCGGCGTGCAGGGCACATTCGGCGCCGCAGGCGGCACGCCGACCGGGTTCAGCCTGAACGGCGTACCGTGCAACGGCGCCGGCCCGACCACACCGCCGCCCACCACGGCGCCGCCGACCTCAGCCCCGCCCACGACCGCCCCGCCCACGACGGCGCCGCCGACCACGGCGCCGCCGACGACCGCGCCGCCGACCACGGCACCTCCCACGACGGCGCCGCCGACCACCCCACCGCCGAGCGGGTGCGCGGGGGCGGTGCTCTGCGACGGTTTCGAGAACCAGACCGGTTCGACGCCGTCGGGTGACTGGAGCGTGGTGAGCCCGGACTGTTCCGGCGCCGGCACGGCCACCATCGACACGTCCACCACGCACAGCGGCAGCCGCGCGGTCCGCATCAACGGCGCGGCCGGGTACTGCAACCACGTGTTCGTCCGGACCACGAAGAACCTCAGCGGCCTGGGCAGCGTCAGGTACGCCCGGATCTGGGTGCGGCACACCACCGCCCAGCCCACCGACCACACCACGATGATCACCATGGCCGACGCCGCCGACGGCAACCGGGACCTGCGGCTGGGCGGCCAGAACGGCGCGCTCCAGTGGAACCGCGCCTCCGACGACGCCACGCTGCCCGAGCAGAGCCCGGCCGGGGTGGCGCAGAGCGTGCCGCTGCCCACCAACCGCTGGGCCTGCCTCGAGTTCATGGTGGACGGTTCGGCCGGTCAACTGCGTACCTGGCTGGACGGCGTCGCGGTGACCGGGCTGACCGCCGACGGCGTGCCGACGCACGACATCGACGGCCAGTGGTACAACCGCACCTGGCGACCGCAGCTCACCGACCTGAAGCTGGGCTGGGAGAGCTACGGCGGCGGCGCCGACACCCTCTGGTACGACGACGCCGCCGTCGGGTCCAGCCGGATCGGCTGCTGACGTGCCGTCGCCGGGTGGCTCAGTGCTCCACCGTCATGCGCTGCGTGCCGATCACGGAGAGCAGCCGCAGCGCCTCCTCCGACGGTGAGCCGGGGGTGGCGGTGTAGATGACCACCTGCTGGTCGCGGTCGGTGATGTCGAGGACGTCGCAGTTGACAGTCACCGGCCCGACCAGCGGGTGCCGGAACGTCTTGCACAGCGTCCGTGCGCCGCCCACCTCGTGCGAGGCCCACAGGCGGGCGAACTCCTCGCTCCCGGCGAGCAGCTCCGCGATCAGCGCGGCCATCTCCGGATCGTCCGGATAGCGGGCCGCGGCGGCGCGCAGCCGTCCGACCGAGTGGCGGGCGAACTCGCTCGCGTCCGACACGCCGTACATCAGGTGCGGGCCGAGGAAGGCACGGCGGACCAGGTTGCGGTCCCGCCGGGACACCGCGGAGAAGTCCTCCATGAGCGCCGCCGCGAGGTCGTTCCAGGCGATCACCTCGAACGCCGCCGAGGTCACGAACGCCGCCGCCTGCGGCAGCCGGTGCAGCAGGTCCAGCACGCTCTGGCGTACCTCCCGGGGTGGCCCGGGCGGCGGCGCGGGCGGCTCCCCGGCCAGGTGGTGGAGGTGGTCGCGTTCGGCGTCGGAGAGCCGCAGCGCGCGGGCCAGCCCGGCCAGCACCTCCCGCGACGGACGCGGACCCCGGCCCTGCTCCAGCCGCGTGTAGTACTCGGTCGAGATGAACGCCAGCCGCGCCACCTCCTCGCGACGCAACCCGGGGGTGCGGCGCCGCCGTCCGGCGGGCAGGCCCACGTCGGCCGGTGCGATCTGTTCCCGCCTGCTGCGCAGGAACACTGCCAGCTCACGTCGGTCCACGACCCCAGTGTGCCCGTGCGCGGCGGCGCGTAACCAGGTACCGGCCGTACCTGGATGGGCTCCGCGACCGGACGCAGGCTTGCCGGCATGGACACCACACGAACCGACACGACCGTCCACCCCACCACCGGCCTGCTGGCCGGCAAGGTCGCCTTCATCACCGGCGCCGGGCGCGGCATCGGCGCCGCGGCGGCCCGGCTGTTCGCCGCCGAGGGCGCCCGGGTGCTGCTCGCCGCCCGGACCGAGGAACAGCTGAAGGCGGTCACCGAGCAGATCCGGGCCACGGGCGGCACCGCCGAGTACGTCGTCTGCGACCTGGCCGAAGCGGCGAGCGTGCGTGCCGCCGTCGACCGCGCCGTCGAGGTGTACGGCCGCCTCGACGTCGCCTTCAACAACGGCGCGACGATCGTGCCGCCCGGACCGATGGACCGGGTGCGCGAAGACGACTTCGACCACGTCTACGCCGTCAACCTCAAGGGACCGTGGCTCGCCATGGTCGCCGAGGTCGCCGCGATCCGGGCCACCGCCGGCACCGGCGCGATCGTCAACAACTCCAGCGTCGGCAGCCTGATGGGCAACCCCGAACTGCCCGCGTACGGGGCGATGAAGCGCGCCGTGAACAGCCTTACCGAGTCCGCCGCGGTCACCTACGGGCCGGAGGGCATCCGCGTCAACGCGATCGCCCCGGGCAGTACGCTCACCGAGATGATGCGCTCCTGGGACGCCGAGTCGCCGGGCATCATCGACCGGCTCGCGGCCGCCACGCCGTTGCGCCGGGCCGCCGAGCCCGACGAGATCGCCCAGGCCGCCGCCTGGCTGCTCAGCGACCGCGCCTCCTTCGTCACCGGCACGGTGCTGCGGGTCGACGGCGGCGCGCGGGCCTGACCCGGCTCAGACGGTGGCGTCCTGGACCGGCCGGGGCTCGACCGCGCCGGCCGGGACGGGCGAGGGCCGGAAGCCCTTCACGACCAGGTAGACACCGAGCGAGAACTCCCACACCGCGATGGGGAGCGCGGCGACAGCCGTCACCGGCGACAGCCGGTCCCAGGCGCCGAACAGGACGCCGAGGTCGGAGGCGACGAGCAGTGGCGCGCCGACGAGACCGAGCACCGGCAGCACGCGCGGCACGAGGCGGGACTGGTACAGCAGGGTGCCCACCAGCAGCGCGTTCACTGCCGGCAGGAGCGACTGGCTGAGCAGGAACACCGAGTCGTAGAAGGCGACGAGCGCCTGGCCGGTGACGAGCGCGTCCGGCCCGGCCCCGGACCGCCGCAGCGCGACGAGCGTCAGGACGCTCGCGACGCCGACGAGGATGCCGGCTGCCTCCAGGCCCCGGGCGCCGGCGAAACCCAGCGCCCGGGCCGGGCCCTGGTGCTTGAGCACCGGGTACAGCGCGACGGCGGTGCCGACGCAGGCGAGCGCGACGATCATCTCCAGCACGCCACCGAGGACGACCGGGGCGTCCGACGTGGTGCCCAGGACGTAGTCCGCCTCGCGGATCGGGGCGTACAGGGTCAGGGTGGGGATCGAGACGAAGGTGAGCAGATAGGCGCCGCCCGCGACCAGCGACGTCTTTCGCAGTGAGTCCATCGGGTTTCCCCTCCGCCGCCGCCCGGCCGATGGTGGTCGTGCCCTCACTGTCCTGCGGACCGGCCCGGCGGCGCATCGGCCGCTCGGGCAGTCACCTCGCGCGATGCGTACGGGCCACCGGTGCGGCACACCGGTGGCCCGTACGCGTCAGCGGCTCATCGCGTACGCCACCACGATCGCCGCGACGAGCGCGAGCGCGGCCAGCACCGCCGCCGCGATCTTCGCCGCACTGTAGGGGCGCTCGCCGATGACCTGACCGGTCCGCGCGTTCACCAGCACCTGGTACGACCGCCCGGCGTGCAGGTACGCGGCGATCCACACCGGCAGCAGGACCAGCTTGTACGACACGTCGGAGTACGTGGTGTCGACGGCGGACACCCGCTGCTCGTCGCCGCCGATGTCCGACCGGCAGTCCCGCTCGATGACCGGCGCCATCCGCGCCTTCGCCTCGGTCAGCCCTGCCTCGGGCTCGGTGTCGTACCGCAGGGCCTGGTATCCGGCCAGGTAGTCGCCGTGGTAGGCGGTCACCTCGGCCAGCGGCCACGGCGCAAGCTTGTCCAACTGCTCGGTGGGCAGGTGGGTGGTGGCGGGCACCAGCACATCGTCGAAGTCCCGGCGGACGGTGCCGGCGGCCGGATGCCACCGGGTGTGCCGCACCTGCCGGGTCCGCGTCTCCTGCTTGCCGTCGACCGTCACCGTGTACGTCTCGGTGACGTAGTAGTGCTCGCCCCGCTGACCCTGGTAGTCCGACACGGTCCGCGCGTCGAACGTCCAGTGCGGCAGGTACGTGCCCTTCAGCGTCTCCGCCTCGGTGATCTTCTTCAGGCTCCCGGGCGCGAACCAGCGGCTGCCGCACCACTGGCCCAGGGCCGTCCGCACGCCGTTACGGTCGACGGCGAACGGCAGCACCGCCTCCGGCGCGATCAGCTCACCCGCTCCGGCGTCGGCCACCAGCGGGGTGGCGCAGAACTGGCAGCGCTGTGCCAGCGCGTCGCTCTCCGTCCGGGCGCCGCAGCCCGGGCAGACGAACGTGTGCGCCCCGACGCTCGCCACCGGCTTGCGGGGCAGCGACGCCAGTTCCGCGTACGCGTGCTCGCGCACCTCCCGGCCGGCGCCGGCGATCTCCTGCCGGTACCCGCAGTACGGGCAGCTCAGCGTGGTGGTGCCCGGCGCGTACTCCACCCGGGCGCCGCACCCCCCGCACTGGTACGAGGGCGGCGAGACAGCCGTGTCGCTCATGCCGGCGGCAGCGGCGGCGGGACGCTGGCGAGGACCGACGCCAGCTCGGGCACCTGCCCGGCGGGCTGCCACTGCGCCATGCCGGCGCGCCAGACGAGCGTGTCCGCGCCGAGCGCGCCCGCACCCGCCTGCTCGGCCAGCCCACCGAGGTCGTACGGGCCCTGCCGCTGGCCGCCGACGCCGACGTACCACTGGGCCTGGTCCGGCAGCGGCGGCGGCTCGGCGGCGGCCGGCTGCGCGGGGGCCGGCTGGGCCGGCACCGGCTGCGTGGCCGCGCCCCCGCCCATCGACCGGGCCATCTGCTGGCCCATCGCCATGCCGAGGCCGAGGCCGATGCCCGCGCCCGCCTCGCCACCCGGGTTGTTCGCCGCGGCCTCCATCGCGTTCGCCGCCTGGAAGCGGGTGTACCGGTCCAGGTCGCCGACCGCGCCCATGCTGGTCCGCTTGTCCAGCGCCTTCTCGACCTCCGGCGGCACCGACACGTTCTCGATGACGAACTTGGGGATCGCGATACCGACCTCGGCCAGTTCCTCGGTCAGCACGGCGGCCAGCCGCCGGCCGATCGCGTCCTGGTGCGCCGCGAGGTCCAGCAGCGGCACCCCGGCCGTGGCGAGCGCGCCGCCGAGCCGCCCGACCATGAGCTGCCGCAGGTACTCCTGCACCTCCTCGGTGCGGAACTGAGGGTCGGTGCCGACCAGTTCCCGTAGCAGCCGCGCCGCGTCCACCACTCGGGCCGCGAAGGCGCCGAACGCCCGCACCCGCACCACACCGAACTCGGCGTCGCGCAGGATGACCGGGTTCTGGGTGCCCCACTTCATGTCCGTGAACTGCCGGGTGTTGACGAAGTACACCTCGGCCTTGAACGGAGAGTTGAAGCCGTACTTCCAGCCCTTCAGGGTGGACAGGATCGGCAGGTTGCGGGTCTCCAGCGTGTACGTCCCCGGTGCGAAGACGTCGGCGATCTTCCCCTCGTTGACGAACACCGCCGTCTGGGACTCCCGGACGACCAGTTGGGCGCCCATCTTGATCTCGTTCTGATACCGGGGGAATCGCCAGACCATCGTGTCGCGGCTGTCGTCCAGCCACTCGATGATGTCGATGAGCTCGCCCCGGAGCTTGTCCATCAGCCCCATCGCAACCCTTTCCTCGGCGCCGGTCTCCGGCGTCGCGGCGACCATAGCAACCGCCCGCCACCTGCGAAAAGACAGCTTTTCGGCGCTATCGGCGGCCACCGATCGGAGGCGCTCAGCCGGTTTCGCCGGCCATCGATTCGCCGGTGGCCGTACGCTGCTCCGGAAGCCGGGACGCCCGGCCGGGGGTATCGACGAGGCGCTCGGTCTCCTGCACCAGATAGTGCGGGCGGCGCTTGGTCTCGTAGTAGATCCGGCCGATGTACTCGCCGATCACCCCGAGGATCATCATCTGGATGCCGCCGAGCCCGATCACGCTGACGATGATCGTGGTGTAGCCGGGCACGTCGATGCCCTTCTCCACGGCGTCCGCTACCACCCAGGCCATGTAGCCCACCGCGATGAGCGTGAGGAACAGCCCGCCGTAGATGGCCAGGCGCAGCGGCCGGTTGTTGAACGACAGCAGGCCGTCGAACGCGTAGTTGAACAGCTTGCCGAACGTCCAGCGGCTGTGCCCGGCCTGCCGGGTCTCGTTGCGGTGCGCCACCACCGCCGTGCGGAAGCCGATCCACGAGAACAGGCCCTTGGAGAAGCGGTTGTATTCCGGCATGGCCAGGATCGCGTTCACCGCGAGCCGGGACAGCAGCCGGAAGTCGCCCGCGCCGTCGAGCAGGCGGACGTCTATCCACCAGTTGACCAGGCGGTAGAAGGAGCGCGAGGCGACCATCCGGATGAACCGGTCCCCACGCCGGTCCCGGCGGGCGATCACCTGGTCGAAGCCCTGGCGGTAGAGCATCACCATCTCGGGCAGCAACCGCGGCGGGTGTTGCAGGTCGGCGTCCATGATGACCACCGCGTCGCCGGTGGCCCGGCGCAGGCCGGCGAGCATGGCCGCCTCCTTGCCGAAGTTGCGGCTCAGCGACGTGTAGCAGACGGCCGGGTCGGCGGCGGCGAGCCGGCGCAGCGCCGCAAGCGTGCCGTCCTCGCTGCCGTCGTCGACGTACACCACCTCGACGTCCACGTCCTGCAGCTCGGCGAACGCGACGCTGAGCATCTCGTGCAGCCGCTCCACCGACGCTTCCTCGTTGAAGCAGGGCACCACCACTGACAACCGCACGGCGCTCACCGTGCCCGGCCCGCGCCCGGGCACCCGGCGTCAGAGGCGGTAGACAAGCGTGCCATCGACATCCTCCCGGGTGATGCCCAGCCCGTCGACCGGTCGGGTCTCGATGCCCTCCCACGGCGTCCCCGCCGCGCGGCTCGGCACCGCGACGACCGACCGCACGCCGATCCCGCGCAGGTACGCCACGCTGCCCGCGTCGGGGAACGAGGCCACGGCGACCCGGGTCTGGGCCTGGGTGACCGGCTCGAAACCGCCGAGCCCGTTGGTGATCCGGGGGAACCCGTCGGTCGACCACAGCATGTAGTTCAGGTCGCCCACCCCACCGGCGGGCAGCACCAGCATGGGTTCCGGCGCGGTCCGCATCGCCGCCGGTGGCGTCGGCACGACCGGGTGCGGCGTACGGTTGACGCCCTCCAGCGTGACCAGGGCGAGCGGCACCAGCAGGACCAGTGCCGCGACGGCCCGGGACGCGCGCGCCGCCGCCGGCCGGCGCCACGACTCGGCCAGCGCGGTCACCAGCCCGGCCGCCAGCACGGCCAGCAACAGGCTGGTCCAGTGCATCATCCGGCCCGGGGTGCGCAACGCGTCCCAGCCCGGCAGGAGCCGGGACAGCGTCAGGTAGCCGGGTTCGCCGTCCCCGCCGAGCGTGGAACCGAGGCCCAGCAGCACGGTGCCGGCCACGCCGAGGCCCAGCGTGACCCGGTGCCGCACCGGGAAGGCCGAGACGAACAGCCCCGCCGCGGCCAGCCCGATCAGCGTCATGCCTGGTAGCAGTGCCATCTCCGGCGGCCAGGTGAGCTGTTCGCGGGCGGCGGCGTGCCGTTCCCCCCACAGCCACGAGTCGCCGGGCGCGGTGACGAACCCGATCAGCGGCGGGGAGAACATCTTGGTCCAGTCCAGCGACCGGACGGCCTGCGGGTTGAGGTCGACCACGCGCAGGTAGACCAGCCCGAGCAGCAGCGTGACGGTGCCGAACACGGCGCCACCGGCCAGGTCCGCGACGAGCAGCCGCCGGCCGAACGGGGGCCGTTCCCGCTTGCGCCACCAGGACCAGCCGTAGCAGCCGGCCGCCACCAGCGCGGCGGCCAGCAGGAAGTAGACGAGCGGCAGCCCGATGCCGAAGCCGAGCGTGACCTGCCAGGCCGCGACGAGCCACCCGGCCACCGCCCAGCCGGGCCGACGGCGCTCCGGGCGGTATCCGTGGCGCAGCGACCAGCCGTGGCCACGCGCCAGCATCGCCAGCGCCAGCGCGATCCCGCCGCTGGACAGGATGTTCAGGTGGCCGGAGTGCGCCAGCCGCCACGGCGCGTACGCCCACGCCACCCCGGCGACCGCACCGCCCCAGCGGTTCGCGCCGAGCTGCCGGGCCAGCGCGTACGCCCCGACGAACGCCAGCGCGTGCAACAGCACGTAGAGCACGTTGTAGCGGATCAGCGCGGCCTCGAATCCGGAGCCGAGCATCCCGAACGGCGCGTAGCCGAGCAGCGTGTCGCTGTAGGCGTAGGTGTAGCGCTCCGGATAGAACGTGTTCGAGTTCCACAGGTTGGCCGGGTCGTTGAGCAGGGCGTGCCCCGACCAGGCGACCTGCCACGACTGCAACGTCGGGTCGCCCAGGTCGCCGGGGATCGTGGTCGCCGGGTGCCGCAACGTCGGCCAGGTCAGCACCACCGCCAGCAGCAGACTGCCCAGGATCGCCAGCGTCCACTCCGGGTTCGGCCGCCACCGGCGGCTGCCGTCCGTCGGGCGCTCGTCGGTGGGGCTGTCGTCCGAGGGCGGATCGGCGGGCGGCTGCGCGGGACCGCTGTCCTCAGCGGCCGGCGGGGCGACGGCGGGCCGGATTTTCATGGGATAGATGCTTCACGATGCTGCTGATCCTGTCGATCCGCTGTCCGAAATATGGTTGAAACTTCCGGCCCGCAGTACCGGAAGGGCCGGCTACGCGAACCGGTCCGCGAGCGCCGACAGCTTACTGACGTACGCCGGCCAGTCATAGCCGTCGGGGACGTTCCGGTTCTCCCGCCCCAGCCCGATCGCCGCGTCGTGCTGCTCGCGCATGATGTCGGCGTGACCGGCGTGCCGGGCCAGGTCGACGCAGACGTGCACGATGATCTGGTGCAGCGTGACGTCCTGCCGGCCCGGATACCACCACGGCACCCGCCCCGGCGCGTCCAGCGGCAGCGTCTCGATCGTCTCGTCCGCGAACGCTCCGACCCGGCGGTAGAGGTCGATCAGCCCGTCCTTGGTCTCGTCCTCCCGGGCGTACCAGTCCGCCTGCGGGTCCGCGTCGAACATCTCCAGCGCGACCAGTTCCCCGGGGTTGGGGAACTCGCGGCCGAACGTGGGCCCGAAGTAGCCGGCCTCGACGTTCAGGCAGTGCTTGAGCAGGCCCAGGAAGTTGTTGCCGGTCGCGGTGCGGGGAAGCCGGGCCTCGCGTTCGCTCAGCCCGTCGAGCTTCCAGATCAGGTTCTCCCGGATCGCGCGGAGGTAGTGGTGCAGCGCGGTCTTCGGGTCCTTCGATTCGGTCATGCCCGACACTCTCGCGCATGGGTCGGACATCGTGGGGGCGGCGGCGGTCAGCCGGTCTGGTCGTTGTCCTTGTGCGCGCCCCACCCGTGCCAGCGCTCGATCTCGATCCACGCGCTGACCCGGCCGCGGTCCCGTCGCGGGTACGGCCGTCCGGTGTAGTGCTGCGAGATCCGGTCGATGTCCGCCAGGCCCTCGTCGTCGCGCACCTCGACCACCCGCCCGATGAGGCTGACGTGGGTGTACCAGTTCCCCTCGTCCAGCACCGTCAGGGAGACCCGGGGGTCGCTGCGCAGGTGCGCCAGCCGGCGGCGGCCCTCGTCCATGTTCACCAGGACGCGGCCGTCCTCCCAGAGGTACCAGGTGGCCGCGGTCACCGGCTGGCCGTCGCGCAGTGTGGCGATGACGGCGGGATTCGGCTTGGACAGCATGGCGACGGCGGGCTCGGGCAGCGGCGGCTTCGACATGGCTCCCACTCTACGTACCCGCCGGTCCCGCCGCTGGTCATGCGGCGGGCGGGGCTCCCCGGCGTCGTGGGCCGGGGAGCCCGTCGCCTGCGGGTCAGGCGCGCACGCTCCACCGCTGGTTGGTGCCGCCGTGGCAGTCCCAGAGGTTGATCCTGGTCCCGTTGGCGGTGCCGTAGCCGGCCGCGTCCAGGCAGCGCCCGGACTGGACCCCGCTGATCGTGCCGTCGGCGTTGAGGTTCCACTGCTGGTTGGGCTGGCCGTTGCAGTCCCAGATGATCACGCTGGTGCCGTTGGCGGTGCCCCGCCCGTTGGCGTCCAGGCACTTGTTGCCGAGCACCTGCAACTGCTTGGCCGAGGTGTACGTCCAGCGCTGCATCGTGCCGCCCCAGCAGTCGTACAACTGCACGGCGGTGCCGTTCGTGGTGCTGCCGTTCGGCACGTCCAGGCACCGGCCCGAGCCGACGCCGACCAGTTGCACGTTCTGGTAGGTGCCCCCGCCGCTGCCGGGGGTGCCGATGCTGCCGGACACCGACTGCAACGCGCGGTACCAGACGGCGGCCATCTTGTCGTAGCCGGTGGCGGTCGGGTGGATGCCGTCGATCAGGTCGGCGGTGGTCAGCGCCGAGTGCTGGTCGACCAGGTGGACGCGCTTGCCGGCGTTCACCTTCGACTGCACGATGCCCGGGATGGCGGCGTTGAACGTGCGCACCGCCGCCTCCTGGCCGGAGTTCGCCAGCGGGATGATCTGCGCGACGAACACGTCCGCGTTCGGCGCCGTGTTGGTGATGCGGTCGATCAGCGACGACAGCCGGTTCGGCGCGGTCGAGACGTTGTAGTTCTGCAGGATGTCGTTGGTGCCGATGTGCAGCAGCACGGTGCGTGGCTGGTAGGAGTTCAGCCAGCCGGTGATGTTGGCGTCGATCTGGTCGATGCGCCAGCCGGGGTGGCCCTCGTGGTCGTGGTCGCCGAGGTTGCCCGGCCCGTTGAACTGGGAGCCGACCAGGTCGACCCGGTAGCCGCCGGCGGCCATCCGCTGCCACAGGCCGATCCGGTAGCCGCCCGGCACCTGGGTGCCCTCGGTGATGGAGTCACCGAGTGGCATCACCCGGGTGCCGCCGTTGGACTCGGCGCCCGCCGGGCCGGCGGGCGTGAGCACGCCGGCGGCCAGCAGGGCGAGCGCGGCGCCCGCGGTGAGCCATCTTCTCGCTCGGGTACGCATGACTGTTCCTCTCACGGGCTGGTGCAGGTCAGGGACGGGGTGGAGGGCGAGCCGTTCGCCACGAAGCCGAACGTGGTCGAGCCGGACGCCGGCACCGAGCCGTTGTACTCCGCGTTGCGGACGGTCGCAGTGGAGCCGCTGGTGCTCAGCGTGCCGCTCCAGACCTGGCTGATGCTCTGGCCGCCGGCGAGGTTCCACCGCACCGACCAGCCGTTGAGCGCCGCGGCGCCGGCGGTGACCGTCACCTCGGCCTGGAACCCGCCGGACCAGGAGTTTGTGGTGCGGTAGGTCGCGGTGCAGGCGCCACCGGACGGCGGCGGCGTGGTGGGCGGCGGGGTCGTGGGCGGCGTGGTGGTCGGCGGGGGATCGATCGGCGGCGGCGTGGTGGTCGGCGGGTTCGTGGGCGGGGGAGTGCTCCCGGCGGGGGTGAACCGCCAGTGGTCGATGTTGAACAGCGAGCCGCTGCCGCCGGTGAACCGCAGGTACAGGTCGTGGGTGCCGGTGGCGCCGCTGACCGCGCAGGTCGTGTCGGCCCAGGTCTGCCAGCCGCCGGTGCCGGAGACCCGGCAGGTGCCCACCACCGGGCCGCCGGTGCCGTCCAGGCGCAGCTCGATGGTGCCGCCACTGCCGGCCGAGGCCACCCGCGCGGTGAACGAGGCCGCGCCGGTGCCGAAGGCGACGCCCTTGACCTTGATGTAGTCACCGTTGTCGACGAAGCCGACGTTCATCCCCCCGCCGCTGGCCGGCTCGGTCTCGATCCCCTGCCCCCAGGCGATCGTCTCCGCCTCCTGCCGGACGTACGGGTTGAGCGTGCCCACCTGAGGTGCGCCGGTGGTGGTCATGTTGATCGTGGGGATCGAGCCGTCCGCGCCGTAGGAGAACTTCTCCACCGCCACCGACCTGGTGAAACCGCCGCCGCCGGGCAGGGCCCCGTTGTGGTAGAAGAGGTAGGAGCCACCCTTGAAGTCGACGATCCCGGGGTGGTTGGTGAAGCTGCTGCCCTGGGTGGGCATGACCGTGCCGCGGTAGGTCCACGGCCCCAGCGGGCCGGGCGCCGTCGAGTAGGCGAGGAACTCCGAGCAGCACTTGGCGGCGAACACGTTGTAGTAGATGTTGTTGCGCTTGTAGACCCAGGGCCCCTCCTCGTAGAGGGTGGGCCGGTTCGCGTCTCCGGTCCGCGTCCCGAAGCCCGCGGTGGTCAGCGGGATCTGCGTCGGGCTGCCCGAGTACGAGGTCATGTCCGAGTTCAGCTTCACGTACCACAGGCGCGGGTTGCCCCAGTACAGGTATGCCTGGCCGTCGTCGTCGATGAACACGGTGGGGTCGATCTCGCCGTTGCTCACCAGCGGGCGCCCGATGGCGTCCCGGAACGGCCCGGTGGGGCTGTCCGCCACCGCCACCCCGATGCCCATCTGGCCGGTCGCCCGCACGACCATCGGCACGTACCAGTAGAACTTGCCGTTGCGGTAGACCGCCTGGCCGGCCCACGCGTCCTGCTTGGCCCAGCTGAACGTGGCGAGGCTGAGCGGTGAGCCGTGGTCGGTCCAGTTGACCATGTCGTCGGACGAGTAGACCCGCCACTCCTTCATGGTGAACCAGGTCGAGTTGTCCTCGTCGTGGCCGGTGTAGAGGTAGACGCGGCCGTTGTAGACCAGCGGTGCCGGGTCGGCCGTGTAGATGTTCTGCACGATCGGGTTGTCCGCCCGGGCGGCGGTCGGGCTCAGCTCTCCGGCGATGACCGGGGCCAGCCCCAGCAGGGCGAGCATGGTCACGGCCAGCGCGAGCCATCGTCTGGTCCGGCGGTCGGTTCTCCATAGCGTTGAGGTCACAGGTCGTCTCCCCGGTTGGCCGCGCCGCGGCGGATGGGTGTGGTAGGTCGGGCCGTCATGCCCGGCTCCATTTCTGGCTGCTGCCGCCCGTGCAGGCGGACAGGACGATCGCGGTGCCGTTGCCGGTCCCGCCGCCGTTCGGGCTCAGGCACAGTCCGGACTGGACGCCGGTGATCGTGCCGTCGGTGTTGACGTTCCACTGCTGGTTGGTGCCGCCGTTGCAGTCCCAGATGATGACCCGGGTGCCGGACGAGGTGCCCTGGCTCTCGGCGTCGAGGCACTTGCTGCCGTACACCTGGAGCTGGCGGCCGGAGGTCGCCGTCCACTGCTGGTTCGCGCCGCCGTTGCACTCCCACAACGTCACCTGCGTGCCGTTGGTCTGGGACTGGTTCGGCACGTCCAGGCAGCGGCTGGAGTTGGGGTTGAGCAGCGCGCCGCTCGTACCCCCGGGGTTGCCGCCCGGGCCGGCGACCACCGACAGGTTGTCGAACTGGGCGGTCCCGCCCTGGCTGGTGCCGAAGCCGACCTGGCCGGTGCCGAACGTGGAGTCGGTGGCCGTGCCGACGGTCGTGCCGTCGATGGTCGCGGTGATGGTGGTGCCGGAGAAGCCGAGCGCGAGGCTGTGCCAGCGGTTGGTGCCCAACGCGGCGACGTTCCCGCTGCGCAGAGTGACGAGCTGCCCGGCGGTGTTGTTGCGCAGGATGGACCACGCGCCGGAGTCGGTGACCCGCAGGAAGTAGGCGTTGTACCGGCCGATCGGGTCCAGGTTGGTGCTGCCGACGCGCCCCATGATCTGGGCGTAGCCGGCCTGTTCGAGCAGGACGTCGGCGGAGACCGTGTAGTTGCCCCAGCTCAGGTTCCCGCCGTAGGTCGCCGGGTCGGCGAGCGTCTTCCAGGTGATCGGCGCCTGCGCGGACATCTGGCGCAGGCACATGCCGGCCCGCCCGCCGCCGCAGCCGACGGTCTCGAACGCGCCCTGCATGTCCTGGAGGTACTTCGGGAACCGTCCGCTGGCGTAGCCGTCGAAGTCGTCGCGGTACGGCAGGCCCAGCGAGCCCTGCGCCGGGCTGGTGGCGGTGCCCTTGCCCTGCCCGCTGGTGGTGGTGACGGTGTAGAGGTGACCGGGCTGGACGGTGAGCGAGAACGACCCGCCCGACGGGGTGATGTCCGCGCCGCGGACGAAGAAGTCGTTCGGGTTCGTCGAGTTCAGGTTCGTGGCCCAGATGTGCACCTGGCCGGTCGACAGCCCGCCGGTGATGTTCATGGTGACCTGCTGGGCCGCGGTGGCGTCCATGGTCTCGATGACCGTGCTGTAGTCGCCGCTGCTGGTCGACCGCAACGATACGTAGCTGCCGTTGTTGCGGTTGCCGCCCAGGTAGCCCGAGGACGAGTCCAGGTAGCGCCAGCCGGGCGCGGTGAACTGGGTGGTGTGCGCCAGCGCCCAGGTGTTCTTGCCGACCGAGTACCAGCCGGACCACGGCTGGTTGGCCAGGATCAGCCCGACAGTGGACCAGGGCAGGTTCGGCGTGATCGCCGCGATCAGGTCCCAGTTGAGGTAGGCGACCATCCGGCCGTCGATGTAGCCCCGGTTGATGCCGCGGGCGAGGGGCTTGGCGCCGTCGTTGTAGTCCTGCGATCCGCCCTCGCTGTTCCACAGCGTCTTGCCGGTGCTGGTGGCGGTGGACGAGACGGTGCAGGTGGTCTGCGCGCTGAGGTAGCCGCACGGGTAGTGGCCGCTGAGCACGTCGATGCTGTTGCGTAGCGTGGTGTTGCTGGCGACCGCGTTCGCCGGGCCCCAGCTGCCGGGGTAGTCGTCCCCGTAGATGATCTTCACACCGCTGTAGCCGTTGGCGTTCAGCGCCTGGCGCAGGCTGATGGTCCAGTTGGCGTCGGTGCGCTTCTCGTTCTGGGCGGCGGTGATGTAGTCCATGGTGAGGTTGTGCTGCCGCGCGCAGCCCAGCCAGCTCACGAAGTAGTCGATCATGTCCTGGGACATGAAGTTGCCGTTGCCGATCCAGCCGGGAGCGCCCCACGGCAGCGCCGCCAGCTTGATGGCGGGGTTGCGGGCCTTGGCCTGCTCCATGATCCACCACTGGTAGCCGCGGTTGCAGTTCAGGTCGCCCCGCACGTGTGCGTGGCTCGGCTCCGAGCCGCTTGTGGAGTTGGTGTCGCCGCCCATCTCGACCTTGAGGATCTGCAACGCGGCGCCGTAGCCGGGCTTGAACAGGTAGTCCAGGATCTGTCCGCGCTGCGGCTCCGGATAGTCGATCAGCAGCCGGCTGTTGCCGCCGCCGCCGCTGACCGCGCCCACCCCGTCGAACGTCTGGCCGCCGGAGGTGCCGTTGACGGTGATCGTGGTGGCCGCCTGCGCGGGTCCGGCGGTGAGGGTCAGGCCGCCGGCGGCGGCAAGGACGCTGGCGGCCAGCGCCGCCAGCAGTCGGGGGCGACGGCGCCTCCGTCTCGGTTCGGACATGACGAGTCCCTTCACGAATGCGGGGTGTGGTCGCTTGCCTCGCCCGCCGGTCAGCGGTAGCCGGCGGCGACGATGTCGGCCTGGACGGCGTTCTCGGTCGCGTCGGACGGATAGCCCGCCACCATGGCGCCCTCGTAGAACGTGCCGGCGCTGAGGTTCGCGCCGCCGCCGGGCTTGCAGCAGTCGCCGCCGCTGCCCAGGATGATGGCGCCCTGCTTGCGCATCGGGCTGTAGCCGGCCGGCAGCGACCCGTCGTAGAGCGTGGCGAGGCCACCGGACTGGGCGTTGCTGCCCTTGACGGCGAACCGCGAGGTGCCGTTGTTCTTCAGGGTGGCGGTGACGAACCGGTTGGTGAAGGCCCGCTGGTTCGGGTTCCAGGACTGGCTGCCACCCGGGTAGAGACCCCACTCCAGGTCGGCCTGCACCCAGGGGCCGCTGCCGGAGCAGCCGCCGAACCAGCAGCTGGTGCTGAAGTTGATCGCGTCCATCGCCCCGGCCGCGTCGGCGCTGCGGGTGGTCTCGCTGTTGCCGTAGTCGAAGCAGCAGCCGCTGTTGACGTGGGTGCCGCTGGTCACCATGTACATGCCCTCGGGGGCCGCGCCGGTGGGGACGCCGGTCAGGTGGCCGTCGCGCCAGTAGCTGTTCCCGGGATTGATGTAGAGCGAGTACGCCCGGGCGCCCCCGACCGTCAACGACTCGCTCGTCGCGTTCGCGGGCCGGCTGGAGGTGGAGCCGGGGACCTGCGCGGAGCCCTGGTACCACAGGTCGTTCCCGCGTCCCGACTGGTCGAACACGGCGGTGATCACGCAGCTCGTACCGGCGCAGAACGCGTCCTGTGCGGCGGCGTCGGCGTAGCCGCCGTTGCCCAGCAGCCCGATGTTGCGGGTGGCGTTGTCGGAGGCGCGGCGGACCTGGTAGAGGTTGCCGCCGTACGCCGAGAACAGCGCCCGGGTGGTGCTGTGCGCGGCCACGCACGGCGTGCCGCCCGCGGCGTAGATGTCGCACGGCCGCCCGCCGGGCGGGGGCGTCGAGGTGGGCGGCGGTGACGACGGCGTGGCCGAGGTGTTCCACCGCTGGTTGGCCTGGCCGTTGCAGGTCCACAGGATGATCCTGGTGCCGTTGGCGGTGCCCGCGTTCGTGGCGTCCAGGCACAGCCCGGACTGCTGGCCGGTGATGGTGCCGGCCGAGGTGACGTTCCACTGCTGGTTGGCCTGGCCGTTGCAGTCCCAGATGATCACGGCCGTGCCCGGGCTGGTGCCCTGGCCGTTGGCGTCCAGGCACTTGTCGCCGTACACCATGAACTGCTTCGCCGACGTGTACGTCCAGTTCTGCGGCGTGCCGCCCGTGCAGTCGTAGAGCTGCACCTGAGTGCCGTTCGTGGTGCTGCCGTTGGGGACGTCGACGCAGCGGCCGGACTGCGCGCCCACGATGGAGCCGGGCCCGGGCGCGGCCACGGCGTTTCGGCTCGAAGTGGCCAGGGCGGCGCCGGCGACGACAAGGACGAGAATCAGCGCGGGGATGGTCAGACGGGACGGTCCGGATCGGACGGAGCGGGGACGGGGGATCACCATGACGGCTCCTCGGGTACGCAGGGCTCCGCGGTCGTTCGTGCCGGCGCGGTGCCTCACGAGCTATGGATGGCCGCCGGTGCAAGCGCTAACACCTGTGACGTGAGGGCTCTGACCAGCCTGGTGGTGGTGGCATGTCAGGTGCCAGTGTTAACGCAAACATCGACCAGTATTAATTAGAGCACACCTCGGCGGGAAGCGGGATCTCGGTTTGCTCCCCGCCCAGGGCCGGGCCGGGGGTGGTCTGCCACCCCCGGCCCGGCGCCCCGAACGGGGTCGGCGGGCCGTCCTGGTCAGGGACTGGTGCAGGTGACACCGCTGGGCGCGGTGGCGCCGTTCCCGGTGGCCGTGAACCCGAACGTCGTGGAGGCGTTCGCGCCCAGGGTCCCGTTGTAGTCCGCGTTGCGGACCGACACCGAGCCGGTGGTGCCCGTGTTGACGCCGCTCCAGAGGCTGCTGATCGCCTGGCCGGAGGCCAGGGTCAGACGTACGGTCCAGCCGTTGAGCGTGGCGGCGCCGTTGTTGGCCACGGTGACCTCGGCCTGGAAGCCGCCCGGCCAGGTGTTCACCGTCCGGTAGGTCGCGGTGCAGGCGCCCGGCTCACTCGGCGGCGGCGTGGTGACCGGCGGAGTCGTGGGCGGCGCGGTGGTGACCGGCGGAGTGGTCGGCGGAGTGGTCGTCGGCGGTGCCGTGGTCGGCGGCGTGGTGGACGCGAACTGGCTGAAGAACCGCCAGATCTCCCCCGACGTCCAGGTGCGGGAGTCGTTCGGGCTGGACGACCCGTCGACCGGGCTGGGGGTGTGGTCGCCGTCGAACGCGGCCCACTGCACCGGGTAGCCCTCGCGGCAGCCGGAGTAGGTGGTGGTGATGTGCGTCAGGCTGCCCCGGCTCGGCTCGCGTGGGCTCTGCGCGGTGCAGCCGTTGTTGCGGACGAACGTGTCCCGCAGCGACCGGCCCGCGGAGATGTTCAGCACGCTGTCGTAGATGCCGTGGATGCCGAAGTAGGCGACCGGCTGGGTGCCGCCGTTGCAGCCGCTGAGGTTGGCGCCGGACAGGACGGTGACCGCGCGGATGACATTCGGCCGGGCGCAGGCCACCGCGTAGCTCATCGCCCCGCCGTAGCTCCAGCCGAGCGCGAACCGTTGGCTGGTGTCCACGCAGAGGTCGTTCTCGATGAGCCGGGAGATGTCGTCGAACAGGGTCAGGTCGCGGCCGTTGGTGTTGGCCCACCCGTTGTCGATGCCCTGTGGCGCGACGAAGATCGTGCTGTTGTTCGACAGCGGCAGCAGGCCGTAGTAGCCGGCCGAGGCGACGTTGTTCGCCGAGCCGTTCAGCCAGTGGAACCCGAAGATCAGGCGGTACGGGTGGTTGCGGTCGTACCCGTCCGGGATGCGCAGGATGTAGCTGCGGTTCTGGCCGCCGCTGGAGATGGTGCGCGTACCGCTGGACAGCGTGGGCGCCTTGCCGCAGCCGGCGGTCGCCGCGAGCGTGCCGTTCGTCGACGCCTGTGCCGTCTCGCCGAGGCCGCCGTTGAGCGCGCCGCCGGCCGCCGCCGCGAGAAGCATCGCCGCGGCGGCGATGGATGAGTAGAGCCGTGTTCGTTTCGCCATTGACTGACTCCTTGCCCTTGGTGGCGGTGCAGGCCGGGCCGTCCGTCGATGCCGACGTCGCCTGCGAGAAGGGCGCGGAGCCGCGCGTGGGCCGTGGCCGAAGTCGTCCGGTGGCCGCCTGCGTCGGCGTGCATCGGCGGAGCGGCCCGGACTGGTCACCGACCGGCCGGGCGGCGAGGAGGGTGCCTCGGTACGCCTTGCCGGTTGCGGGGGTGACGGGGAGCGTGCCCTTCGCTCCCGTCCCGGAACATAGCAGGTTATCGATAACACATTCAACAGCTAACGCCGGGACGGGCCGTGCGGGCCCGTCCCGGCGCTGGTCGCCGCGGTCTCGGCGGCCGGGCCGTGGGCCCAGCCTGTTAGCGATAACAGATGTCCCGCCGGCCCCGCCTCAGACCGCGCGGGCCAGGACGTCGTGGGCAGCTCGGGCCACGGCGGCGTCGATCATCCGGCCGTCCGCCGCGACGGCGACGCCGTGCCCGTGCCCGGTGACGGCGGCGAGACGCGCCACCACGTCCCGCGCGTCGGCCACCTCCTCGGCGGACGGGGTGAACACGTCGTTGATCACCGCCGCCTGCGCGGGATGGATCGCGGTGCGGGCCCGGAAGCCCTGCCGCAGCAGCATCCGGGTGCTCCGGTCCAGGCGCTCGGCGTCGCGTACCGCCGTCTCGACCGGACCCACCGGCGGCACCAGGCCGGCCGCGGCCGAGTGGAGCACCACAGCCGTGCGCAGCGGCCACAGCTCCTCCCGGTCCGGCCCCGGCCGCAGGCCCAGCTCGGCGGCGAGGTCCGCCTCGCCGAGGCCCAGCCGCAGGACCCGCGGCGCGGCGGCCACCCGGTCCAGGGTGAGCACGCCGCGCGCGGTCTCCAGCAGCGGCAGCACCCGCAGCGTGCCGGGCGGCAGCCCGCACGCCGACTCGGCCCGGGCCAGCGCCTCGGCCACCTCGTCGAGCAACTCCGGCTCGGCCTTGGGCACCACGACGCCGCGCAGCGCCGGGCCGGCCACCGCCGCCACGTCGGCGGTGGCCGCGTCGGCGTTGATCCGCACCCACCACTCACCGTCGCGCCGCGGCGGGTCGGCCAGGAACGCGGCCACGTTGTCCCGGGCCTGCGACTTGGCGGCCGGTGGGACCGCGTCCTCCAGGTCGCAGATCACGGCGTCGGCGTCGGCCGTCGCGGCCTTGGCGAGCTTCCTCGGCTCGTTCCCGGGCGCGTACAGGTAACTGCGCGGCGTACGGGTCACGCCGGCCGGGCCAGGTAACGCCCGCGGGGCGTGCCGACCACGGCGCCCGCCTCCAGGATCCGCTCGCCGCGCAGGAACGTGTCGGTGACCCGGGCGTTCAGCTCGAAGCCCTCGAACGGGGTGTACTCCTGCACCGACTCCGAGTCGGCGGCCCGCACCGTCCAGGTGTGGTCGTCGTCGACCAGGCAGAAGTCGGCGTCGAAGCCCTCGGCGATGTCGCCCTTGGTGCGCAGCCCGAAGCGCCGGGCCGGATTCCACGCGGTCATCTCGGCGATCCGGTGGTACGGCAGGCCGCGGCGGCGGCCCTCGGAGACGAGGCCGGGCAGCAGGTACTCGGCGCCGCCGAAGCCCGACTTCGCCACGAACACGTCGTCCCGGGGCTCGCCGAACTTCACCTCGTCGCGGCAGCAGGCGTGGTCACTGACCACCCAGTCGATCTTGCCGTCCAGGACGTACTCCCAGAGCGCCTCGACGTCCTCGCGCGGCCGGATCGGCGGGTTCACCTTGGCGCCCAGGTTCGCGGTGTCGATGTCGGCGAGCAGGTGCCCGACGGTGACCTCGCGGCGGAAGTCGATGTGCGGGAACGCCTGCGACATCCGCAGGGCGGCGTCGACCGCCTTGCGGGAGGTCAGGTGCAGCAGGTTGATCGTCGGCAGGCCGGTCTCGTGGGCCAGGTAGGACGCGATGCTCACGGCCAGGCCCTCGGAGTGCGGCGGCCGGGAGGCGTGGTACGCGGCCAGCCCGGACAGCGTCCCCTCCTCCTCCACCATCCGGGTGTACGCGTTCATGATCTCGGCGGTCTCGCAGTGCAGCGACAGCGAGATCTCGTCGGCCAGCTCGGGGAACCGCTCCCGGGCCGCCTGCACGCCGCGCATCACGAACTCGAAGTGCGCGTAGTCGTACCGCTCGTTCTCCGGGATCATCAGGAAACTGCTCTGGTCGGACGACCGGCCGTGCAGGCCGTGGCTGCCGTAGAACATGAACACCTTGAACGAGGTGACCCCGTGCCGCTCGACCAGGTCGGGGATCTCGCCGATGTGCTGCTTCGACATCGGCGCGAGGTGGAACGCGTAGTCCACGTGCGACCGCTCGGCGGTGGCGGCGAGCACCTCGGGGAAGAAGTCGGCGTACGCGCCACCCCGGTTCAGGTAGTACTGCCCGGTGCGCATGTAGGTGATGGCTGAGGTCACCCCGCCCTGGGCGCAGGCCCGGCTCTCCGAGGCGGCGTCCTGGTCCAGCGGGTTGTAGATCCCCCAGTGCTGGTGCGCGTCGACCACACCCGGGAAGGCGAGCCTGCCGCCGCCGTCGACGACGGTCCGGGCCAGCGCCGGGTCGATACCGGCGGCGACCCGCACGACGCGGCCGTCGCGGATGGCGATGTCCACCTGCCGCGGCTGCGTCCACTCGTGCCGTACCACGCGGACGTTCGTCACGAGGGTGTCAAAGGACGTCATGGGTTACTCCTTGAGGTGGGTGAGCCGGCCTCCAGGCGAGCCAGGGTCCGGGGGATCTCGTCGATCGAGTCGAGGGTGTCGAGGCGCAGCACCAGGTCCTCGACCCGGCGCGCGGCCTCGTCGGTGAGCCGGCCGGCGACGTTCTCCCGGAACTTCACCGCGAGTTCCTCGTCGCTGAGCGGGCGCTGCGGGCCGCCACGGTTGGCCAGCACCTCCTCGGTCCACTCCCGGCCGTCGTCCGTGCGGACCGTCACGATCGCCGGGAACTGGTTGGGGAAGATCGAGTCGCAGCGGTCGTCGGGGAGCACGTCGACGGTCGCCATCAGCGCGCGGCGGCGGGGATCGCGGGCCAGCTCGTCGGTGTAGTCGGTCAGCCCGACGCCGAGCCCGGAGCCGCCGAGCAGGCCCGCCACGACCGCGTACGGCCCGGAGAACTGCGCCTGGTAGCCGGTCTCCGGCGCCCGCTTGACCTCGATCGGCTGGCCGATCGTGCGGATCACCGCGGCGGGCACCCGCAGTTCGATGCGGCTGATCCGGTCCAGCGGCAGGCCGCGCTCGCGCAGCCGCAGCCCGGCGTCGATCGCGGCGTGGGTGAAGTGGTTGGCCGGGTACGGCTTGAAGAAGATCCCCGGCACCGACCACTCCTCGCCCAGCCGGTCGGTGACCTGGTCCAGGTCGACCTCGTCGCGCAGGAAGGCGCGGAAGAAGCCGAACCTGCCCTCCAGGACGGTCGGCGGGCCGGTGAAGCCGCGCTTGACGAGTTGCGCGGCGGTGACCGCCGAGTGCGCCGCCCATCCGCAGTGCAGTCGCTTCACGGTGCCGCCGGTGCGGTTGGCCTCGATGATGCCGGCGGAGAAGGAGGCGGTGACGCCGAGGGCGTTGGCGACCCCCTCGGAGCCCAGGCCGAACAGCAGCGCCGCCGAAGCGGCTCCGCCCATCGCCCCGCAGATCGACGTGGCGTGCTGCCCGTGCTCGAAGAAGACCGAGTTGCCCAGCTTGCGGTCGTACCCGGCCATGCCGAGACGGACGGCGACCTCCAGGCCGACCGCGACGGCGGCCGTCAACTGACCGCCGCTGGCCCCCGCCGCCTGGGCGGCGGCCAGCGCGGCCGGCACCACGCCGGCGCTGGGGTGCAGCACCGAGGGCAGGTGCGTGTCGTCGTAGTCGAGCGAGTGGGCGAGCACCCCGTTGGCGAAGGCGGCCTGCGCGGCCGGCACCGCCTCGGGCAGGCCGACGGCGTGCGCCTCGGGCCGGCCGCCCTGGTCGGCCACGAACCCGGCCGCCGCGGTGCTCGTCGGCAGCCGGTACGCGGCGACGCAGAGGCCCAGCACGTCGAGCACGCGCTGGCGGACGCTGTGCCGTACGTCGTCGGGCAGGCCGGTGTGCGTGGTGGCCGCGGCGAACGCGGCGAGCCGCTCGGCCAGCGTGAGCTCAGCCATGCCCGACCACCGCCAGCGGACGCACCGGCGAACCGGTCGCGCCGAACAGCGGCAGCGGTGCCAGGACGAGGGTGAACTCGTGCACTCCGGCGGCGGCCAGCTCCTCCAGCGCCATCGCCTCGATGATGTAGATGCCGCGTTCCACCAGGAGCACCCGGTGCGCCGGCAGTACGCTGTGCGCCGCACCCGGGCGCAGCCGCTCGAAGGCGATGGTGTCGGCCCCGACGGCGTGCACCGCGCGGTCGGCGAGCCACACCGCCCCGGCCTCGCCGACGCCCGGCACCCCGGACTCCAGGCCCATGTAGACGGTGCGGTCCTCGTGCTCGAAGAACCGGCCCCAGCCGCTGCGCACCAGGACGACGTCGCCCGCGCCGACGGGCGTGCCCTGGGCCGCCTCCGTGGCCGCGAGGTCGTCCGGCGTGATCTCGTAGCCGGCCGGGCAGCCGTCACCGGCGCCGATCGCGCGGGGCACGTCCAGCAGCACGCCACGGCGCACCATCGGGGCGATCGTGTGCGCGCCGAGTTCCACGTACCGGCCGCCCCGGCCCGCCTCGACCGCGTCCGCCCCGCCGTGGAGCAGGCCGCGGTGCGAGACGTGGGCGAGCGCGTCGATGTGCGTGCCGACGTGCGTACCCATGGTGATCATGTCGTTCGCCGCGGAGCCGCCGTCGGACCGGACCATGTCCCCGTGCCGGCGGGGCAGGGAGTGCCAGTAGGCGGGGTGGTTGGGGGACTGCGGCATGCCGACGGAGAGCCGGCGGCCGAGGTCGTAGACGGTCACTCCGCCACGGACGGCCGCGAGCAGCGGATCGGCGACTGTGGCCTGGGTTGGGGGTGTCACGGGTTGTTCCTCACTCTTTTCGGAATCGGTCGACCGACCACGGGGGCGGTCAGGCGACGACCTTGCGCGCGCGCAGCTCGGCCAGGAACTCGGGCGTGCAGCCCAGCTCGGTGCCGAGCAGCTCGTCGGTGTCGGCGCCCAGGGCCCGTCCGGTGAACCGGATCGCTCCGGGCGTGTCCGACATCCGCCACATCACGTTGTGCATGCGCATCGGTCCGAGGTCGTCGTCCTGCACCGTGGTGATCATCTCGGTGGCACGGACGTGCTCGTCCTCCACCAGGTCCCGCGCGTCGTAGACGGGGGCGACGGCCGCGCCCGCCGCGCTGAACTCCCGCAGCACCTCGTCGCGGGTACGCTCGGCGATCCATCCGCCCACGTACGCGTCGAGGAGGTCGGCGTGCGCGGCCCGCTCCCGGCCGGAGCGGAACCACGGCTCGTCGATGACCTCGGGGTGACCGACCAGGCGTAGGACCCGCTCGGCGATCGCCTGTGCGCTGGTGGACACGGCGACCCAGCTCCCGTCCCGGGTGCGGTAGGTGTTGCGCGGGGCGTTGTTCGTGGACCGGTTGCCGTGCCGCTGCCCGACGACGCCGAGCTGGTCGTACGCGATCGGCCCGGGGCCGACGGCGGCCATGATGGGTTCCAGCAGGCTCATGTCGACGACCTGGCCCCGGCCGCCCCGGGCGTCGCGGGCGTAGAGGGCCATCACCGCGGCCGACGACGCGGCGATGCCGCAGATGCTGTCGGCCAGGCCGAACGCGGGCAGCGTCGGCGGGCCGTCCGCCTCGCCGGTCAGGTGGGCGAAGCCGCTCATCGCCTCGGCCAGCGTGCCGAAGCCGGGGCGGGCGGCGTAGGGGCCGGTCTGACCGAAGCCGGTGATCCGGACGATCACCAGCCCGGGGTTGACCTCGTGCAACCGGTCCGGGCCGACGCCCCACCGCTCCAGCGTGCCGGGGCGGAAGTTCTCCACCACGACGTCGGCGGTGGCGGCGAGCCGGAGGAAGAGGTCGGCGCCGTCGGGGTCGGAGAGGCTGAGCCCGACGGTCCGCTTGTTGCGCGAGATCTCCTTCCACCACAGCGGCACGCCGTCCTTGGCCTCGCCGTGGCCGCGCATGCTGTCCCCGGCGACGGGGTGCTCGATCTTGACGACGTCGGCGCCGTAGTCGCCGAGCAGTTGGCAGCAGAGCGGCCCGGCCAGAATGGTCGAGACGTCAAGCACCCGGATGCCGTGCAGCGGGCCGTGCCCGTCCGCCCGGTTCTCCCGTTCAGTCACCGCTGGTACCTCCTTACTCGTACGGTCCCGGTCATCCCGTCCACATCCCGCCGTTGACGTCGACAGTGGCGCCGTTGACGTAGCTCGCGCGTTCGCCGAGCAGGAACGCGATCGTCTCGGCGACCTCCGCCGGCTCGGCGGGCCGGCGCAGCGGCACCTGCCCGACCAGGTCCGACAGCTCCCGGGCGGACAGGCGCTCGGTCATCACCGACCGGACCGGTCCGGGCGCCACCGCGTTGGCCCGTACGCCCCGGCCGCCGAACTCCTTGGCGACGTTGCGGGTCAGCGCCAGCACACCGGCCTTCGCCGCCGCGTAGGCCGGCCCGGACATCGCGTTCCCGCCGTGCCGGCCGTTCACCGAGCTCATCAGCACGATCGCGCCGCCACCGGCCGCGAGCATGGCCGGCAGCACCGCCCGGACCACGACGTAGGCGCTGGTCAGGCTGTCGTCCAGCACCTGCCGCCACTGCTCGGGCGATACGTCCAGCAGCCCGCCGTGCCCGACCGACCCGGCCAGGTGCGCCACCCGGGTCGGCGCCTCGGGGAGCGCGTCCAGGAACCGGCTGACCTGGCGCGGGTCGGCGGCGTCCACGCCGTCGGCCCGGTCCAGCACGTGGACCGTCTCCCCGTCGCGGCGCAGGGCGTCGACCACGGCGGCGCCGATCGCCCCGCGTCCGCCGACCACCAGCGAGGTCATGACCGGCGGGTCCGGGTGTTGACGCCGGCCAGCTCACCGGTGGGGGTGACGCGGCCGGACTCCACCGCGGCCAGCCACTGGTCGGTGGCCCAGAGCAGCGCGTTGGCGCCGCGCGGCAGCAGCAGGTAGCTGATCGCCTCGGCGATGTCCCGCTCCCGCACCCCGGCGGCGTACAGCCGGTCGAGGTGGTGCAGGAACGCCTCCTCCTGCTGGTGCACCGCGTGCACCACCACGGCGATCAGGTCGGCCTCACGGCCGGACAGGTCCGGCGCGGCGGCGGCGAGCAGGGCGTGGTACCGGGCGAAGCCGTCCATCGGCAGCGTGGCCGCCCAGGCCCGCGCGGCGAAGAAGATCGGCCGCCACGCGGCCGCGGCCCCGGCCACCGCCGTCGCCTGCGCCATCTCGTCGGTGGTGAGCCCCGCGGCGTAGCCGCGCTCGACGTGCAGCGTGCCCACCGCCTCCTCGTCGGCGACGAGCAGACCGACCCAGATCAGCTCCCGCTCGCGGGCCGACAGGTGCCGCTCGTCGAGGGTGAACCGGCGGTAGAGCCGGGTGTACGCCTCCAGGAAGCCGGGCTCCGTGCGGGCGTACACCTCGTGGTACGACAGCAGGTAGCCGCGCTCGGCCCGGATCGCGGCGAGCTGATCGGGCTCGCTCATCGCTGCGACGGCCCGAGGCTCGGGGTCAACGAGGCGTCGCGGTCGTAGAAGGCGGGGATGAGACTGCCCAGGTCGTGGCCCGGCAGCGGGTCGCGGTAGTCGGTGCTGCCGAAGTCGTTCTTGCGGATCAGGGAGAGGTTGCCGGTGCGGCTGTAGAGCGGGCCGTGCCAGGTCTGCGGGCTGCGGAAGAAGTAGCCACCGGGCTTGACCACGCCACGGCGTCCCAGCATCAGGTCCCCGGCGATCTTGAAGGACTCCTCGTAGACCGGGTGCTTCTCCTCGTTGATCGCCGTGTATCCGGGCAGCATCCCGACCAGGAAGACGATGCCGGCCTCGTCGCGGCGCAGCCACCGGATCCGCACGTCGGCCGGCTGCGGCTCGTCGCCGCGCCAGCCCATCGACACCCACTCGTCGCGGGTCTCGTGCATCACGGTGAGCGTCCCCGACCCCGGTCCGGCGGCGAATTCCGGCGTGCTGTGCGGGCCGAAGTACAGCACCGTCTCACCGACGCCGGGCACCCAGTCGAGCTCGGTCATCGCCTGGGCGTGCAGGTAGGTGCCCGGGGCGTACGGCTCGTCGTTGACGGTGCCCCGGCCGGCGATCACGAAGATGTCGGCCTGGGCGCTCAGCACGCCCTGCTGCCGGTTGGTGAAGGCGAGCAGCTCGGTGCGGGCGCCGTCCTCCTCGTCGACCGAGAAGGTCTTGCGCAGGCCGCCGCCGTGGCCCGAGCCGAACTGACCGCCCGGGACCGGGGCCCAGGGCAGGTCTTGGGTCGAGATGAAGTCGACGTCAGGGCGATTCCACATGTCAGTCTGCACACCTTTGCCTCGGGGTTCCTGGGTGCCCATCCGAGATAAGGATTGTTCCTGTCAAACGAACGGTGGTTTCCCAGGCGGAACAAGGTGGATACTGTCGTGCCACTGCCCGGCCTGTCAACGGTTCGGGCCAAGTCTCGAAAACGATCAGCGAACTGGAAGGCGGTGGCTGTCATGGGCGACGAGCCGAATCGGATCGACGTGTCGGCGGGCGGTAACGGCGGTGGCGGGGTCGCGGCGCTGGTGCCGCCGGAGAACCCCACGGTGGCGACCGAGCTGCGCGCTCTGCTGCCCGCTGCGGTGGATGTCCGGATCGCGCCGCTGCCGCAGGTCCCGGGCACGTTGAAGGAGCGGCTGCTCGGCTACAACGACGCGCTCACCTCGACCACGAGCACGCTGCTCCCGGCCCGGCCCGACGTCTCCTACTTCGCCTGTACCGGCTCGTCCTACCTGGTGGGAACGGATGGCGACGCGCGGCTGCACGAGGCGATCGACGCGGCGGGCGCCGGACAGGGGCTGACCGCGGCCCGGGCGATCCTGGAGACGCTTGCCGAACTCGGCCGCACGCGGGTGCTGGTCGTCTCGCCGTACCCCGACTGGCTTACCGACCTGGCGGTCGCGTACTGGACCTCCGCCGGGCTCACCGTGGCCGGCGTGAAGAAGGCGCCGGCGCCGAACGGGATCTACGCGATCACTCCCGCCGAGGTCACCGCCCTGCTGCGTGAGCTGCGGCCCGACCCCGAGACGGTGGTGCTGCTCAGCGGCACCGGCATGCCCACCGTCGAGGCCATCGCGGCGGTCGGCGGCGAGCTGGGCGTACCGGTGCTCTCCTCGTCGGTGGCGGCGGCGTATCGCGCCCTGCGTCGCCTCGGTCAGCCGGCGGCCTCGTCGTCGTGCCTGGTCAACGACCTGGTCGGCCGCTGGAGCTGAGCGGGCCGGGCGTTTTGTTTCGGCTGCTTTTCCACCCTTGACGGGGCTCGGGACCAGCCATTAGCGTCCCGGCATACACAGCGGACCGGCGTTCCACTCAGGCGAACGAATCCGCTTTCCCACTAAACCTACGCCCCGGCACCGGGCCGCCAGGAGGTGACGAACGATGCACGGCTGGCGAGCCCGAATCGGCTTGATCGTCCCGCACGTCAACATGACGATGGAGCCGGAGATCTACTCGGTACTGCCCCGCGGCGCGTCCGCACACGCGGCCCGGATGGTGATCCCCCGGCTCGACCCGGCCGGTCTGGTCACCATGGCCGACGACGCCCTGCGCGCCGCGGAGCAGTTGTCCGAACTCGACGCCGACGTCGTGGTCTTCGGCTGCACATCCGGCAGCTTCGTCGGCGGCCACGAGTACGAGACCGACCTGGTCGGGCGGATCGCCGAGCGCGCGGGCTGCCCGGCGCTGTCCACGTCGGGGGCCGGCGTGCAGGCGCTCCGCGCGCTGGGCGTCACCCGGATCGCCGTCGCCACCCCCTACGACGACACCATCAACCAGCGACTGCGCGAGTTCTTCACCGCACACGGGCTCGACGTGGTCAACCTGGTCGGTCTGGGCCTGCGTGAGCGCGTCGCGCACTTCCCGCTCGCCCGCACACCGGTCTCGGCCATCGCGCAGCAGTCCGAGGAGGTCGTCTACCGACTCGCTCGTGCCGCTGCCCACCCGGACGCCGAGGCGCTGTTCATCAGTTGCACGAACCTCTCCACCCTCGGCGTGGTCGCCGAGCTGGAGAGCGACCTTTCCATCCCCGTGGTCACGGCCAACCAGGCCAGTATCTGGGCCGCCTTCCGGGCGGCCGGACTCGGCGACTCGCCGGCGGCGTTCGGCGCCCTCGGCCGGCACTGAGCGCGCCACCTCCTCTCACTTACTCGTTTCCCCCGGGAGTAACCATGTCTTCTCTGTCCCGTCGCAACCTGCTCCGGCTCGGCGCCCTGGCCGGCGCCGGTGGCCTGCTGGCCGCCTGTTCCCGTCCCGACGGCGCCCCGGCCGCCTCCGGCGGCGGCAACTCCGGCGGCCCGTACACCACCATCCGATCGACAGCGACCTCCTACATCTGGGCGCCGTTCCTCGTCGCCGAGAAGAAGGGCTACTTCGCCGAGGAGGGGCTGCAGCAGAGCGGCAAGGTCGCCGGCCAGGGCGTGGTGGCGAACATCGTGCTCGCCGGTGACGCCGAGTTCGTCGTCGGCTCGCCGATGGACACCATGAAGTCCACGGCGGTGGGCCAGCCGCTGATCAGCTTCTGCGGCATGGTGACCACCCTGGCCACGAACATCGTGGTCAGCGCCGAGTCGTTCGAGAAGGCCGGACTGTCCGACTCGAGCACGCCCGAGCAGCGGGGCGCGGCCATGCGCGGCATGAAGCTGGCCTCCACCGGCGTCGCCGGCACCCCGGACCTGCTGATCCGCTACGTCTCCAGCAACCTGGGCAAGCTCGACCCGAACAAGGACCTGCAGATCGTGCCGATCCAGGGCGGCGGCTCGGCGATGCTCGCGGCGGTGAAGAACAAGCAGATCGACGGCATGGCGATCTCGTCGCCGATCTCCGACCAGGCGATCTCCGACCTCGGCATGAAGTACCTCTACGACATGTCCAAGGACCCGGTCCAGCCGCTTGTGGGCTTCCCCTACATCATGGCCTCCTGCAAGAAGGACTTCCTGGAGAAGAACCCCGAGGCCATCGCGTCGTACTGCCGGGCGATCCAGCGGTCGCTCAACTTCATCCAGGCGGAGAAGGACGAGTTCCGCGACCTGCTCGGCGGCATCTTCACCGACATCAAGCCCGAGGTCTTCAAGACGGCGTTCGAGTCGAACTACCCGATCTACGGCAAGAGCATCGTCCCGACCCCGGAGCAGTACGAGCAGGCCAAGGAGTTCGTGGTCACCGCCTTCGAGATCAACGGCAGCGTCAGCGAGGCGGCCGCGGCCAAGAAGATCGGCTTCGACGACACCTGGAACGCCACCATCGCCAAGCAGGCGTTCGACAAGGTCGGCACGTCCTACTGAGCTGCCCCGCCCATCGCCGGCCGGGCCGGCTCCTCGACGTTGGGAAGACGATCGTGACCACGACTTCGGTACCAGGGGTGAGCTCCACCCACATCAAGAACTTCGGAGATCTCAAGGCCGCGGCCCGCAACGGGGCACGGCAGGCCGTGTGGGACTTCCTGGAGGGCGGCGCGGGCGCCGAGCGCAGCGTCGCCGCCAACCTCGACGAGTTCGACCGGTGGACGTTCCGGCCGCGGATCCTCACCGGTAGCAAGCCGCCGTCGCTGGAGACGACGTACCTGGGCTGGCCGCTGAAGATGCCGGTGGCCACCGCGCCCTTCGGCGCGGACGGGCTGTTCCACCCGGACGGCCAGCTCGCGGTGGCCGGCGCGGCGCAGGACGTCGGCGCGCTGGCCCTGGCGCCGCACGTCTCCACCCACCCGCTGGAGAGGATCCGCGAGGTGGCACCCGAGTCGGCGCTGATGTTCCAGCTCCACCCGGTCGGCAACCTGGTCAACTTCCGGCGGCTGGTCCGCCGTGCCGAGTCGGCCGGATACCGCGGTCTGGTGATCACCGCCGACTGCCCGACCGCCGGTTACCGCGACCGCAACCTCGCCAACCAGTTCGTCTACGAGGACGTCATGCGCGGCAACTACCAGGGCGAGACGGGCCACGCCGAGGAGATGTTCGGCGAGTTCCGCGCCATGAGCCAGCCGGTGTGGACGTTCGACTACCTGGCCGAGGCGCTCAGCGAGACCTCGCTGCCGGTGGTGATCAAGGGCGTGATGACCGGCGAGGACGCGGTGCTCTCCGCCGACATGGGCGCGGCCGGGGTGATCGTCAGCAACCACGGCGGACGGCAGCTCGACTGCACCCCGGCCACGCTTCGGCAGCTGCCCGAGGTGGTGGACGCGGTGGGCGGCCGGATCAGCGTCGCCGTCGACGGCGGCATCCGGCGCGGCACCGACGTGCTGAAGGCGATCGCCCTCGGCGCCGACCTGGTGGTGGTGGGCCGGCTCGCGGCGATGGGGCTGTGTGCCGGCGGTCGCGACGGCGTACGGCGGGCCCTGGAGATGGTCGCGGCGGAGATGGTCAAGTCGCTGGCCCTGCTCGGGCGATCGAGTCTGGCCGAGGTCGACCGTTCCATGCTTCAGCCGGCCTGACAGCAGATACGGGAGAAGTCGGATGTCTACTGACAAAACGGGGACCGCCCGCAACGCCGTCGTGTCGGCTGAGGGCGTGTCCATGACCTACCACGGGCGTCGTGGCCCGGTGAACGCCCTTTCCCGCGTGGACTTCAACCTCTGGGAGGGCGAGTTCGTCGCGCTGCTGGGGCCCTCCGGCTGCGGCAAGTCGACGCTGCTCAACATGGTCTCCGGGCTGATCACGCCGACCAGTGGGTCGCTGACCTACCGCGGGACGCCGATCGACGGCCCGAACACCAGCATCGGCTACATGACCCAGCGGGACTCGATCCTGCCCTGGCGTACGGTCGCCGAGAACATCGAGCTGCCGCTGCAGATCCGCCGGGTGCCGGCACGGCAGCGCCGGGAGAAGGTCGCCACCTACATCGAGATGGTGGGCCTCAAGGGGTTCGAGAACACGTACCCGGCGGGTCTGTCCGGCGGCATGCGCAAGCGGGTGGGCCTGGCGCAGGCGCTGGTGTACGAGCCGGAGACGCTCCTGCTCGACGAGCCGTTCGGCGCGCTCGACGCGATCCTGCGCCTGCGCATGCAGGCCGAGCTGCTCTCGCTGATGGAGAAGCTCGGTGCGGCGGTGCTGTTCGTGACCCACGACATGGACGAGGCGATCACGCTGGCCGACCGGGTCGTGGTGATGAGCGCCCGCCCGGCCCGCATCGTCGACGTGATCGAGGTCGACCTGCCCCGCCCACGGGACCTGGAGCAGCTTCAGTTCACCGCGGAGTACCAGGAGGTACGCCGCCGGGTCTGGCACAACCTCGGGCGGGAGATCCACGCCGGCGAGAAGGAGATGGCGAACCCATGAGTGACACCGAGACGGTCAGCCGTGGCGCGGTCACCGCGCCGGCCGCCGGGCCGGCCGCCGCCAAGCCGCCCCGCAAGCTCAATCCGAAGATCAAGATCGCGCTCGGCCAGATCGCCGTGGTGATCGTCTGGCTCGGCTCCTGGCAGTGGATGTCCGGCCGGCTGATCGACCCGTTCTTCACCAGCTCGCCCGGCGCGATCGGGCAGCAGCTTCTGGAGTGGTTCCGTACCGGGTCGATCTGGCCGCACCTGCTGATCACGTTGCAGGAGTTCGGCGCCGGTCTGGCGATCGGCAGCGTGGCCGGCGTGCTCGTCGGCTTCACCCTGGGCCGGCTGCCGACGACCGCGGCGGTGCTCAACCCGTTCGTCACAGTCGTCTACAGCATGCCGAAGCTCGCCCTGGCCCCGCTGTTCGTGCTCTGGTTCGGCATCGGGTTCGGCTCGAAGATCGTCCTGGTCGGACTGATCTCGTTCTTCCTGGTCTTCTACAACACGTTCACCGGCGCGCGCGACGTCGACCCGCTGTTCATCAACTCACTGCGGATCATGGGGGCGAACCGGCTGACCATCTACCGCCGGGTCGTCATGCCGTCGGCCGCGGTGTGGGTGATGACCGGCCTGCGCATCGCCGTTCCGCAGGCCGTGATCGGCGCTGTCGTCGGTGAGCTGATCTCGTCCAACCAGGGCGTGGGTTACGTCATCGCCAACGCCGCCGCGTTCTTCAACACCACCGGCGTGCTGGCCGGCGTCGCGCTCGTGGCGTGCGTGTCGGTCATCCTCTCCCAACTGATCATCGTGCTGGAACGCTGGGCGACCCGCTGGAAGCAGGGCTGAGATGAACCCGACCGCCGCGCTCGCGCGCTGGGCCGCCGACCTGCGGTACGACGATCTCTCCGCCGACGTGGTCGGGCGGGTACGCGGGCTGCTGCTCGACCACCTCGGCGTGGCGGTGCTCGGCAGCACCCGCGACCACCACCGGCGCTGGGTCTCCACCGAACTGCGCATGGGTGGCGGGGAGCCGGGCCTGAGCACCGTCGTCGGCACCGCCCTGCGCGTGGCGCCGGACCGGGCGGCGTTCCTCAACGGCGTCGCGGGCTCGTCCGGCCCCAACCTCGACGACGTCTGGCACGGCTCGCTCGGGCACCCGGGCGTGGGCACGTTCCCGGCGCTGCTGGCGCGCGGCGAGGAGGTGCGGGCCTCCGGCCCGGCGCTGATCGAGGCGGCGGTGGTCGGATACGAGGTCACCATGCGGATCGGCACCGCTCTCGGCCGCTCGGCGTTCGACCGGGGCTGGCATCCGCGGGGCGGGTGCAACACGGCGGCCGCCGCCGTGGCGAGCCTGAAGGTGGGCGGCGAGCAGCGGGCCGAGGTCTACCAGGCGGCGATCGGCCTGGCCGTCAACGCGGCGGCGGGCGTGGTCGGCGCGTCGTACTTCTCCGACGCCTGGTACGCCCTGTCCGGCCAGGCGTCCCGGGAGGGCCTGCTCGCCGGTCTCGCCGCGCGCGCCGGACTGTGCGCCACCGACGAGCCGCTGGCCGCCGACCGGGGCTACCTGGCCGCCGCCTCCGATCAGGTCGACCTCGACAGCCTCACCGAGGGGCTGGGCGGCGAGCCGATGCTGATGCGGGCGGGCCAGAAGCTCTACCCCTCGTCCGGCGCGACGCACGCCGCGCTGGAGGCGGCGGTGGCGGCCCGCGCCGAACTCGGCTGCGACGCCGCCGAGATCGTGGAGATCAACGGCTGGGGTTTCCGGGAGATGGTCGACGTGCTCGGCCGGGCCCATCCGTCGACGGCGCTGGCCGCGAGCATGAGCACCCCGTACGTGGTCGCCTGCGGAGTCCGCGACGGCGGGTTCGACCTGTCCCATCTGGACCCGGGCCGGATCGCGGACCCGGAACTCGCGCGCCTGCAGTCGGTGACCCGGCTGGTCGTCGACGACCGGCTCGACCGGATGCCGCCCCGGCACCTCGGCGCCCGGATCCAGTTGGTGGCCCGGGACGGGCGGCAGGCGACCGCCGAGGTGCTCGCCGCGAGCGGGCACGCGGGCAATCCGCTCGGGTTCGACCGGGTCGCGGACAAGGTACGGCGGCTGCTGGCCGGCTGCTGGCCGGAGGCCTCTGTGGAACGGCTGGTCGAGCGGGCGGCCGCGCTGCCCGCGACGGATGTCGAGGCGCTGATGCGGGCGGTCCGGCTCGGCGATTAACGTGTCCGCGGCATTCTCCGGCAACATAGACGCCAACTGTTCTGTAAGGAGCCTTCGACATGGCCCCAGTGGATACCGGTCCGGCTGGCGCGGAGATCATCGTTCAGTCCCGGCCCGGCCGGCGACCGGAGCCGGGCGCGGAGCCGGAGGGGGAGGACGGCCGGGCCCGCTCCGGGCTGGCCCGGACCTTCGCGATCATCAATCTGCTGGCCTCCCGGGCGCCCGAGGCGCTGGGCGTGTCGGCGATCGCACGTGACCTCCGGATTCCCAAGGCGGTCGCGCACCGGATCCTCAAGGAGCTGGTGACGGACGCGTTCCTCGCGTTCGACGAGGGGACAAAGCAGTACCAGCTCGGCCCGGGCGCGCTGACCGTCGGCCTGGCCGCGCTGCGGACCCTGGACGTGCCGAAGACCGCCCGTCCCTATCTCGAACGGCTCGTCGAGCTCAGCGGAGAGACGGCAACGCTCTCCATCCGGCAGGGCTGGCAGCGGGTGTACGTGGACCAGGTGCTCTCCCCGCACGAGGTGCGGATGTCGGTGGCCCTGGGCCGGATGTACCCGCTGCACGCCGGGTCGTCCTCCAAGGCGATCCTCGCCGCGCTGCCCGACGAGACGATCGAGGAGTTCCTCACCCAGCACCGGCACGCCAGCCTCACCCCGCGGACGCTCACCTCGGCCGACGCGTTGCGTGACGACATCGCCGGCATCCGGGAGCGGGGATACGCGGTGAGCTTCGGCGAGCGGCAGGCCGGCTCGGCGAGCGTCGCGGCGGCCATCCGCAACGCCTCGGGCGACGTGGTGGGCGCGGTCTCGCTGTGCGGCCCGCGGGAGCGGCTCGCCGAGCAGACGCTGCGGCACGGCGCCGCGGTGGTCGAGGCGGCCCGCGCCGTGTCCCGCGACATCGGCTACCGCGGACCACTCTGACCGACGGCCGGCTCCGACCCGCGCGGCGGGTTCGCGGAGTCCGGCCCGCCCCTGACCGCGCGGACCGCCGCGCGAACGATGACCCCGGGTGTCCCTCCCGGGGTCATCGGCGTTTCAGCCCTCCGCGCGGTCCGTGTTCATAACGTTTCAGTGAAACCATGTGAACGCTGCCATCCTGGCCATCCCGCAGTTCGGGAGCCTTCATGGTTCATCCTGCGAGCGCCATCGTGAACATCTGTTCACCCTATTGTTCACTGCTGCCTAATCCGGTAGAACACCAGGTAGGTCCGCAGCTCGGGCCATTCGCCTCGTGCTTCTAGGAGGGCTTCTCATGGCTCGTTCACACCGTCCGGGCGCCTCCTCGCCCGCGCTCTCCCGCCGCGGCGTCCTGCAGTTGGGTGGCAGCGTCGCGCTCCTGTTCGCCACCGGTGCCTGCGCCGCGGACAGCGGCAGCAAGTCAGGCGACGGCAAGTCCGGCGGCGCCTCCGCCAAGACGCTGCGCATCGCCGTCTCCAGCTACCTGTCGAGCTGGGACCAGGACTTCGTCGGTTTCGACCTGACCGCGCTGATGCTCTACAAGAACGTCTTCCCGTACCTGGTCGACTACGGGGTCACGAACGCCGGCGGCAGCCAGATCCTCGACACCCAGAACATCACCCCGACGTTCGCCGAGTCGTTCGAGCCGGACGCCGAGCAGAAGGTGTGGACCCTCAAGCTGCGCCGGGGCGTGAAGTTCGCCAGCGGCAACGAGATGAAGGCCGCCGACGTGAAGTGGTCGAAGGACCGCGCGTTCGCCGCCCAGGCCAACGTGGCCGGCGTCTACCGCACCATCGGCCTGACCAGCGCGGACCAGGTCAAGGTCGTCGACGACTACACGGTCGAGTTCCACCAGGCGTTCCCGAGCGCCCTGACCCGGCAGATCCAGGCGATCTCGCTGTACGTCTTCGACTCCGTCGAGGCCAAGAAGCACGCCAGCGGCAGCGACCCCTGGGCCAAGGAGTGGTTCGCGAAGAACCCGCCGACCGGCGGCTACTTCAACGTCGCCAAGGCCACCCAGGGCCAGGAGATCGAACTCAGCGCGAACACCGGATACCCGGGTCCGGACCCGGCCAAGACGCCGACCATCCGGATCTCGGTGGTGCCGGCCGCCTCCAACCAGCGGCTCCAGCTCCAGGCCGGTGACATCGACATCGCCCTGGGCATCAGCCAGCGCGACATCCAGGACCTGAAGAAGGCCCCGGGCATCAAGGTCATCTCGGCGGCCAGCAACCGCCAGGTCGCCATCCAGATGTCGGTCACCGCCGCGCCGTTCAACGACGTGAACGTGCGCAAGGCGCTCGCCTACGCGGTGCCCTACGAGCAGATCATCAACAACGTGTACGGCGGCGACGCCCGCCCGGCCAAGAGCCCGGTCCCGCTGGACATGCCCGGATACGACGAGAGCGGCTACCCGTTCACGCACGACCTGGACAAGGCGAAGGCCGCGATGGCCGCCTCCGGCCGGGCGTCGCTCGACTCCGAGCTGGTCTTCGAGGCCGACAACGAGGAGCAGCAGAAGATCGCCGTCCAGGTGCAGAGCGAGGCGGCCAAGGCCGGCATCCGGCTCAAGCTGACCCCGCTGGACCCGGCGACCCTCGGTGAGCGGCGGACCAAGAAGAACATCCCGCTCCAGATCACCTCCGGGCAGCTCTGGGTCGACGACGTCGAGTACATGCTGGCGACGAGCTTCGTCAAGGGCGCCAACCTCAACTACTCGAACTACAGCAACCCGGAGATCGAGCAGATCTACGAGAAGTCGCACACCACCGTCGACACGGGCGCCCGCAACGCGCTGTGGAAGCGGGTCCAGGAGATCCTCGCCGCCGACGTGCCGTGGGTGGTCATCTGCCAGCCCAACTTCAACCTGCCCGTCCGGGAATCCGTCGCCGGCTGGGTGCAGCCGATGGACGGCCTCGCCCGCCTGCGCTACCTGAGCGCATCGGCCTAGGAAACGTCACCCCTCCATGCGAATTCTCCGGTTTGTCGTCAGGCGACTACTCCAGCTGATCCCCGTTCTGCTCGGAGTGGTCGTCCTGGCCTTCCTCCTGGTCCGAGTGCTGCCGGGCGACCCGGTCCGCAGCATCCTCGGGCAGAACGCCACCGAGGAGGACGCCGCCGCGGCCCGGGCCCGCTTCGGGCTGGACCAGTCCCTCTGGCAGCAGTTCCTCGACTACCTCGGAGGGCTTCTCACCGGTGACTTCGGGACCTCGATCCAGAGCGGCAGCTCCGTGGGTTCGGAGATGGCGCTACGGGTCGGTCCGACGCTGGAGCTCGTCGTCATCTCGGTGAGCATCGCGCTCGTGGTGGCCACCGTGCTGGGCATCTGGTCGGCCAAGCGGGCCAACCGGGCCGGCGACCACAGCGTCCGGATCTTCGCGCTGGTCGGCAACTCCGTCCCGGAGTTCTGGCTCGGCCTGGTCCTGGTGCTCGTCGGCTACAGCATCCTCGGCTGGTTCCCGGCACCGAACGGCCGGGTGGACCCGGACACCGGCCTGACCCCGCTCACCGGCGCCGACCTCGTCGACGCCGTCCTCACCGCCAACGGGCCGGCGATCGCCTCGGCCGCGGCGTACCTGGTGCTGCCGGTGCTGACCCTCGTGGTCGGCGTGGTCGCCCCGCTGCTGCGCAGCGTCCGGGCCTCCGCGCTGGAGGTGCTGCACTCGGAGTCGTACGCCGCGGCCAAGGCCCACGGGCTGCGCGACCGCACGCTGCACTACGGCTACCTGCTGCGCGCGACGCTGGTCCGGCTGCCGTCGCTGGCCGCGCTGGTCTTCGGTACGGCGATCGGCTCCACCGTGCTCGTTGAGTACGTGTACTCGTGGCAGGGCTTCGGCCAGTGGGCCCTGCGCGGCCTGCTCTACCGGGACTACCCGGTGGTGCAGGCGTCGGTGCTGGTCATCGCGTTGTGCTACGTGCTGGTGTTCCTCATCGCCGACGTGGTCCACGCGATCCTCGACCCGAGAGTGAGGCTCTGATGGCCGAGCTGCGAACCGTCCCCGACGGTCCCGCCGCCGCGCCGGTGGTCGTGCCCGGCGGCGACCGGGACAGCCGTTTCGCCCGCCGCATGATCATCGCCGGGGCGAGCATCCTGTCGGTGGTCGCGCTGGCGGCGGTGTTCGCGCCGCTGCTGAGCCAGTGGGGCGAGACCGAGATCGACGCGGCGAACACGCTCGTCGCGCCGGGCGGCAGCCACCTGCTCGGCACCGACGGCAACGGCATGGACATCTGGAGCCGGGTGCTCTACGCCGCCCGGCTCGACCTGGGCATCGCCCTGGCCGCGGTGGCGCTCGCGGTGGTCGTCGGCACGCTGCTCGGCCTGGTCGCCGGCTACTTCGGCGGCTGGCTCGACGACGTGCTGATGCGGGTGGTCGACATCTTCCAGTCGTTCCCCACCTTCATCCTGGCGCTGGCGGTGGCCGCCCTGCTCGGCAACGGCACGATCAACCTGATCATCACGATCGCGGCGGTGAACGCGCCGGCGTACGCCCGGCTGGTCCGCGCCGAGGTGCGGTCGCTGCGGGAACTGCCGTTCGTGGACGCCGCGATCACCTCCGGGGCGTCGCCGGTCGGCGTGCTCTGGCGGCACCTGCTCCCCAACAGCCTCACCCCCGTCCGGGTCATCGCGCCGCTGAACTGCGGCTGGGCCATGCTCACCCTGGCCGGGCTCTCCTTCCTCGGCCTGGGCGTGAGCATCCCCGACGCGGAGTGGGGCGCCATGATCAGCCTCGGCGCCGCGGACGTGGTCGGCGGCCGGTGGTGGACCTCGGTCCCGCCCGGCCTGGCCCTGTTCGTCTGCGTTCTGGGCTTCAGCCTGCTCGGCGAAGGCCTGCAGGACCGCGCCAACGCGAAGCGGCGGTGACCATGCTGTCGATCGAGAACCTCTCCGTGACGATCCGCCGGCCCGGCCGGCAGGTGGCCGCGCTCAGCGGCGTGAGCTTCGCCGTCCGGCCGGGCGAGGTCGTCGGCCTGGTCGGCGAGAGCGGCGGCGGCAAGAGCATGGTGGCCCGCGCCATCGTCGGGCTGCTGCCCGGCGGATCGCACGCCACCGGGCGGGTGCTGTTCGGCGACTCGGACGTGCTGCGCATGGACGACGCCGCGCTCGCCGCCCACCGCGGGCGGGGGGTGGCGATCTGCTTCCAGAACCCGCGCGGCGCGCTCAGCCCCACCCGCACCATCGGCAAGCAACTCGTCGACCGGCTCGCCACCCACCAGGAGATGTCCGGCGAGCGGGCCCGGGAGGCGGCGCGCGAGCTGTTCGAGGCGGTCGGCATCCGCAGCCCGCAGCGGCGGCTCGACGCGTACGCCCACGAGCTGTCCGGCGGCATGGCCCAGCGGGTGATGATCTCGCTGGCCACCGGCTGCGCGCCGGAGCTGCTGATCGCCGACGAGCCGACCACCGGCCTGGACGTGACGCTGACCCGGGAGATCCTGCGCCAGTTCCGGCACGCCGCCGACACCGACGGCCGGGGCGTACTCCTGATCTCGCACGACCTGGCGTCCATCGCGGAGGTCTGCGACCGGGTGGTGGTGCTCTACGCCGGCACCGTGGTGGAGAGCGGCCCGGCCGCGCAGGTGCTGCGGGAGCCCGCGCACCCGTACACCCGGGCGCTGCTGCGTTCGGTGCCGGACGTCGGCGGCCGGCCTGTCGTCGCCACCCCCGGCGCCATGCCGCTGCTGACCGAGGCGCCGCACAACTGCCCGTTCGTCGCCCGGTGCGCGCACGCCGACCGCACCTGCTCGTCGCGCCGCCCGGCCACCACGCCGGTGCCCGGCGGCGACGAGTGGTCGCTCGCCTGCTTCCACCCGCAGACCCGGCCGCTCGACGCCGACGTGCCGCACACGTCGCACACGCCCGTGGCGTCCGGCGCACAGCCGTCCGGCGCGGACCCGAAGCCGGCCGTGCTGGAGATCGAGGACGCGCACGTCGTCTATCGCAGCCGCTTCGGCTCCGGCGGGCACCACGCGCTGCGCGGCGTCACGCTGCGGCTCGGGCCGGGCGAGACGCTGGGCGTGGTGGGTGAGAGCGGCTGCGGCAAGAGCACCCTCGCCAAGCTCGTGATGGGCCTGGTCGCGCCCACGTCCGGCACCGTCACCGTCGCCGGGCAGGCGCTGGTCAAGCAGCCGGGCCGCGCCCGGCCGCGCGGACGGGCGCTGCGCCGGGCCCGGACCCGGGCCCAGCTCGTGTTCCAGGACCCGATCGGCTCGCTGAGCCCGCGCCGGCCCGTCGGCGACTCCATCGCCGAGCCGTTGCGCGCCGCGGGCCTGTCCCCGGCGCAGCGGGAGGAGCGCGTCACCGCCGTGCTGGACCGGATGGAGCTGGACCGGTCGATCCTGCGGCGCTACCCGCACGAGCTCTCCGGCGGCCAGGCGCAACGCATCGGCATCGCCCGCGCGCTGGTCGGCGAGCCGGACCTGATCGTCTTCGACGAGCCGACCTCGGCGCTGGACGTCACCGTCCAGGCGCAGATCCTCGATGTGATCGCCGACGTGGCGGCCGACGCGGACCGCGCCTCGGTGTTCATCTCCCACGACCTGGCGACAGTGCGCGGGTTCGCCGACCGGGTCGTGGTGCTCTACCTCGGCCGGGTCGTCGAGGAGGGGCCGGTGGACGTCGTCTTCGACACGCCCCGGCACCCGTACACCCGGGCGCTGCTGGGCAGCGCCCCCCGCCTCGGCGGGACGACCGGGTCCGACGGCGAGGCCGTCGAGCTGGTCAAGGACCTGGAGGAAGCCGACGCCGCGACCGGGTGCCCACTGGCCGCCCGGTGCCCGTTCGTCACCGACCGGTGCCGATCGGAGCAGCAGGAGCTTCAGTCGTACGGCGAGAGCCGGGCCGCCTGCTGGCGCGTTCCCGAGCTTCCCGCCCTCATCGGAAGGCAGGCTGTCACGCCATGACCCGTCGCCCCATCCGGCTCGCCGTCGACATCGGCGGGACCTTCGTGGACGCCATGGAGCTCGACACGCGCACCAACCGGGTCCGCTTCCGCAAGGCGGCGACGACCCCGGCCCGGCCCGCGGACGGTGTCCTCAACGCGATCACCGCGCTCGGCACCGACCTGTCCGAGGTGGAGCTGTTCATCCACGGCACCACCCTCGGCCTCAACGCGGTGCTGGAGCGTCGTGGTGGCCGCACCGGCATCATCACAAACGAGGGCTTCCGGGACATCTTCCTGATCGGCCGCGGCAACGTGCCGTCCGACCACATGTACGACTTCCAGTACCAGCGGCCGGAGAGCCTGGTGCAGCGCCGCTTCACCGCCGGCGTGCGGGGCCGGCTGGACTACCGGGGACGCGTGGTGGAGCCGCTGGACCCGGACAGCGTCCGGGAGGCCGCCCGCACGCTCGTGGTGGACCAGCAGGTCACCTCGATCGCCATCTGCTTCCTGCACTCGTTCCTCGACCCGAGCCACGAGCGCGAGGCCGCGCGCCTGATCCACGAGGAGTTCCCCGAGGTCAGCCTGTCGCTGTCGACCGACATCGTGCGCGAGTACCGGGAGTACGAGCGCACCAGCACCACAGTGCTGGAGGCGTACATCCGGCCGATCTTCGAGCGGTACGTGGACGAGTTGGAGGCCGGCCTGGCCGAGCGCGGCTTCTCCGGACGCTTCCTGATCATGCGGTCCGGTGGCGGCTCGATGACGAGCGCGGTCGCCAAGACCGCACCCACGCACACGGTGCTCTCCGGTCCGGCCGGCGGCATCGTCGGCGCCGCGTACGTCGCCTCCGAGCTGGGCCGGGACAACGTGCTCACGTTCGACATCGGCGGCACCTCGCTGGACGCCTGCGTGATCGAGCGCGGCAACCCGGTCGCCGCGTACGAGGCCCAGCTGGAGCACTTCCCGCTGCTCATCCCCACGTACGACATCCGTACCATCGGCGCCGGCGGCGGCTCGATCGCCTGGCTGGACCACGGCCTGCTCAAGGTCGGCCCGCAGAGCGCGGGCGCCGACCCGGGCCCGGTCTGCTACGGCCGGGGCGGCACCAGGCCGACGGTCACCGACGCCGCTGTGGTGCTCGGCTACATGGATCCGGACCGGTTCCTCGCCGGCACCATGGGTCTGCGCGACGCCGAGGCGCGGGCCGCGATCCAGGAGCAGCTGGCCGATCCGCTCGGCCTGAGCGTGGAGAACGCGGCGGCTGGTGTCTTCGACGTGCTGCTGGCCCGCACCGTCGGCGCGGTCCGGCAGATCACCGTCGAGCGGGGGCACGACCCCCGGCAGTTCGCGCTTCTCGCGTTCGGCGGGGCAGGCCCGCTGCTGGCGCCGCTGCTGGCCCGGGAGATGGGCATCGGCGAGGTGGTCGTGCCGTTCGCGCCGTCCGGCTTCTCCGCCTGGGGCATGCTCTCGGCCGACATCGTCAACGACTTCAGCCGTACCGTGATGGCCACCCTCGACGACGCCGACCTGTCGGACCTGGAGCAGCTGTTCAAGGCGGTCGAGGCCGAGGCGGTCGCGTCGCTGGTGGCGCAGGGCGTGCCCGCCGGCGAGGCGGTGCTGGAGCGGCAGTTCGAGCTGCGCTACCTCGGCCAGGAGCACAGCCTGATGGTCACCGTTGGGCGTGAGCTGGACCGCGACGCCGTCCGCGCCGCGTTCGACGAGACGCACCGCACCCGGTACGGCCACACCATGGGCAACCCGCTCCAGATCCTCAACCTGCGGGTGCGCGGCATCGGGCGCACCGACCGGCCGGAGCTGGAGACCCTGCCGCGCGGCGACGGCGACCCGTCGCAGGCGCTGCTGGCGCACCGCGACGCCTACGACTTCGGGCAGCACGCTGTGGTGCCGTTCGCGGTCTACGACCGGGCCCGCCTGGAGCCGGGCGACACCTTCGACGGACCGGCGCTGGTCGACGAGGGCACCTCCACCACAGTGGTGCCCAGCGGCCAGCGGGTCACCGTCGACGACCACGGATACCTGCTCGTCACCCTGGAGGAAGCCGCATGACCACGCTGGACGGAGCCCAGGTCGAGGTCGTCCGCAGCTATCTGCTGTCGGCGGCGGAGGAGATGCGGGCCACCCTCATCCGTACCTCCTTCAACCCGGTCATCTACGAGGTGCACGACTTCGGCCTGTCGATGTACGACGCCGACCTGCGGCTGGTCGCCGAGGCCACCGGCCTGACGTTCTTCCTCGGCGCGAACGACTTCTCGCTGCGCAAGGGCGTGGAGTACGTGGGCCGGGAGAACCTGCACCGCGGCGACGTGGTGCTGCTGAACTACCCGTACTGGAACGCGGCGCACGCCTACGACGCGACGCTGTTCGCCCCGGTGTTCCGGCCGGACGAGGCCGACCCGGACGCGGACGGCGAACTGGTCGGCTTCCTCTGCGTCCGCGCGCACTGGATGGACCTGGGCGCCAAGGACCCGGGCTACGTGCTCGACTCGACCGACATGCACCAGGAGGGGCTGATCTTCCCGGGCACCAAGGTCGTCTCCCGGGGCGAGCCGGTGCGCGAGATCCACGAGCTGATCCGCTTCAACTCGCGGATGCCGGACGCGGTGCTGGGTGACCTGCACGCGCAGATCGCCGCACTGCGCACCGGCGAGCGCCGGATGCTGGAGATCATCGAGAAGTTCGGCCGGACCACAGTGGACCAGGCGATCGAACGCATCATCGCCGACGGCGAGGCCCGTGCCCGCGCGGCGCTGGCGACGCTGCCGCAGGGCACCTGGACCGCCGAGGACTGGGTGGACGACGACGGCATCACCGACGAGCCGGTGAAGATGCGCGCCACGGTGACCATCGCCGACGGGCGCTTCATCGTCGACTTCGCCGGTTCCGCGCCGGCCACCCGCGGCCCGATCAACATGCCGTTCGGCGCGACCGAGGCGATCTGCAAGGTCGTGCTGAAGTCGCTCACCTCGCGCGACGAGCCGTCGAACGCCGGCACCGTGGCGCCGCTGGAGGTGCGGGCGGAGCCGGGCACCCTGTTCCACGCCGTCTACCCGCAGCCCACGTTCACGCTCTGGACCGGCATCGTCGCTGTGGAACTGATCCTCAAGGCGCTGGCCCAGGGCATGCCGGACCTGCTGCCCGCCTCCTCCGGCGGCGACGTGCCCGGCTTCATGATGGTCGGCCTGCACCCGGACACCGGCAAGATGTTCGCGGTCAGCAACAACGACCTGGTGGGCTGGGGCGGCACCGCGCAGCACGACGGCATGGACGCCGCCACCCACGTCTCCGGCAGCACCGGCCGGGGCACCCCGATCGAGGTCATGGAGGCCAAGACCGGGATGTTCTTCGAGCGCTGGGAGATCCGCGCGGACTCCGGTGGCGCGGGCCGGTTCCGGGGCGGCTGCGGCCTGCGGCGGGACATCCGGTTCCTGACTTCCGGCGAGTTCCTCACCGTCATCAAGAAGACGAAGAGCGCGCCGTGGGCGCTCGACGGCGGCGAGCAGCCGGAGCCGAACCAGATCGTGGTGTTCCCGGGTACCGACCGCGAGCACCGGGTGAGCACCAAGCGCACCGTGGTGGCGGCGGGTGACCGGGTCACGCTGCTGACCGCCGGCGGCGGCGGGCACGGCGACCCGGGCGACCGCGACCCCGAGGCGGTGCGGCGGGACGTGGCCGAGGGCTACGTCTCCCGGGAGGCGGCCCGGGACGTCTACGGAGTGGACGTCGATGGGTGAGCCGACGGTCGACGGGGCAACCGTCGAGGTCGTCCGCAGCCACCTCGTCTCGGCCGCCGAGGAGATGCGGGCCGCGCTGGTGCGCACCGCGTTCAATCCGGTGATCTACGAGGTGTACGACTTCGGCATCTCCATCTACGACCGGCGGTTGCGGCTGGTCGCGGAGTCCACGGGGCTGTCCCGCTTCCTCGGCGCCAACGACTACTCGCTGCGCAAGGGCGTCGAGTACGTCGGCCGGGAGAACCTGCACCGCGGCGACGTGGTGCTGCTGAACTACCCGTACTGGAACGCGGCGCACACCTACGACGCGACGATGTTCGCGCCGGTCGTCCTGCCGGACAGCGAGGAGCTGATCGGCTTCCTGTGCATCCGGGCGCACTGGATGGACCTGGGCGCCAAGGATCCCGGCTACGTGCTCGACTCCACGGACATGCACCAGGAGGGGATCATCTTCCCCGGCACGAAGGTGTACTCCCGGGGCGAGCCGGTGCCGGAGATCCACGAGCTGATCCGGTTCAACTCCCGGATGCCGGAGCTGGTCATCGGCGACCTCAACGCGCAGATCGCCGCGCTGCGTACCGGCGAGCGGCGGGTGACCGAGCTGTACCGCGACTACGGTCCGCCCGTCGTCGACGCGGTGGTCGACCGGGTGATCGACGCCGCCGCGCAGCGTGCCGGGGAGGCGGTGGCCGCGCTGCCGCAGGGCAGCTGGACCGCCGAGGACTGGCTGGACGACGACGGCGTCAGCGACGAGCCGATCCGGATGCGGGTCACCGTCACGGTCGCCGACGGCGAGTTCACTGTGGACTTCGCCGGGTCGTCCCCGGCGGTGCCCGGGCCGGTGAACCTGCCGCTCGGCGCCACCATCGCCACCTGCCGGGTCGCGTTCAAGGGCGTCACCACGCCCGGCGAGCAGACGAACGCCGGGCACTTCGCGCCCCTGCGGGTACGCGCCGAGCCCGGCACGTTGTTCCACGCGCGGTATCCGGCCGCCACGTTCACCCAGTGGACCGGCACCGTCGCGCTGGAGCTGATCCTCAAGGCGCTGGCGCAGGGCATGCCGGACGGGCTGGCCGCCTCCTCCGGCGGTGACGTGCCCGGGTTCATGATGGTGGGCCGGCACCCGGACACCGGCGACATGTTCGCGGTCAGCAACAACGACCCGGTCGGCTGGGGCGGCACGCCCCGGCACGACGGCATCGGACCGGCGAACCACCTGTGCCAGACCCAGGCGCGCAACACGCCCGTCGAGGTGCTGGAGTCGAAGACCGGGATGTTCTTCGAGCGCCTGGAGATCCGGACGGACTCCGGTGGTGCCGGCCGGTTCCGGGGCGGCTGCGGCCTGCGGCGGGACATCCGGTTCGTGACGTCGGGCGAGTTCCTGACGGTGATCAAGAAGACGAAGAGCGCGCCGTGGGCGCTGGCCGGCGGCGCACAGCCGGAGCCGAACCAGGTGGTGGTGTTCCCGGGCACGGACCGGGAGCACCGGGTGAGCACACGGCGTACCGCGGTGGCGGTGGGGGATCGGGTGACGTTGCTGACCGCCGGTGGCGGTGGGCACGGCGACCCGAGATCGAGGGATCCGGAGGCGGTACGGCGGGACGTGGCCGAGGGCTACGTCTCCCCGGGGGCCGCCCGAGACGTTTATGGAGTGATCGCGTGAGTGCCGCCTATTCGCCCGAGCAGCCGAGCGTGCTGCTCGGCAACTGCACAGTGCTGGACGCCCGCGTGGTGGACGGCATGACGCCAGTGACCGGCGCCGGGGTGTGGGTCCGGGGTGACCGGATCGCCGCCGTCGGGCCGTACGCCGAGGTGGCCGAGCAGGCGCGGGCCGCCGGCCGGCTGACCGAGGTGGACCTCGACGGCGCGTACCTGACGCCCGGCCTGGTCAACATGCACACCCACTTCTCGCTGTCGCTGCCCGGCTCCGGGGGCGACGGCGTCAAGGGGATGGGCTCGTACGACCTCGCCCACTACATGGCCGACGGCGCGCGGCGCACGCTGCACTCCGGCGTGACCACAGTGCGCTGCGTGGCCGAGAAGGACCACGCCGACTTCGCGCTGCGGCGGGCGATCAACGCCGGGCGCGTGCCGGGTCCGCGCATCTACACCGCCGGCCGGGCGCTGGTGTGCACCGGCGGGCACGGCCACGAGAGCAACGACACGCTCGAGTGCGACGGCCCGGTGGGCTTCCGCCACGGCGTGCGCAGCCAGATCAAGGCCGGCGCCGACCTGATCAAGGTGATGATCTCCGGCGGCATCGCCGGTGAGCACGAGAGCATCCACACGCCCCAGCTGTTCGCCGACGAGATGAGCGCGGTGATCGAGACGGCGCACGCGTGGGGCCGCAAGGTCACCGCGCACGCCGGGCCGGCCGAGGTGATCGGCGCGGCGGTCGAGCTGGGACTGGACTGTGTGGAGCACGGCTACCAGCTCACCCCGCAGGTCGCGGCGCGGATGGCCGAGCGCGGCACCGCTCTCGTGCCGACGCTGCTGGTGACCCGCTGCAAGGAGTTCTTCGACGAGCTGGGCGTGCCGGAGTGGATGCAGTGCCGGTCGCTCGGCGCCGGCCCCCGGCACCTGGAGAGCTTCGACATGGCGATCGCCGCCGGGGTGGAGGTGCTGCTGGGCAGCGACATGCCCCCGTTCTGGGAGTTCGAGGGCACCACCGCCTCGATCCGGGAGCTGGAGTACATGTCCGAGCGGATCGGCACCGCACGGGCCATCCACGCCGGCACGCTCGGCCCGATCCGGTGGCTCGGCGCGGAGTCCGACCTCGGCACCGTCGAGGCCGGCAAGCTGGCCGACCTGATCGCGACCGACGCCGACCCGCTGGCCGACACCTCGGCGTTCCGGGACGTGCGGTGGGTGATGAAGGGCGGGCAGATCGCCCGCGACGACCGCAACCAGGAGGAGACGCGATGACGTTCGCGGATTCAGGCGCGGCGGCGATCGCCGCCGGCATCGACGACATGTACGACGCGTTCCTCGCCGGGGACCAGCAGCGGTTCGACACGCACCTGCACCCCGACGTGACCACCTGGGAGACGCACCTGCCGGGGCCGCTGCGGACCCGGGCCGAGCTGGACGAGTACCGCGCCCGGCGGGACGCCGCGGGTCAGCGTCCCCGGCTGGCGGTGCTCGCCGCGCGGGACAAGCGCATCGACGTGTGGGACGACTTCGGCGTGGCCCGGTACGAGCTGATCGCGCAGCTCGGCCCGGACGACGCGCCGGAGGTCACCCGGGTCACCGACGTGGTGCGCCGGATCGACGGCCGCTGGGTGATCGTGCACCATCACGCCGAGCTGGTCCGGGAACCGGTGGGCGCGGCATGATCCGGCGGCTGGTCGCCGGGCGGACCGGTGAGCCGGCGGACGTGCTGTCGGTCGCCGAGCTGCCCGACGACCCGCCGCCCGCCCCCGGTGAGGTACGGCTCGCCGTCCGCACGGTGGGGCTGAACTTCCTGGACGTCATGCTCTGCCGGGGCGAGTACCCGGTGCGGCCGGACCCGCCGATGACGCCCGGCGTGGAGACGGCCGGCCGGGTCGTCGCCGCCGGTGCCGGAGCGGAGCACCTGCTGGGTCGGGAGGTGCTCGCCTGCCCGGCGCTGCCGCGCGGCGCGCTCGGCACGACGGTGACAGTGGACGCCGCGGTGGTGGTGCCGCGGCCGTCCGCTATCGACCCGGTGACCGCGGCGGCACTGCCTGTCACCTACCAGACGGCGTGGTTCGCGCTGGAACGCGCGGGGGCCACCGCCGGGCAGACCGTCCTGGTGCACGCCGGTGCGGGCGGGGTGGGCATCGCCGCGATCCAGCTCGCCGTCGCCCGGGGCGCCCGGGTCCTCGCCACCGCGGGTGGCCCGGCCAAGACCGCTATCTGCCGCGACCACGGCGCCCAGGTGGCGATCGACTACACGGCGGAGGACTTCGTGCCCGCGGTGCTCGCGGCCACCGGCGGGCGCGGCGTGGACGTCGTGGTGGACCCGGTGGGCGGCGACGTGTTCGCCCGTACCTGGGACTGCCTGGCGTTCGAGGGCCGCCTCGTCGCGGTGGGCGCGGCCGGTGGCGCACCACCGCCTGTCGACCCGCTGCGGCTGATGGCGGCGAACGCGACGCTCGTCGGCCTCTCCTGGGGCTCGCAGTACCCGTGGCAGCGGGCCAGCGCCGTCGAGTCCGCCTACCAGGAGCTGTTCGACATGTGCGCCTCCGGCGCGGTCCGGCCGCCGGTCAGCCGCGTCGTCTCGCTGGACGAGGCGCCCGCGGCGCTCACCGAGCTGGCCGAACGCAGGACCACCGGCAAGATCATCGTACGGATCGACGAGGGGGAGGGACCGTGAGCGACAGCGACGGCGACATGGAGATCTACGACCTGAAGGTCACTGTCGACCGGATCGAGGGCCGGTCGGTGTGCGGCATGGCCGTGGGCGACCACTTCGAACTGACGAACAGCGCGCACCTGCGGCTGCCCGAGGGAAAGCACTTCTGCGTGTACGCGCTCGCCTCGGTGCTGCCCTTCCTCGCCGCCAAGCAGCGTGACCTCGCGCCGGGTGACTGGCTGGCCCAGGACTCCCACTTCATCTGCCCGGACCCGGAGGAACGGCTCGTCATGAAGGTGGAACGGACCTGCCGGCGCACGATGAACTCGGCGGACCTGACATGACAGTCGAGATCGGACTCGGCCTGCAGAGCGACAAGCCGGCCGGCGCCTACGCCCGGCTGGCCCGCGCCGCCGAGGCGCACGGCTTCGACGTGCTCACCGTCTTCGGCGACCTGATGTACCAGCCGCCGATCTTCCCGCTGCTGGAGATGGCGCAGGCGACCGAACGGGTACGCCTCGGCGCGGCCTGCCTGAACCCGTACTCGATGGCGCCGTACGAGATCGCCGGTCAGCTCGCCGCCCTGGACCTGGCCTCGCACGGGCGGGCCTACCTCGGTTTGGCCCGGGGGACCTGGCTGGGCGCCGTCGGCCTGCCGCAGCCGCGGCCGCTGACCACCATCGAGGAGGCCGTCCAGGTCGTCTACCGCCTGCTGCGCGGCGACCGGACCGGCTTCACCGGAAAGGTCTTCTCGCTCGCCCCCGGCACCGCGCTGCGCTACGACGTGCGGCGGCCCGACCCGCCGCTGCTGCTCGGCGCCTGGGGCCCGCAGGGCGCGGCGCTGGCCGGGCGGATCGCCGACGAGATCAAGGTGGGCGGCAGCGCCAACCCGGACATGGTCCCGGTGATCCGCGAGCGGCTGCGGACCGGCGCGGAGAAGGCCGGGCGCGACGTCGCCGACGTCGGCATCGTGCTCGGCGCGGTCACAGTCGTCGACACCGACGGCGAGGCGGCCCGCGCCAAGGCCCGTACCGAGGTGGCCATGTACCTCGCCGTGGTGGCGGAGCTGGACCCGACCGTCGAGATGCCCGACGACCTGGTCAAGCGCGTCGGCGACCTGGTCGACGCGGGCGAGGACGAGGCGGCGGGCCGGCTGATCCCGGACGACGTGCTCGACCGGTTCGCCTTCTCCGGCACCCCGGAGCAGGTCGCCGCGCAGGCCCAGGCGCTCATCGACGCGGGCGTACGCCGGGTCGAGTTCGGCACACCGCACGGCCTGACCGACGAGCGCGGCGTGGACCTGCTCGGTTCCGCCGTTCTGCCCCTGCTGCGCAGGTGAGTCCGGTGCGGCTCACCGTCGTTGCCGGTCCCGGCCTGGTGGCCGACACCGCGCTGCTGGCGTCGCTCGTCACCACCACCTGCGCGGAGCTGGACGTCGTCGGCGAGGTCGTCGCCGCCGCCTCGGCCGGCGAGATGCGCTCGTTGCTCGCCGCGCCGGACCAGCCGGTGGTGGTGCTTCCCGGCCCCACACCAGCGGCCCGCGCGCTGATCGGCGCGCAGCCGCCGCACGCGGTCTGGTACGACCTCACCGTCGAGACGGCGGTCCCCGGCGCGGTCCACCTGGCGGGCCGGGGACTGTGGGGCGTGGCGTGGGCGATCCGGCACGCCGTGCACCGCTTCCGCGCGCCGGCCGACCGGATCGCCTACGGTCCCGGCCCGGAACAGTGGGGCGACCTGCGACTGCCGTCGGCTCCGGGTACCGGGCCGGCGCCGGTCGCGGTGCTGCTGCACGGCGGCTTCTGGCGATCGATCTGGGGCGCGGACCTGATGGACGCCCTCGCCGTCGACCTGGCCGACCGTGGCTACGCGTCCTGGAACCTGGAGTACCGGCGCCCGGACCGGCACGGCTGGGACGCGACCGCACAGGACGTCGAGGCCGGCATCACCGTGCTGCGGGACCTCGCCGCCGACCGGCCGCTGGACCTGGACCGGATCGTCGTGCTCGGCCACTCGGCCGGCGGGCAGCTCGCGCTGCGCGCCGCGGCCGACCTCGCCGGGCGTGCGAGCGGGCCACGTGTCGCGCTGGCGGTGTCGCTGGCCGGGGTCCTCGACCTCACCGAGGGCGAGCGGCGCTTCCTCGGCGACGGCGCGATCTCCGCGGCCCTGGGCGGCTCACCGGCGACAGCGCCCCGGCGGTACGCCGAGAGCGACCCGATGCTCCGGTTGCCGGTCGGTGTCCCGACCCTCCTCGTGCAGGGGACGGCGGACAGTCTCGACCTGGTCGACGCCAACCGGCGCTACGCCGTGGCGGCAGCCGACGCGGGCGACGACATCCGGTACCTCGAACAGCCGGGGGACCACTTCGCCGTGATCGACAGCGGCGCGGACATCTGGCACGCCACCATGACCGCGATCGACGGCTGACCATCCGGCGCCTGCTCCGGGCTTGTTCACCGGTGTGAACAAGCCCGGAGTTCGGCGTGCCTCAGAACAGGCGGGGCGTGACCACCGAGACCACTGTCGTCACCGAGTCGGTGTCGTTGTACATCTGGTGCGGCACCGACGAGCGCAGGTGCACGCTGTCGCCCGGGCACAGCCGGTGCTCCACGCCCTCGACCTCGTAGAGCAGCTCACCGGAGATGACGTAGGCGAACTCCTCGCCCCGGTGGCCGTACGCGTTCTCCCGGCGCCCGCCGGGCGCGATGTGCACGAGCATCGGCTCCAGCACCAGGTCCGGCCCCCGGTCGGAGAGCATCCGGTAGGTCTGCTGCCCGGACACGTACTGGGTGGCCGACGTTTCCGCCCTGGTCAGCGTGAAGTGCCGGGGAAGCGGGGAGACGTTGCTGTCCGGCGCGCCGTTGCCGGCGTCGAAGAAGTCGGCCACCGAGCGGTCCAGCGCCTTGGCGACGCTGCCCAGCGCGGTCAGGCCGATCGAGGAGATGCCGCGCTCGACCTGGGACAGGAAGCCGATCGACAGGCCGGAGCGGGAGGCGAGGCCGCGCAGGGTGAGCCCGCGCTCCTTGCGGTACCGCCGGATCCGGGCGCCGACCAGGCCCGCCGGGGTGCTCTCGTCCGCGGCGCCACCGGGGGCGGCCTGCTCCGACGGCGGCTGACTGTCCATGGACCGCACGAGGACCTCCTGTTGCGGTGGCGGGGGATCCGCCCGGGATGTTCGATCCTATCGAACATGCCGCCCCTGTGCGAGGGGGAGGCACGGCATTTCCCGTCCGCTTCCGCCATGTCTTCCCTGGTGGACGGGGGGCGGCGCCAGCCGGCAGGCTGGCGCCGCGACACCCGGTGGGTCAGCCGGCGCGGCGCAGCCGGCCCATCATGCCGTTGAGGTCGTCGACGAACTGCTCGTGGCGGAAGTAGTGCCCGCCGGGGACCTCCCGGCCCTCGTGCGGGATGCCCGCCCGGGCGAGCAGGCTCCGGAACTCACGCTGGCCCGCCAGCACCTGGCTCTCGTTCGCCGTGTCGAACCAGTTGATCGGGTCGGGGGACGTGCCGGCGACCAGGAAGATCCGCTTGTTGCGGTAGCTCTCGATGCGCTGCACCGGGTTGTCCATGTTCACCCGGGCCTCGTCCCACAGGGGCGCACCGTAGACGGTCCCGCCGCCGAGGTCGAGCGCGGCCGAGGTGGCGTTCGCCCAGTGCACCACGAGACCGAAGTCCCGCCGCAGACTCGCCGGGCCGGAGTGGGCGCTGACCGAGCAGAAGTGGCCGTAGTACTTCGCGGCGTACTTCAGCGCGCCGAAGCCACCCATCGAGAAGCCGGCGACGGCGCGGCCGTTGTACTCGGCGAAGGTCCGGAAGTTCGCGTCGATCCAGGGCAGCAACTGGGCGATGTGGAAGGTCTCCCAGTTGCGCGGCCCGGTGTTGCTGCTGACCGGGTTGCTGTACCAGCCGGTGGAGGCGTCCGGCATGACCACGATGACCTCGCGGCCGGCGGTCAGGTTGATGATGTTGTCCTGGAGGTGGAACGTGCGGAAGTCCTGTTGGCCGCCGTGCAGCAGGTACAGCACCGGGTAACGCTTGCGGCTGGTGTGGTAGCCGTCGGGCAGCAGCACGTTCACCGCCGGATCCCACTCGATCGCGTCGGTGGCGAAGCGGTAGTACTGCAACCGGCCGCCGTTCTCGTTGCGGCCGACGATGCGCAGGCCGAACCCGTCGACGGCGGCCGCGCTCGCCGCGGACGGCGCGGTGAAGGCCCCGGCCAGGGCGCCGGTCGCCGCGACCGCGGCGGCGCCGGTGAGCAGGCGGCGGCGGCTTACGGTGGGGGGAGTGGTCCGGTCGTGCGACATGAATCCTCCTGGGAGTCGATGGGGGTCAGAGTGTGGTTTCGCCGGTGAGGCCGAAGTAGTCGTGCCATTTGGTGGAGGGGCTGAATGTGGTGCCGGTGGACAGGGCGACGTAGATGTCGT
>NZ_JBEZDP010000014.1:0-153310 GCF_040648395.1 Micromonospora sp. NPDC049151
CTCAAGCAGGTCGACGGCTGGCGCGACATGCCGCTGACCAAGGCCGCCCAGACCGTCCAGGTGTCGGCCTACCCCGACCACTACGCCCAGTGGGAGCAGCAGGCCGCTGACCTGGTCGCCGAGCACTGGAACAAGTAAGCGAGACAGGCCGGCACCCCGAACGGGGTGCCGGCCTTCACGCGCTTGCCGGGTGCGGGGCGACCTGGCCCTGGCGCTGCCGGGCGGCGCAGAGCTCGGCGAGCTTCGCGTACGCGGGCGCGCCGATCAGCGCGGTCAGCTCCGGGCCGTACGAGACGTACATCGGGTCGGTGCCGACGTGCGCGTCGGTGGAGGACGTGCACCACCAGTCGAGGTCGTGCCCGCCCGCGCCCCAGCCGCGCCTGTCGAACTCGGCGAGCGTGGAGATCAGCACCTTCGTGTTGTCCGGCCGCTTGTGCCACTCCTGGTCGCGGCGTACCGGCAACTGCCAGCAGACGTCCGGCTTGTACTCCAGCGGGTGCACCCCGTCGCGCAGCGCCTGGGCGTGCAGCGCGCAGCCGCCACCGCCGGGGAAGTCGGCGTCGTTGAGGAACACGCACGGGGCGTCCACGTCGCGGGTGGCGGTACGCCGGGCCGGGGTCTTGCCGTCGACCGTGTCGTTCTCGGTCCAGTTCTTGAACCCGCGCCGGAAGTGCTGCCACGTCTCCGGCGTCAGCCGCTTCACCGCGGCCCGGACCCGCTTCTCGTCGTCGGAGTCGGTGAAGAACGCGCCGTGCGAGCAGCAGCCGTCGGCGGCCCGTCCGGCGATGATGCCGTGGCAGCCCTGGCCGAAGACGCACGTCCAGCGGGACAGGAGCCAGGTGAGGTCGGCGCGGACGACATGCTTCGGGTCGGCCGGGTCGACGAACTCGATCCACTCCCGTGGGAAGTCCAGCCCGACCTCGCGGCTGCGCGGGTCCTCGGGGTCGTCCACCAGCACGTGAAGCTCGATCTGCCCTGTCACTCGGACCAGCGTACGCGCGGTGACCCCGCCCGGCCGTCGAGCCGACGAAACGTGTTGGCCCTAGGGTCTTTCCCATGCGACTGGGTGTCCTCGACGTCGGTTCCAACACGGTGCACCTGCTGGTGGTGGACGCCCACCACGGCGCGCATCCCTGGCCGGCGCACTCGGAGAAGGTGGTGCTGCGGCTGGCCGAGCAGATCGGGCCGGACGGCGCGCTCACCGTCGGTGGCGCGGACGGCCTGGTCAAGGCGGTCGGCATGGCCAGGGCGGCGGCGGACGGGCTGGGCGCCGAGGATCTGCTGGCGTTCGCCACGAGCGCGGTCCGCGACGCCACGAACGCCGCCGACGTGCTGGCGCGCGTCCGCGACGAGACCGGCGTACGCCTGGAGGTGCTCTCCGGCGCGGACGAGGCGCGGATGACGTTCCTGGCGGTGCGGCGGTGGTTCGGCTGGTCCGCAGGGCGGCTGCTGGCGATGGACATCGGCGGCGGCTCGCTGGAGCTGGCCGCCGGCATCGACGAGCACCCGGACGTGGCGATCTCGCTGCCGCTCGGCGCGGGGCGGCTCAGCCGGGAGCGGCTCGCCGTCGATCCGGCCGGCGCGGCGCCGCCGCCGGCCGAGGCCGTGGAGGAACTGCGGGCGTACGTGGACGCGCAGCTCGACCCGGTGGTGGAGCAGTTGACAGCGGTGGGCTGGGAGCGTCCGGTCGCCACCTCGAAGACCTTTCGCACGCTGGCCCGGCTGGCCGGAGCGGCACCCTCCGGCGCGGGACTGTGGGCTCGGCGCAGCCTGACCCGTACCGGCCTGCGGCAGGTGCTCGGGTTCATCAGGCACATCCCGCCGGCCCAGCTGCCCGAGCTGGAGGGGGTCAGCGCGCAGCGGGCGCACCAGCTCCTCGCGGGCGCGGTGGTGGCCGAGGCGGTGATGCGCCGGCTCGACGTGGACTGCGTGGACATCTGCCCGTGGGCGCTACGGGAGGGCGTGATCCTGCGCCGGCTGGATCAGCTCGCGCCGATGTGACCGTACGAGCGCTCTGGGTAGTTTTGCGGTTGCTCGTCCCGATGCTCGCTGGCGGTTGGGGCTACCCTCGAAAGCGTGACCTACCGCGTTCCGGTGCTCCTGTCCACGTCCTCGGTCTTTCCCGAACGGACCGCAGCGGCGTTCCAGCTCGCCGCCGAACTCGGCTACGACGGCCTCGAAGTGATGGTCTGGACCGACCCGGTCAGCCAGGACGCGGGCGCGCTGCGCGGCCTCGCCGAGCACTACGGCGTACCGGTGCTGTCGGTGCACGCCCCGTGCCTGCTCGTCACCCAGCGGGTGTGGAGCCCCGACCCGTGGGAGCGGCTGCGCAAGGCCGCCGAGCTGGCCGAGACGCTGGAGGCGCCGACGGTCGTGGTGCACCCGCCGTTCACCTGGCAGCGTGACTACGCGCGCACCTTCGCCGACGGGCTCGACACCATCGCCGGGCAGTTCGGTGGGCTGCACTTCGGGGTGGAGAACATGTACCCCGTGCGGATGGCCGGGCGGCAATTCGTCCCGTACGCGCCGGGCTGGGATCCGACCGAGATCGGGTACGCCTCGTACACGCTCGACCTGTCGCACTGCGCGGCCTCGCACACCGACGCGATGGCGATGGCCGACCGGATGGGCTCCGGGCTGGCACACGTGCACCTGGGCGACGGCACCGGCGAGGGGCGCGACGAGCACCTCGTGCCGGGTCGCGGCGGCCAGCCCTGCGCGGAGATGCTGCGCTCGCTGGCCGGGCGGGGCTTCACCGGCTCGGTGGCGGTGGAGGTGACCACCCGGGGCGCCAAGAGCCGCGCGGTCCGTGAGGCGGACCTGCGGGAGTCGCTGGAGTTCGCCCGGGCGAACCTGACCGCGCCCTCGCCTGTCGACGTCTGACCGCGACGCGTCGCCCCGGCCGGGCGGCGGGTCAGCTCACCGGGGACAGCGGCTGCGCCGGTACGGCCTGCTCGCCGACCGCGGCCCGCTTGCGGGCCCGATGCGCCGCCACGTGGGAGCGGGTGGCGCAGCGCTCGGAGCAGAACCGGCGGCAGCAGTTGGACGAGGTGTCCAGGTAGACGTTGCCGCAGCGGTCGTCGGCGCAGACCCCGAAGCGGGCGCTGCCGTACTCGCAGAGCCACACCGACAGGCCCCAGACGGCACCCGCCAGGTATTCGGCGGAGACCGACGCGCCCCGGCTGGTCACGTGCATGTGCCAGTCGGAGGAGTCGTGGCCGGAGATGCGCGGCTGCACCGGGAACGCCTCCAGCAGCGCGTTCAGCTCCGCCACCGCCTCGTTGTCCCGGCCGGAGGTGCCGTATTCGAAGACGTCCCGGAGGCGCTTCTGCGCCCGCCGGAAGATCGCGAGGTCCCGTTCCGCGACCTCGTCGCGCATCCAGGCGTTCTCGTCCGGGAAGAGGGCCCGCAGGCCGTCGAGGTCGTCCAGCCGGGCGTTGACGAGCTCGACCCCGGTCCGGGCGTACGCGTCGAAGTTCACGACACCAACGGTAGACGACTCACGGCAGACGCGGTGCGTCGATGTAGTGGGGCAGGAACCGCGCGTAACCGTCGGTGATGAGGCTTTCGCTTTCCCGTACGCCCGCGCCGGCCGACTCGCCGTCCACGATCCAGCTGCCGAGCACCGTCCGGTTGCCCTCGAACTCGGGCAACGCGCGGAACTCCTGGAAGCAGAAGCCCTCCTCGCCGTAGATCCCCGGGTTGGTGATCTCCGTGCCGCCGGTCACGATGCGTACCGATCCGCCTTCGCGGCCGAGCAGCGGCTTGGCCACGTACTCGGTCATGCCGCGCGGCGAGTCCAGGTACGCGGGCAGCAGGTACTCGTGCCCGGGGTACAGCTCCCAGAGCACCGCGAGCAGCGCCTTGTTCGACAGCAGCAGCTTCCAGGCCGGCTCGATCCAGGTGGTGGGCGTGCCGGGGTCGAGCGCCGGCCGCCCGTACGGCTCGGCGAGCATCCACTCCCATGGGTAGAGCTTGAAGCAGGTGGTGATCGGCCGGTCGTCGGCGTCGACGAAGCGCCGCCCGTCCCAGCCGACCCGCTGGATCGGCATGAGCGTCACGTCCAGCCCGGCCTGGCGGGCCGTCTCGGCCAGGTAACCCGCGGTGATCTGGTCCTCGCCCGACTCCTCCTCGGAGGACCAGAGCACGTGCGCCCGCGGCTCGTGCAGCCCGGCGCCGATCTTGGCCCAGGCGCCGACGAGGCGTTCGTGCAGGCTGTTCCACTGGTCCGCGTCCGGGCGGGTGTGCTCCAGCCAGTACCACTGCACGATGCTCGCCTCGACCAGCGCGGTCGGGGTGTCGGCGTTGTACTCCAGCATCTTCGGCGGCCCGCTGCCGTCGTACCAGAGGTCGAACCGGCCGTAGAGCGTCGGCGGGGACTCGCGCAGCGAGCGTGCGACCGCCTCGGCGGCCCACTCGGGGATGCCGAACTCGGCGTACCGGTTGCGGGCCACCACGTGCTCGGCGGCGGCCACCGACATCCGGTGCAACTCCTCGGTGGCCTCCTCCAGCCGGAGCACCTCGTCCAGCGTGAACGCGTACGCCGCCGTCTCGTCCCAGTACGACATGATCTCGCCGTCGGGCAGCTCGGTGTCGACGTACACCAGGCCCTGGGCCCGGATGGTCTCGTCCCAGCCGGGGCGCGGCGTGCTCGCCTCGCGACGCACGTCAGCCGCCGCAGGAGGCGAGGTGGGTGCCGAAGCCGCCGCGTTCGGGCAGCGCGGAGGTCGTCGGGAACGCCTCGCCGCGCGCGCCGGTGGTGGCCGTCGCCGCCGGTACGCGCTGGGCGACGGCGACGACGTCGCCGCCCCCGCCGGCCGGGCCGAGCGCGCAGTCGTCATCGTCGTCGTCGTAACCGTTGTTGCAGCCGGAGAGCGCGAGGGCCAGCGCGGTCAGCGCGCCGAGCTGCACGGAGGCCGAGCGGAGCCGGCGCCGGGGGTGTCGTCGATCCACGTGAACGTTGTAGCCGATCCTCGCCAGCCGGGGGTGCCCGGCCCAGGTCGGAGGAGGGTGCGGGGCGGGCCTCGGACGTACCCGGCGGGGGTCCGGTGGTGAGCGTTACGCTCGGCTCATGCTCCGTTCCGTCATCCTCGCCGCCTCCCGGTCTTCCCAGGTGGAGCGGCTCGTCGCGACGGCCCCGTTCACCCGGGACGTCGTCCGCCGGTTCGTCGCCGGCGCCGCCACCGACGACGCGCTGCGCGCCACCCGCGAGCTGGTCGCCGACGGCCAAGCGGTCACCCTCGACTACCTGGGCGAGGACACCACCACCCCGGAGCAGGCGAATGCCACCCGGGACGAATACCTCACGCTGCTGAGTCGCCTCGCCGCCGCCGGGCTCACCCCGGGCGCCGAGGTCAGTGTGAAGCTGTCCGCGCTGGGCCAGATGTTCGACGAGCAGTTGGCGTACGACAACGCGCGGGCGATCTGCGCGGCGGCCGACGCGGCGGGCACCACAGTCACGCTGGACATGGAGGACCACACCACCACCGACTCGACGCTGGACATCCTGGCGAAGCTGCGCAAGGACCACCCGTCGACGGGCGCGGTGCTCCAGGCGTACCTGCGTCGGACCGAGTCGGACTGCCGGGAGCTGGCCTCGGCCGGGTCGCGGGTGCGGTTGTGCAAGGGCGCGTACAAGGAGCCGGAGTCGGTGGCCTACCAGTCCGCCCGCGAGGTGGACAAGTCGTACGTGCGCTGCATGAACGTGCTGATGTCCGGCGACGGCTACCCGATGCTGGCCACGCACGACCCGCGGCTGATCGCGATCGGGGAGGACCGGGCCCGCTGGTTCGACCGCGACCCGGCCCGGTTCGAGTTCCAGATGCTCTATGGCATCCGCCCGGAGGAGCAGCAGCGCCTGGTCGGCGAGGGTTACACGGTGCGGACGTACGTCCCCTACGGCGACCAGTGGTACGGCTACCTGATGCGCCGGCTCGCGGAGCGCCCGGCCAACCTGGCGTTCTTCGGCCGCGCGGTGCTGTCGAAGAAGTGAGTCAGTCGTTCGACCAGGCCCGGGTGCACAGCACGAGGCGGTAGCCGTCCGGGTCGGCGAACGTGACGCCCCACCTGTCCCAGTACGGGCCGGCGGAGACCCTGGTCCCGCCGGCCCGTTCCAGTCTCGGGACCAGCTCGTCGTCGGCCGGGCCGTCGAGGTAGAGCACGAACAGGTCCTCCCCGGTGGGACGCGGCTCGACCGCGAGCGTCGCGCCGCCGACCAGCTCCAGGTGCCAGCCCGCCCCGGGCAGCCCGAGCATCACCAGGTCGTGCTCGTCCGCGTGACCGCCCTCGCTCCGGTAGAGCACGTCCAGGCCCAGCCCCTGCGTCCAGAACCGTTCGGCGGTGGCGAGGTCGCGGCTCGGGCGGGCGAGGCGTACGTGGGTGTCGGCGGTGATCGGCATGCCCGGGATCGTGCGACCTCATCCCGGGTTGAGGTCAAGCTTGACGGCGATGGCTAATACCATTAGCTTCACGGCTATGACGGTTAGCCAGGTGGCGCGGGACGGCGGCACGATCGCGTACGAGGTGCACGGGTCAGGACCGCTCGTGGTCCTCTCGCACGGCATGGGGGAGAACCGGGCGGCCTTCCGCCACCTGACGCCCCGGCTGGTCGCGGCCGGTTACCGGGTCGCCTCGGTCGACGTACGCGGGCACGGCGACTCCAGCCCGCACTGGCCCACGTACGCCCCCGAGCAGGTCGGCGGCGACCTGCTCGCCGTGGTACGGGCACTCGGCGGCGAGCCCGCCACCCTGGTCGGCAGCTCCTCCAGCGCCGCCGCCGTGGTCTTCGCCGCCGCCGAGGCGCCCGAACTGGTGAGCGGCCTCGTGCAGGTCAGTCCGTTCGTCGGCACGCCGAAGCCGAACCCGCTGATGCGTGTCGCGCAGGCGGCAGTGCTGCGCAGCCCTCGGCTGTTCGGGCTGTTCCACCGCACGCTGTTCCCCTGCGGGCGGCCGGCCGACGACGCCGCGTACCGCAAGGAGCTGGTCGCCAAGCTGCGCGGCCGGATGGCCGCGGTGCGCGGCGTGATCGCACCGGCCGACCCGCACTGGACCGCCCGCGCCCCCGAGGTGCGCCGCCCGGTGCTGGTGCTGATGGGTACGAAGGACCCGGACTTCCCCGACCCGGGCGCCGAGGCGCGGGCCGCGCGCCGGCTGTTCGCCGTGGCCGAGGCCCGGATGGTCGCCGACTCCGGGCACTACCCGCACGCCGACCAGCCCGACGCCACCGCCGCCGACCTGGTCGAGTTCCTGGCGGTGACCGCACGTGCCTAGGGCCGGCCTGACCCCGGCGACTGTGGTGCGGGAGGCCGCCGCGCTCGCCGACGAGGTCGGTTACGAGCGGCTGACCCTTGCCGCGCTCGCGGCCCGGCTCGGCGTCGCGCTGCCGAGCCTCTACAAGCACGTCCGGGGCGCGGACGCGCTGCACCAGAAGCTGGCTGTGCTCGCCACCGCCGAGATCGCCGACGTGCTCACGGCCGCCGCCGCCGGTCGCTCCGGCGGCGACGCGTTGCGCGCCGTCGCCGCCGCCTACCGGGAGTACGCGCGGCGGCACCCCGGCCGCTACCCGGCCGCCCAGCGCGCACCCGACCCGGCCGACCCCGACCACCTGGCCGCCGGGGAGCGCGCGGTCGGCGCGATCCGCGCCATCCTGCTCGGGTACGGCCTCGACGGCGACGCCGCCACCGACGCCATCCGGATGTTCCGGGCCGCCGTGCACGGCTTCGTCGCGCTGGAGGCGGCAGGCGGCTTCGGGCTGCCCCGCGACACCGACCGTTCCTTCGGCGAGCTGGTCGCCGGCCTGGACCGTGCCTACCTCTCCTGGGAGAACCGATGAAGGCGCTGCTGCTCGGCGTGATCTTCCTGCTGGAACTGGCCCTGCTGGGCTCGGCCGGATACTGGGGCTTCACGCTCGGCGCCGGCTGGCCGGTACGCCTGCTGGCGGGGCTCGGGACGCCGCTGGTGATCGCCGTGGTGTGGGGGTTGTTCTGCTCGCCGCGTGCCACTGTGACGTTGCCCGACCCGGCCAAGCTCGCCGTCCAGGCCGCCTGCTTCGTCACCGGCGGCGTGCTGCTGACCTTGGCCGGCCACGCGGTTCCCGGAGTCGCCCTGGTGGCTCTATGGACCGCAGACAAGACCGCGTTGACGCTGACAGGCACCCCGATCTGAGAGATCTTGGAAGGATTCGGCCCCTATTGGGGGCCCTTTCGTACCAAGATCTCGGGGCGCGGCGGAACCGGGGCGGGGCTCTTTCCCGGAACGCCCGATTGGTCGTACCCTTCGCCGGTGACCGACGGCGACGAGCAGCCTCCCGGCCGGGCGACGGACGGCGACGAGTCTCGTCCCACCGCCGGCATGGCCGACGCGAGCGCCGCTGACACCAGCGCCGCCCCCGTCGTGGTGGACGTCCCCGTCTACGCACCGGCACCGGCACCGGCACCGGCTGCGGCACCGGCACCGGCTGCGGCTGCGGCACCGGCACCGGCTGCGGCTGCGGCTGCGGCACCGGCACCGGCTGCGGTGTCGTCGCCGTACCCCGTCACCGTCGCGGAGCCGTACCCTGTACCGCCGGCGCAGCCGGACCCGGCGCGGACAGTGCCGGGACGACGGCGGTGGGCGCTCTGGACCGCGCTCGGACTCGCGCTCGGCCTGGTGGCGGGCGCGGTGCCCGGCGTACTCCTGCGGGAGCCGCCACCGGACGCGGCCGGGCGGACGGCCGCGAAGGACGACCCGGGCACGGCGGCGCAGCGGCGGCTCGGCGAGCGGATGCTCGCGCTGCTGGACCGGCAGGCCACCGCCCTCGTCGGCGCGGACCGGGCCGGCTTCCTCGCGGTCGCCGAACCGGCGGCCCGGGCGGGGCTGACCCGCCGGTACGAGGCGCTGCGGGCGCTGCGCGTCACCACCTGGCGGTCGACGGCCGACGGGGTGCCGGCGGCGGTCGACGGCAAGCCGGGGGAGTGGCGGTTCGTGGTCACAGTCGGCTACTGCTTCGTGGTGCCCGACTGCGCGCCGAGCACGGTGGAACTCGGCACGCGCTGGCGGCTGACGGGGGAGGAGCCCCGGCTGGCCGCCGTGGACCCGTCCGCCACGGACCCGGCGGGCGTGCGCCCGTGGCAGGTGAGCGACCTCGCGGTGGCGGTCGGCAAGCGGGTCGTGGTGGCCACCACGCCCGCCCAGCGGCGCCGGCTGCCCGGCCTGCTCGCCCAGGCCGAGACCGCCGCCCTGGCCGCCGACCGGTACGCGATCGGCGGGACGCCGCCGGACCGGTATCTCGTCTACTACGCCGGGAAGGGCGAGTGGCAGCGCTGGTACGGCGGCGGCCGGCCGAAGTGGACCGCCGGGTACGCGGTGGGCGTCGGCGGGGGACGGCACGACGTTGTGCTCAACGCCCAGATCGTCACCCCGGCCGGCATCGACGACCTGCTCCGCCACGAGCTGACCCATGCCGCCTCGCTGCCCGACCGGGGCTACGCCGACCGCGCGGACTGGTGGCTGGTGGAAGGGCTGGCCGAGTACGCCGGGGCCGACGGCCAGCCCGTGCACCGCTACGACGGCCTGGCCGAGGTGCGGAAGCTGCTGCGCGGCGGGTGGTCCGGGCGGCTGGACGCGGTGGCGCCCGCCGACGACGCCGGCGACGACCGGGTCGGCGGTGCCTACGGCGTCAGCTACCTGGCCGTACGCCATCTGGTCGACAGGTACGGCGAACAGCGGATGCTGGACTTCTACCGGGCCGTCGTGCACCAGGGCCGGTCCCCGGCGCAGGCCGCCGACGAGGTGTTCGGCGACCCGTGGTCGATGCTGCACGACGACTGCGTGGCCTATGTGCGTGGCGTGGTCGGCTGACACGTCGACGTCTGTCGACGGGTCGTAGCATGGGCCGGGTGGCCCGCACCTCCTCGCCGCGGCTGCCCGCGGCCCGCCGCCCCCGTCTCGTCACCGCGGTGCTCGCCGTCGTCGCGCTGACCGGCACGACCGCCGCGTCCTGCGGCGACGACGCCCCGGCGGTGACAGTCGCCCAGGTCTCCCGCGCGCCGGTGAGCGAGGTGATCGACGCTCCGGCCACCGTCACCGCGCGAGCCGCGGCCACCCTCACCGCACCCGCCGACGGCACGCTGTCCCGCCTGCGGGTGCAGCCGGGACAGCGGGTGGCCCGGGGGCAGGTGCTCGCGGTGATCGACTCGCCGTCGGCCCGGGACCGCCTGGCGAAGGCGCGGGACGCGCTGCGCGCGGCGAAGCGGGCCGGGCGGGGCACCGGCACCGGCGACCTGGGCGGCAGCCGGCGCGGCACCGACCGGGCCGCCGACGAGGCGTTCGCCGCCGCCCGCACCGCCGCCGGCAGGGTCGGCGACCCGCGGGTACGCGCGGCGCTGCTGCTCCAGGTCCAGTCGGCGCAGCGACAGTACGAGTCGGCTGCCCGCGCCGCCGACCGGGCCGTCGCGCAGGTGCAGCGCGGGGTGGCCGGCCTGAACAGCGCCGTCGGCGCGCTGTCGGCCGCGCAACGACTCCAGGCCCAGCAGGCGTACGACCTGGCGAAGGCGACTGTGGACGCGCTGACGTTGCGCGCCCCGATCGCCGGTGTGGTGCAGCCGGGCGGCACCCGGTCGGCGGCGCCGGCCGACCTGGCCGGGCTGCTCGGTGCGGCGGGTGGCGCCGGAGTGCCCGGTCTCGACCCGTCGGCGCTGGGCGGTGGCGGGCAGGGCGGTCCGCCGCCGGGCGTTGACGACGCGATTCCGGCCGGGGGCCGGGTCACCGCCGGCACCCCGGTGCTCACCGTCGTGGACATCGGCCGGCTCGGCCTGCTCGCCGAGGTGGACGAGACCGACGTGCTGCTGGTCCGGGCCGGGGTGCCCGCGTCGGTCGAGCTGGACGCGGTGACCGGCGCGACGTACGAGGCGACGGTGCGGTCGGTCGACGTGCTGCCGAGCAGTTCGGCCCGGGGTGGCGTCACCTACCGGGTCCGGCTCGACCTGGGCGCCGGCCGCCTCGGTGAGGCCGAGGCCGCGCCGGCGCCCCGCCCCGGCATGAACGCCGTGGTGCGGCTGCGGGTGCGGGAGGCGGCCGACGCGGTGGCGGTGCCGGCGTCGGCGGTGTTCTCCGCCGACGGGCGGGACGCGGTCTGGGTGCTGCGCGACGGCCGGGCCGACCGGGTGCCGGTGACGGTCGGCGTGCAGGGGCAGGACCTGGTGCAGATCGTCGACGGCGTACGGGCCGGTGACCGGGTGGTGGTGCGCGGCGCCGACCAGGTGCGCGACGGCCAGGAGCTGCCGTGACCGTACCGGCGGTCGAGGCGGTCGACGTCTGGCGCACGTACGAGCTGGACGGGGTGTCGGTGTCCGCGCTGCGCGGGGTGTCGCTCACCATCGACCAGGGCGAGTACGTGGCGGTGATCGGGCCGTCCGGCTCGGGCAAGTCGACGCTGATGCACCTGCTCGGCGGGCTGGACCGGCCCAGCGGCGGCCGGCTGGTGATCGGCGGGCGGGACGTGACCACGCTCACCGCGCCGGAGCTGGCGACGCTGCGCAACGAGACGATCGGCTTCGTGTTCCAGGCGTTCCACCTGCTGGCCCGTACGTCGGCAGTGGACAACGTGGCGTTACCCCTGGTCTACCGGGGTGTCGGGGCGCGGCAGCGGCGGGAGCGCGCGGCGGCGATGCTGGGCCGGGTCGGGCTCGGCCACCGGCTGCACCACCGGCCCAACCAGCTCTCCGGCGGTGAGCAGCAGCGGGTGGCGATCGCCCGGGCGCTGGTCACCGAACCGGCGGTGCTGCTCGCCGACGAGCCGACCGGCAACCTGGACAGCGCCACCGGCGAGGCGGTGCTGGAGCTGCTGGAACGGCTGAACGCCGAGTCCGGGGTGGCGCTGGTGATGGTGACCCACGACCAGGAGGTGGCCGCCCGGGCACACCGGCGGATAGCGGTACGGGACGGGCTGATCCGGTCCGACAGCGCTCATGATCGACCGCTGTCGGACGGATCCGGCGGACCTGCGACACTGGACCCCGCTCCCAGCGCGGAGCCCCGGTCCGCGTCCGGAAGCGGCCCGGGGCACCCGTCCGGTGGCCCCGGTGGCGCCATCGGGGCCACCGGGCGCCTTCCGCGGGCCGAGGAGCGCCTACCGCCCGAGGGCCGCCGCCGACAGGGCGGCGCCGGATGAGGCTTGCCGAGGCGTGGCGGGTGGCGTCGGACGCGTTGCGGGCCAACCGGCTGCGCAGCCTGCTCACCATGCTCGGGGTGATCATCGGGGTGGCCTCGGTGGTGATCCTGGTGGCCATCGGCACCGGCACGAAACAGCAGGTCGAGCAGCAGGTCGAAGGACTCGGATCGAATTTGCTGCTGGTGGTGCCGGGCCGGATCGAGGTGGGCAACGCGCCTGTGGTGTCGCCGCTGGACCTCGGCGACGCCGACGCGGTCTCCCGGGTGGTCGGCGACCCCGGCCGGGTCGCCGTCACGGTGGCCTCCGGCGCGACCGCGCGGGCCGGCAACCGGTCCGACTTCACCACGGTGCAGGGCGTGCTGGAGACCACCCCGTCGGTGTTCACCAGGTCGCTGTCGCGGGGCCGCTACCTCACCGGGGCGGACGTGGACACCAGCCGCCGGGTGGCGGTGCTCGGCGACTCGGTGGCCCGGGCGCTCTTTCCCGACCGTGACCCGCTCGGCCAGCAGGTCACGCTGGCCGGTGTGCGGTTCCGGGTGATCGGCGTCTTCGCCCCGCTCGGGCAGAGCCTCGGCGTGGACCGGGACGACGAGGTGCACGTACCGGTGACGGCGGCGCAACGGCTCTGGGGCACGCAGCGCATCGACGGCATCGCGGTCAAGGCACCGGACCGGGAACGGATCGACGAACTCGGCGACCGGATCGTCGCGGAGCTGTCCCGCCGGCACCCGGACACCGAGTTCAGCGCCGTCACCCAGCGGCAGATCCTCGGTGTGCTCGGCGACATCCTGGGCGTCCTGACCGGCGTACTGGCCGCCATCGCGGGCATCTCGCTGCTGGTCGGCGGCGTCGGCGTCTCGAACATCATGCTGGTCTCGGTACGCGAGCGGACCCGCGAGATCGGCCTGCGCAAGGCGGTGGGCGCCCGCCCTCGCGACATCGGCGTGCAGTTCCTGCTGGAGGCGGTGCTGCTCACCTCGGTCGGCGGCCTGGCCGGGATGGCGCTGGGCGTGGGCACCGCGCTGCTCGTGGACGCGTTCTCGCCGATCCCGGCGGCGATCACCTGGTGGTCGCTGGCGCTGGCGTTCGGCGTCTCCGCGGCGGTCGGCATCGTCTTCGGCGTGGTGCCGGCACAGCGGGCCGGACGGCTCGACCCGGTGGTGGCGCTGCGCGCCGAGTGAACACCGGTAGCGGATTCGGACGAGACACCCGTCCGGGCGAAAAAGCCCTGGTGGACATCGGGTGAACGGCTGTCCCGCCATGATCAAAGGGTGGAAGGGATCGCGCAGGTCACAGCCGTCCCGCTACCGTACTGGTAACACGCGCGTCGCTCGTCGAGGCGGAAGCACCTGCCCGGTGACACGCGCCGGGCACGGGAATGGGTCGGTGAGCCATGGCCGGGTCGCAGTCCGACGCACGACTGTCGGATGTCAGGTTCCTGACCGTCGCCGAGGTGGCGACGGTCATGCGGGTCTCCAAGATGACCGTCTACCGTCTCGTGCACAGCGGTGAGCTGACCGCGGTGCGGGTCGGCCGGTCGTTCCGGGTGCCCGAGCACGCCGTGCACGAATACCTCAGGGGCGCCTTCCAGGAGTCCGCCTGAGCCCTCGGCGCCCGGTCCGCCCGAGTGCGACGAAAGGGGCATCGACGGGGGCGCGTTGGTCCTGCTGACGCACTCCGGTTAGGCTGGACCACGACCGTGATCGCCCTCTGGTGTGCCCTGCCCACCACGCTGGTCCGGTCCGTTGTCCGCAAGCGGTCAGGATGCCACCTCGCGGTGGTGTTCTCCGGTCCGCCCCGCACGTTGCATCGAAAGGCTGTCGTATGGGCTCGGTGGTCAAGAAGCGCCGCAAGCGCATGGCTAAGAAGAAGCACCGCAAGCTGCTGCGCAAGACCCGCGTCCAGCGTCGCCGTCTCGGCAAGTGACCGGGCCGGGCTCCGGCCCGGCACCCGGCACCACTTGCCAACTGTCGACCCTCGGAGGCTCAGGTGATCAGGCCGTGGACGTCCCGGCTCGATCCCGCCTGCCGCGCTAGGCGCTCGACATGACCCCCGGTGACACCTCCGGTGCCCCGGGGGTCGTCGTCGTGACCGGGGTCGGTCGCTGGCTCGGCGCCCACGTGGCCGCCCGGCTCGCCGCCGACGAGCGGATCGAGCGCGTCATCGGCGTCGACCCGGCGCCGCCCAACCCCGAGCTGGCCGACCTGCTCTCCGACGTCGAGCGGATCCGCCTGGACCTCGACTCGCTCGGTGGCCTCCTGCTCGACCTCGACGTCGACACGGTGGTGCACCTGGCGCTGGTCAGCGCCCCCGACCCGCAGCAGGGCGGCCGGGCGGGGATGAAGGAACAGAACGTCATCGGCACCATGCAGCTGCTCGCCGCCGCGCAGCGCGCGCCCCGGCTGCGCAAGCTCGTGGTCCGCTCGTCCACCGCCGCGTACGGGGTGTCGTTCCGGGATCCGGCCGTCTTCACCGAGGAGACCGAGCCGCGCGAGGTGCCGCGCGGCGGTTTCGGCCGCGACATACTCGACATCGAGGGGTACGTCCGCGGGTTCCGCCGCCGCCGTCCCGACGTCACCGCGACGGTGCTGCGGTTCGCGCCGTTCATCGGGTACGCCGCCGACACCACGCTCACCCGCTACTTCTCGCAGCCCGTGGTGCCCACCGTCTTCGGCCGCGACCCGCGCCTGCAGTTCGTGCACTTCGACGACGCGCTGGAGGTGCTGCACCGGTCCGTCGCCGAGGACCACCCGGGCACCTACAACGTGGCCGGGCCGGGGGTGCTGTCGCTGTCGCAGGCGATCCGCCGGGCCGGTCGGGTGGCGGTGCCGGTGCTGGAACCGGGGCTGGCCGGGGTCGCCGCAGTGGCCCGCAGTCTGGGCTTCGGCCGGTACGGCTTGGACCAGGTGGACCTCTTCGTGCACGGTCGGGTGGTGGACACCAGCCGACTGGAGCGGGAGTACGGCTTCACGCCCCGCTCGACCGCCGCCGCGTTCGAGGACTTCATCCGCGCCCACCACGGCGGCGTCGTGGTCACCCGCGATCAGTTGGCCGCCGCCGAGCAGTTGGTGCTGGAGAGCATCAGGCAGGTCCGGTCGACCGTACGGGAGCGTTCGTGAGCAGCCCCGACGAGCGGCGTGACGCGCGCTACGACGTACCGCTGGAGTTGCCGGATCCGGGCGCGGAGCCGGCGCGGCGCAACGGGCACCGGCGGGTGACCGCGCCGTCCGCCCGCCCGGCGACGCCGCCGGACGAGCCGGACACCTCCGCCGACGAGCCGGGCGTCGCCGCCAGCGCGGGCATTCCGGGCCCGGCCACGCCGCACCAGGCCGCGAAGAAGACTGTGGCGAAGAAGACGGTCGCCAAGAAGGCCGTGGCGAAGAAGGCCGTCGCGCCGCAGGCACCCGCAGACGAGGCGTCGACCGACGCCGCGCCGTCGGGGCCGGCGGTGGCCGACCGGCCGGGGGACCAGTGGGACCGCCGGGTGGCCAAGGGGCTGGCGTTCCTGCGGCGGCGGCTGGCCGGCGACTACGAGGTGGACGAGTTCGGCTTCGACCCCGACCTGACCGACGCGGTGGTCCACCCGCTGGTCCGGCTGCTCTACCGGGACTGGTTCCGCACCGAGGTCACCGGCCTCGAGCACGTGCCCGCCGACGGCGCCGGCCTGGTCGTCGGCAACCACTCCGGCACTGTGGCGCTCGACGCGCTGATCCTCTCCACCGCACTGCACGACCGGCACCCGGCGCACCGCTACCTGCGGCTGCTCGGCGCCGACCTGGTCTTCCGGATGCCCGTCGTCTCGGAGATAGCGCGCAAGACCGGCGGCACCGTCGCGTGCAACCCGGACGCGGAGCGGCTGCTCGGCAACGGCGAACTGGTGGGCGTGTTCCCGGAGGGCTTCAAGGGCGTCGGCAAGCTCTACGCCGACCGCTACAAGCTCCAGCGCTTCGGCCGGGGCGGGTTCGTCTCCGCCGCGCTGCGCACCGGCACGCCGATCGTGCCGGTGGCGATAGTGGGCGGCGAGGAGATCTATCCGATGCTGGCCGACATCAAGCCGCTGGCCCGGCTGCTCAAACTGCCGTACTTCCCGGTCACGCCGACGTTCCCCTGGCTGGGGCCGCTGGGCATGGTGCCGCTGCCGAGCAAGTGGCTGATCGAGTTCTGCCCGCCGATCCCGACCGCGCACCTGCGGGACGCCGCCGACGACCCGCTTGTGGTGTTCAACCTCGCCGACCAGGTGCGGGAGACGATCCAGCAGACGCTGCACAAGCTGCTCGAACGCCGGCCGGACCCGTTCGGCCCCTGAGCCGGTTCAGGCGTCGCGGTGGCGGCGCCGGTGCAGCGCCAGGCCGGCGGTGACCGCTCCGGCGAGCAGCCCGGCCGCCGCGGTGGAGGGGACGGCGATGCGTGCGGCCCGCCGCCCGGTGCGGAAGTCGCGCACGTCCCAGCCCCGCTCGCGGGCCTGCCGCAGCAGCGCCGGGTCGGGGTTGACCGCCACCGCACGGCCGACGGCGGAGAGCATCGGCAGGTCGTTCGCCGAGTCGCTGTAGGCCGCGCACCGGGCCAGGTCCAGCCCTTCCACGGCGGCGAGCTGGGTGACCGCCTCGGCCTTCGCCGGCCCGTGCATCAGGTCGCCGACCAGCCGCCCGGTGTACGCGCCGTCGACCACCTCGGCCACCGTGCCGATCGCGCCGGTCAGGCCGAGCCGGGCCGCGATCACCCGGCCGATCTCCACCGGGGCGGCGCTGACCAGCCAGACCCGCTCGCCCGCGTCGAGGTGACGCTGGGCCAGGCGGCGCGTGCCGGCCCAGATGCGCGGCGCCATCAGCTCGTCGAAGATCTCGTCGGCGAGGCGTTCGATGTCGTCCACCCGCCAGCCCTGGACGAAGGCGAGCGCCGCCTCCTTGGCCTGCGACATGTCGCCCGCGTGCTCGGTGGCGAGCAGCCGGAACCGCGCCTGCTGCCAGGCGAACCGGGCCAGGTCACCGGTGGTGAAGTACTTCCGGGCGGCCAGCCCGCGGGCGAACCAGTAGATCGAGGCGCCCTGCATCATCGTGTTGTCGACGTCGAAGAACGCGGCGGCGGTCGGGTCCGGCGTGACTGTGGTCGCCGGTGCCGACGGGGTCTCCGACCAGCCCGCGGTGTGCCCGTGCGCGTCGGTGCTGACGGTCACCTTCCGGCTTCCGGCCACGGTGACCTCCCTGCCTCGACGACGGCGTGCGCCCTCCTCGTCGAGCGTATCCGGCACCGTGTGGCGGCCGGGTGCCCGCCGGGAGAAGTGTGGCGCGGTAGGCGTCCGCCGCTCAGCGGTCGGCCGGGCAGGTGGCCGGAGCGGGCCCGAGCGTGTCGCTGGCCCGCGGTGCGGGCAGCCCGCAGGCGATCGCCTCGCGGAGCGCGTCCGCGCGCTTGCCCGCCGCGTCGAGCAGCGCCAGGGAGCGGCGGGTGCGCTCGCGGTCGGCGTGGTCGGGCCGGTCGAGCAGGCCGCTGACGACCCGGCGCTGGCCGGCCAGGAAGGTGTCCACCGCGTCCAGCGCCGTCGGGTCGGAGCGCTGCGCGGCGACAGTGGTCAGCAGGCGTACGCCCTGGCGGGTGTCCGCGTCCATGTCGTCCAGGACGGCACTGAAGCCGACGCGGTCGTCGCGCACCGAGGCGGCCTCGTCGAGCCGGGTGCGGGCGAAGTCGAGGAAGAGCTGCCCACGGCCGATGTCCGAGCTGGCGAGCGCGAGCTGGGCGCGTTCGGTGGAGCGCTTCATGCCGTACAGGGCGTCGCCGGGCAGCGCGTTCTCGCTCGCGGCGGAGATGCCGGAGAGGGCTATCGCCCCGGCGGCCACGCCGACCAGGATCGCTCCCCGGGCCCGCGCCCGGCGGCCGGTGATGGCGGGCAGCAGCGTGCCGCGTACACCGGTGGTGGCGGTCTTGGCCGGGGCACCGACGCCCTCGCGCTCGGCGGTGGCCACGAGCATCGCCCGCAGGCCGGTACGGAACTCGGCGTCCACCTCGACGTCGGGCCGGTCTGCGGTGAGCCGGCGGCTCACCTCGACGAGCGCGGCGAGTTCGTCGTCCGCCCTGGACCGGACGTGGTGCCGGCGCCCGCCGTTGGCCTCGTCGAGGAGTTGCGCGAAGCGCTCGGCTCGCCGACGGGAGAAGAGGTCGCTGTCCACCGCGGCACCCCCTCTCGCTGGTCACGGCCGGACGGCCGTCGTCGTCACCAGCGACCGGTGGCAGCGTGTGGCCCAGGGCCGACCGGGACGGCCGACCTGACCCGCCGGACCGGGTGGCCCGGGGGACGCCGGGACAACCACTGGTCGCACCCGGAGAAACGGACCGCGCCGGTCGCCGGTTACGGCCGGGACGGCGGAAGAAATCACCGGGAGTGAGGGGCGAGCGGGCACGTCGGGCATGCGACACCGCCCGGCGTCCGTGCGCCGGGAGGGTACGACAGGTCAGGAGTGGAAACCGTCGGGCAGCAGCCGGGCCAGCGCCCGGACCGCCCGGTACTGGAGGGCCTTGATGGCGCCCTCGTTCTTGCCCATGGCGCGGGCCGTCTCGGCCACCGAGAAGCCCTGGAGGAAACGCAGCACGATGCACTCCTGCTGCTCCGGGTTGAGCTGCTTGACGGCGGTGAGCAGGGCGACGTTGGTGATGTGCTCCACCACCGCGGCCTCCGGGCTGCCCTCCGGCCCGCGGTCCTCCCGGTCGGCGTCCAGGACGTCACCGGTGGTGACCTCCAGCCGGTAGCGCCCGGACTTGAAGTGGTCGGCGACCAGGTTGCGGGCGATGGTGACCAGCCAGGCGCCGAGGTCGCGCCCCTGCCAGGTGAAGCTGCCGATCCGCTTGAGCGCCCGCAGGAACGTGTCGGAGGTGAGGTCCTCGGCGAGCTGGCGGTTGCCGACCCGGAAGTAGACGAACCGGAAGACGGTGTCCACGTACCTGTCGTAGATCAGCCCGAACGCCTCGGACTCGCCCGCCTGCGCGCGCTCGACGAGCGTCCACACCTCGGTCGCCGGGTCGGACGGGTCGGGGCGGCTGGGGAAGCCGGTGGTGGGCGCGGCGGCCGGCACGGCCGGCAGGACGGCGGTGTCGCCTGTGGTCACCGCCGGCAGGATCGCGGTCTCGGCGGCGGACGGCTCACTCCCGGTCGCCGCGTCGCCGCGTCGCGCCTGGGCGGGCATGGCCGGGCGGGTAGGGCTGCCCAGGCGGCCGGTCGCGGGCTTCGCGTTGCCGCCGGGCGCCGCGGGTCTCGGTGGCGCCTCGTTCGTGTGGTGCGCGCGGCTGCGTGCCCGCCAGCCCTCGCCGCGGACCGCGAGCTGGCCGTCGGCGCCCCGGGGGCCGGGGTCGGCGCGCTCGTTGAGCGGGTTGCGCTGGGCCGGGCCGGTGACACCGGATGGTCGTTCGGCGTACCCGAAGGTGGTCACCGCGCCTCCCCGGTCCGAGCGGACAGTGACCGTGCCGCGGGCCATGGTGGCGCCGGAGGACCGGGTGGCACCCGGTCGGGCACGGCCGGGTCGGGACGTGCCGACGCGCGGCAGATCCCCTTGAGGTGCTGGTCCAATGCGCTCAACGGCACGGGGGCCTCCTCGGGCTGAGGGGTGTCGACTCACGGCAAATGGGGTGAGCCGACCCGAGTGATGATAGGGCCAACGTCACCCACGCGTGGCAAGTCCGTTACACAGAGCGGAAGTATTTCCCGCCAGGTCGCACACATGGCGGACCAGTTGTCCGTCGCGCGTGGTTGACTTTCGCGCCGGAACCTGGTCCGCAGTGGAAAGTCCTGGTCGGAGCCGATTTTCTTTTCGCTCGGCGTGTCGCGGGGGTGGTGCGGCGGGCTCATCTCGGGCTGTCCGCCGGACACCTGTGGAGATCCTCGTCCCGTGGCAGGGAATCCCACGCTACGGCAATTGCAGTCCCGTGCGGGGGACCCGGCGGGCGTGTCCGGCATGGCCCGGCGGACACGGCGCGCCCGCCGCGCGCGTAACCTGGCCCGGTTCGAGTGCCCGACCGCAGTCGAGTTCGTCGGCAGCCCGCCGCACCCGGCGACCGGGAAGGCGCGCAAGGCCGAGCCGCGCCCGGCGCCCGCGTCCCGTCGCCGGCGCCGCCGACCGAGATCCGCACGGAGGTAACCGATGTCCAGTGACCCGAGGCTCATCCTGATCACCCGGCCCGGCTGCCACCTGTGCGACGACGCGAAGGCCGCGCTCGACCGGGTGGTGGCGGTCACCGGCGACCGCTGGGTGGAGCGGGACGTCACCGGCGACCTGGAGATGGAGCGCGACTACGGCGACCGGCTGCCGGTGGTGCTGCTCGACGGCAAGGAGCACGGCTACTGGCGGGTCGAGGAGGACCGGCTGCTGCGCGATCTGACCACGCCGCAGCTCTAGCCTTAGAGTGCTCGGGTGACGGGTATGCGACGCCACCTCGTGTGGGACTGGAACGGAACGCTCCTCGACGACCTCGACCTGGTGGTCCGGGCCACCAACGTCGCCTTCGCCAGCGCCGGCGGGCCGGCGGTCACCGCGGCCGAGCACCGGGTGCGGTTCCGGCGGCCGATCGCCGACTACTACGCCGAGATGCTCGGCCGGGCCGTGGACGCCGAGTCGTTCGGGACGCTGGACCGGGTCTTCCACGACGCGTACCGGGCCGGGCTCACCACCTGCGCCCTGGCCGCCGACGCCACCGCCGCGATCGAGGCGTGGGAGGGCAGCCAGTCCCTGCTGTCCATGTGGTTCCACGACGAGCTGGTGCCGACCGTGCACACGTACGGGCTGACCCCGCACTTCCGCCGGGTGGACGGGCTGCGCGCCACTGTCGGCGGCGGGCACAAGGCCGAGTGGCTGGAGAAGCACCTGGCCGAGCTGGGGCTGGGCGGGCACGAGGTGGTGCTGATCGGTGACTCGCTCGACGACGCCGACGCGGCCGCCTCGGTCGGCGCCCGCTGCGTCCTCTACACCGGCGGCCTCTCCGACCCGGACCGGCTGCGCGACAGCGGCCACCCGGCCGCCGACACGCTCACCGACGCGGTGACACTGGCCCGCACGCTGGCCTGACCGGCCCGGTCAGGCGCGCAGGTGGGCCAGGACGGCCAGGACGCGGCGGTGGTGGGTGGTCGCGTCCGGGGGCAGGTCGAGCTTGGTGAAGATGTTGCGGACGTGCTTCTCGACCGCGCCGTCACTCACCACGAGCGTCCGCGCGATGGCGGTGTTCGAGCGGCCCTCGGCCATCAGCGCCAGCACCTCGCGCTCGCGCGGGGTCAGCGATCCCAGCGGGTCGTCGCGCCGCCGCCGGACCAGCAACTGGCTGATCACCTCCGGGTCGAGCACCGTGCCGCCGGCGGCCACCCGGGCCAGGCCGTCCAGGAACTCGTCGATCGCGGCGACCCGGTCCTTGAGCAGGTAGCCGATCCCGCCGCCGGTCCCGCCCGCGGTGTCCAGCAGGTCGTCGGCGTACGACACCTCGACGTACTGGGACAGCACCAGGATCGGCGTACCCGGCACCCGGCGGCGGGCCTCCACCGCGGCGCGCAGCCCCTCGTCCGTGTGTGACGGCGGCATCCGCACGTCCACCACCGAGACGTCGGGCCGGTGCGCCACCACCGCCTCGACCAGCGCGACACCGTCACCGACGGCCGCCACCACCTCGTGCCCGTACTCGGTCAGCAGCCGGACCAGCCCCTCCCGGAGCAGTACGGCGTCGTCCGCGATCACCACCCGCATGGGTCCGGTGTCTATCACGCCCCGACCCGGCACCCGCCCGGCGGCCCGGATGCCGGGCGCGCGCCGCGTCACGCGCGGCGGCCCGGCTCACCTCGGCAGTTCGGCGTGGATCCGGGTCGGGCCGCCGGCCGGGCTCTCCACCGCCAGCGTGCCGCCCGCCGCCCGGACCCGGTCGGCGATGCCGCTGAGCCCGTGCCCCTTGGCCAGGTGCGCGCCGCCCGCGCCGTCGTCGGCGACGGTGATCTCCAGCCGGCCCACCTTCCGGGTGACCTCCACCCGGCAGGCGGTCGCCCGGCTGTGCTTCGAGACGTTCGTCAGGGCCTCGGCCACCACGAAGTACGCGGTGCTCTCCAGCCCCGGGTCGAGCCGCCCGGCGGCGGTGCCCAGGTCGTCGTCCACGGTCAGCTCGGTGGGCACCAGGGCGCGGGCGGCGAGCGCGGCGAGCGCGCTGGGCAGGCCCCGGTCGACCAGGATCGGCGGCGCGATGCCCCGGGACAGGGCGCGCAGCTCGTCGAGCGTCTCCCGGGTCTGCGCGACCGCCTCGTCGAGCGTCTGCCGGGCCGCCTCCGGGTCGGCGGCGAGCTGGTGGCGGGCCCGGCCGAGGTCCATGGCGAGCCGGACCAGCCGCTGCTGCGGGCCGTCGTGGATGTCGCGTTCCAGGCGGCGCAGCGCGACCGCCTCGGCCGAGGCGGCGGCCCGCTTCTGCTCCTCCAGCGTGATGATCCGCTGCCGCATCTCGGCCACGCCGGTGAGCAGCGAGTACGCCAGCCCGGCCTGGAGCCGGGCGCAGCCGCGCGCCACCAGCGGAAGCGTGAACAGGGCGAACAGCCCGATAGCGGTGTTCAGCGTGATCCGCGCCCCCGCGCCGTCACCCATCCCGAGGAGCTGGCTCAGGTCCTGGTCGTCGACGCCGCGCGGGATGGCCCAGTCGTAGGTGATGTAGAGCGTGCCGCCCAGCGCCAGCACCCACCAGACCACCAGCAGCACGAACGTGGGCACCGCCACCAGCAGCCGGACGAACGCGTGCAGCAGGTCGAGCCACGACTGCGCGTCCCGGATCGGGGTGAACACCCGCCGCCAGAACCGCGCGCCCGGCTCCGGCGTGCGGTAGACCGGGCGTACCCGGGGCCGGTCCAGCACCCCGGCCAGCCGGAGCCGCTCGATGTCGGCCAGTCCCCGGGCCGCGTAGAGGAAGCCGGCGAGGATCGGCAGTCCGAGCGTGGTCACCAGCAGCCCGGCGCTCAGTGCGATCCCCACCACCGCGAGCACGAAGCTGACGATCGCCAGCGGGAAACCCACCAGTACGTAGGTGGAGTCGCGGGCGAGGCGGCGCAGGAGCCCGTGAACGGGGGACAGCGGTGTGGGCGCGGTGGCCAGTGGTACGGCGGTCATGGTTCGAGGCTATGGGCGCGTGCCCCGCCGACCCATCCCGCACGCGGGCCTCTTCGGGGTGGGGTTCTCCCTACTCGAAAACGTGAGACTCGCCTCGCCGCGCCGGTCACGGAGCGCTACGACCCGCGCGCGATTGGTCAGAGAAGTCTGGAATGAGCAATAATCGCCACGCGCCGCCGACGGACGCGGTTGATCGATCTTGCGGGAATGGAGGGGCAGGTGAAGGCGCGTCGCGAGCTTTCAAGATCGCGATTTGTGCACCCCTTCACAAACACCTACTCTGTAGTTCCGACGCGCCCTGCTAGCACAGCCGGCAATCTCGGTCGCCAGCGGGAGTCCCGAAACGACCGGCCCCCGTCGCTGGTCGAGGATCGCACCGCACGGAGTCTCATGAGCCAGCACCGTCAACCAGGCGCGCCCGATCGCACCGGTGCCATACCGGCGCTTCCGGACCTGCCCGAGGCGACCGTGTCCCGGCTCCCGGAATACCTGCGTGCGCTGCACGCGCTCGCCGACTCCGGGCACGAGACGGTGTCCAGTGAGGGCCTCGCGAACGCCGCCGGCGTCAACTCCGCGAAGCTCCGCAAGGACCTGTCCCACCTCGGCTCGTACGGCACCCGGGGGGTCGGCTACGACGTCGCGCTGCTGATCGACCAGATCTCCTCTGTGCTCGGGCTCACCCAGTGCCGGGCCGTCGCGCTCGTCGGCGTGGGTAACCTCGGTCACGCCCTGGCCGGCTACGACGGCTTCGCCAACCGCGGATTCCGCATCGCCGCGCTGGTCGACGCCGACCGGTCCCGCGTCGGCGAGGAGATCAACGGCCTGGTCGTACGGCACGTCGACGAGCTGCCCGACATCGTCGCCGAGGAGTCGATCTCGATCGGCGTCATCGCCACCCCGGCCCCGGCCGCCCAGGCGGTCGCCGACCAGTTGGTCGCCGTCGGCGTGACGAGCATCCTCAACTTCGCGCCCTGCGTACTCTCGGTTCCGGACGGGGTCGACGTGCGCAAGGTCGACCTCGCCATCGAGCTGCAGATCCTGTCCTTCCACGAGCACCGCAAGGCGTCGCTGACCGCGCTCCCCGCCACCGGCGGGTCCGCCCTCACCGCCCTGCCCGGCGGACTCGCGGCAACCGAGACCCAGGAGGCGATCGGCACGTGAAACTGCTCGTCGTCGGCGCGTCCTACCGCACCGCCCCGGTCGCCACCCTGGAACAACTGGCCGTCCCGCCCGCCGATCTCACCCGCACGCTGGACCGCCTGATCGCCCAGCCGTACGTCGCCGAGGCCGTCCTGGTCTCCACCTGCAACCGGGTGGAGGTCTACGCCGCCGTCTCCGGGTTCCACGGCGGGCTCGGCGACATCTGCGCGGTCCTGGCCGACCAGGCCGGCTGCCAGCCGGCGGCGCTCGCCCCGCACCTCTACGTGCACTACGACGCCGCGGCGGTGGACCACGTCTTCCGGGTGGCCGCCGGTCTCGACTCGATGGTGGTGGGCGAGGCGCAGATCCTCGGCCAGCTCCGCGACGCCTACCACTCCGCCGGTGGCGCCGACTCCGCCGGCCGGCTGCTGCACGAGCTGATGCAGCAGGCGCTGCGGGTCGGCAAGCGCGCGCACGCCGAGACCAACATCGACCGGGCCGGGCAGAGCGTCGTCACCGCCGCCCTCGACCTCGCCGCCGAGCTGCTCGACGGCGACCTGACCGGCCGGCCCGCCATGGTGGTCGGCGCCGGTGCGATGGGCTCGCTGGGCGTGGCCACGCTGTCCCGGCTGGGCGCCGGCCCGCTCACCGTGACCAACCGGGGCGCCGCCCGTGCCGTCCGGCTCGCCGAGTCGTACGGCGCGTCCGCCGTGCCGATGGCCGAGCTGATCACCGCGCTCGCCGCCGTCGACGTCGTGGTCGCCGCCACCGCCGCCACCGAGCCGGTGCTCACCCGCGACGTGGTGACCCGGGCGCTGGCCCACCGGGACGCCGACCGGGGCCCGCTGGTCCTGCTCGACCTGGCCGTCCCGCGCGACGTCGAGCCCGGCGTCGCCGAGCTGCCCGGCGTCGAGGTGATCGACATCGACCGGATGGCCGCCGTGCTCGCCGACGGACCGGCCGCCGCCGACGCCGCCGAGGTGGCCCGGATCGTGGCCGGCGAGGTCGAGGCGTTCCTGAGCTGGCTGCGTGGCGCCGACGTCGCGCCGACGGTGGCCGCCCTGCGCGGCCGGGCCGAGGACGTCGTCACCGCCGAGCTGCGCCGGCTCGGCCAGCGCCGTCCCGACCTCAGCGAGGACCAGCGCGCCGAGGTAGCCCGCACCGTGCACCGGGTCGTGCAGCGGCTGCTGCACCAGCCGACCGTACGGGTCCGCCAGCTCGCCGCCGAGCCCGGCGGCGACCAGTACGCGGCGCTGTTGCGCGAACTGTTCGACCTGGACGTCCCGCAGACGTCCCCGGTCGACACCGTCCCCGACGTGGTCACCACCGACCTCGACGGCCGGCCGTCGTTCGACGCCGCCGACGTCCCGCCCACCGGAGGTGCGCGATGACCGCCCCCCTTCGCCTCGGTACCCGGGGCAGCGCCCTGGCGATGGCCCAGTCCGGCCACGTCGCCGAGGCCCTCACTGCGGCCACCGGCCGCCCGGTCGAGCTGGTCGAGGTGGTGACCGCCGGCGACCGGTCCACCGCCCCGGTGCAGCGGCTCGGCGTCGGAGTGTTCGTCTCCGCGCTGCGCGACGCGCTGACCGCCGGTGAGATCGACTTCGCCGTCCACTCGTACAAGGACCTGCCCACCGCGGCGGCACCCGGCCTGCACGTCGCGGCCGTGCCGCCCCGGCAGGACCCGCGCGACGCGCTGGTGGCGACGAACGGCCGTACGCTCGCCGAGCTGCCGCCCGGTGCCCGCGTCGGCACCGGCGCGCTGCGCCGGATCGCCCAGCTGCACGCGCTGGGCATGCAGTTGGAGGTCACCCCGATCCGGGGCAACATCGACACCCGGGTGGCCCGGGTGCTCGGTCCGGACGCCGACCTCGACGCCGTCGTGCTGGCCCGCGCCGGGCTCAACCGGATCGGCCGTGCCGACGTCATCACCGAGACGCTCGACCCGATGCTCATGCTGCCCGCGCCCGCCCAGGGTGCGTTGGCCGTCGAGTGCCGGGCCGACGACCAGGACGTGATCGAGCTGCTCGCGTTGCTCGACCACGCACCGTCCCGCGCCGCGGTCATCGCGGAACGGGCGCTGCTGGCCACCCTGGAGGCAGGGTGCAGCGCACCCGTGGCCGCGTACGCCGTCCTCGCCGAAGGCGAGCCCACCGACGAGGGCGACGTGAATCAGGAGATCTACCTGCGCGGTGCGGTGATCAGCCCGGACGGTACGCGTGACCTCCGGCTGTCCCGCACCGGAACGCCCGCCGACGCGGCGGAGATCGGCAAGGCACTCGCCGCCGAACTCCTCGAACTCGGCGCCGACTCGATCCTCGGCCAGGACGCTCAGGCCGGCCCGAGGACCCAGCAACTTGGGAGCACAGAATGACCCGCACCCGTAAGCCCGTCGGCCAGATCGCATTCGTCGGGGCCGGTCCCGGCGACCCGGGCCTGCTGACCCGCCGGGCGCTGGACGCCCTGGTCGAGGCCGACCAGGTGGTCTACGACCGGGGCGTACCCGAGTCGCTCCTGGCGCACGTCCGCGCCCAGGCCCGGCCCGACGCCGAGTTCAGTCCCGCCGAGGGCGTACCGGGGGACGTGGCGAAGGTGCTGATCTCCGCGGCCCGGTCCGGGCAGAACGCCGTGCACCTCGTCGCCGGTGACCCGTTCGGCCACGACTCGGTGGTCAAGGAGGTGCAGGCGGTCGCCCGTACCGCCGCGCACTTCGAGGTGGTGCCGGGCGTCGGCCAGGCCGAGGGCGTGGCCACCTACGCGGGTGTCCCGCTGCCGGGCGTACGCACCGCCGCCGACATCGAGGACGTCACCGCGCTGGACTTCGAGGCGCTCGCCACCGCCGTCGGGCGGGGTTCGCTGGCGCTCGCCGTGGACGCCGGTGACCTGGCCGCCGTCCGGGACGGCCTGCTGGCCGCCGGGGTCGACGGCACCACGGCGGTCGGGGTGACCGGCGACGGCACCGGCGAGACGCAGTACACCACCACGTCGACTGTCGACTCCTTCGTCGCGGCGGCACTCGGCTTCACCGGCCGGGTGGTGCTCACCGTCGGCGCGGCCGTCACCGACCGCGACAAGCTGAGCTGGTGGGAGAACCGCCCGCTGTACGGCTGGAAGGTGCTGGTGCCCCGCACCAAGGAGCAGGCCGGCGTGATGAGCGCACGGCTGCGCGCGTACGGGGCGATCCCGTGCGAGGTGCCGACCATCGCGGTCGAGCCGCCGCGTACCCCCGCGCAGATGGAGCGGGCGGTGAAGGGCCTGGTCGACGGCCGTTACGCCTGGGTCATCTTCACCTCGGTGAACGCGGTCCGGGCGGTGTGGGAGAAGTTCGCCGAGCACGGCCTTGACGCCCGCCATTTCGGCGGCGTGAAGATCGCCTGCATCGGTGACGCCACCGCCGAGGCGGTCCGCGCCTTCGGTATCCAGCCGGAGCTGATCCCCTCCGGGGAGCAGTCCTCCGAGGGCCTGCTGGCCGAGTTCTCGCCGCACGACGAGATCCTCGACCCGGTCGGCCGGGTGCTGCTGCCGCGCGCCGACATCGCCACCGAGACGCTGGCCGCCGGCCTCACCGAGCGGGGCTGGGAGGTCGACGACGTGACCGCGTACCGGACCGTGCGGGCGGCCCCGCCGCCCGCCGAGATCCGCGACGCGATCAAGTCGGGCGGGTTCGACGCGGTGCTGTTCACCTCGTCCTCCACCGTGCGGAACCTCGTCGGTATCGCCGGGAAGCCGCATGCGCGGACGGTTGTTGCAGTGATCGGGCCCAAGACTGCGGAGACCGCCACCGAGTTCGGCCTGCGCGTCGACGTGCAGCCGCCGCACGCCTCGGTGCCCGACCTGGTGGAGGCGCTCGCCGCCTACGCCGTCGAGCTGCGGGAGAAGCTCGCCGCGATGCCGGCGAAGCAGCGCCGGGGCTCCAAGGTGCAGGGCCCGACCGCCCTGCGGTTCCGCTGACAGGAGGCCCCGTCATGCCGTACCCCGAGATCCGGCCCCGCCGGCTGCGCCGCAACGCGGCCGTGCGGCGGCTGGTCTCCGAGACCCGCGTCGACCCGGCCGAGCTGGTCGTGCCGATGTTCGTCAAGGAGGGGCTGACCGAGCCGAGGGCGATCGCGTCGCTCCCGGGGGTGCTCCAGCACTCCCGGGACTCGCTGCGCAAGGCCGCCGCCGAGGCGGTCCAGGCCGGGGTCGGCGGGATCATGCTGTTCGGGGTGCCGGCGACGCGGGACGAGACCGGCTCCGGTGGCCTCGACCCGGCCGGCGTGCTCAACACGGCGATCCGGGACGTGATCGCCGAGGTCGGCGACTCGACTGTGGTGATGAGCGACCTGTGCCTGGACGAGTTCACCTCGCACGGGCACTGCGGCCTGCTCACCCCCGACGGCGGGGTCGACAACGACGCCACGCTCGCCGCGTACGCCGACATGGCGGTGGCCCAGGCCGCCGCCGGGGTCCACGTGGTCGGGCCGTCCGGGATGATGGACGGCCAGGTCGGCGTGGTCCGCAAGGCGCTCGACGCCGCCGGGCACCAGGACGTCTCGGTGCTCGCGTACGCGGTGAAGTACGCCTCCGCCTTCTACGGCCCGTTCCGCGACGCGGTGGAGTCCGCGCTGGAGGGGGACCGGCGCACCTACCAGCAGGACCCGGCGAACCTGCGCGAGTCGCTGCGCGAGGTCGAGCTGGACGTGGCCGAGGGCGCCGACATGGTGATGGTCAAGCCGGCGCTGCCCTACCTCGACGTGGTGTCGGCGGTCCGGGCCGCCGTGAACGTCCCGGTCGCCGCCTACCAGGTCTCCGGCGAGTACGCGATGGTCGAGGCCGCGGCCGCTAACGGTTGGATCGACCGGGAGCGGGTGATGCTGGAGACGCTCACCTCGATCCGGCGGGCCGGCGCCCAGATCATCCTCACCTACTGGGCCGTCGAGGCCGCCCAGTTGCTGCGCCAGCGCTACTGACCGCCGCTCGGCCGGCGTCGCCCGCCCCTCTGCTGCCGGCACGTGCGGCAGCGGCGGGCTCGCCTCGCCGGTTCTCCGGTTTCACCCCTCGTTGTGGTCGCCGCTGTCCACATCCCAAAGTGGTAACTGAGCGTGTTCTTTCGGGCGGCAGGACACCCAACCCCGCGCCGACTTTGCTCTGCAGCCATGGGCGCAACCGTCACGAATCGTGAGCGCTGCCTCGGTGGCTGCAGAGCAAAGTCTGGTGAAGTGGTCCTATCTCCGGCGGCGAACGCGAGTATTATGTCCGCTCAAGTCTTGTTTGTGCCGCAGCCGGATCGCTCGTTTTGGTGGCGCGCTTAACGCTGAGTGAGCGTTACCCTCTGTGTGTGGCGACGGTCGGCGCCGGAGCGGGTTCGGACGTCGCATCCCGGGTTTTCCACAGGGGCGGGGAGCGGGGTTGCCCGGCCGGTGGGGGAGACGGGACCGTGGGCGGCGTGACAGACATCGCCGACAGCGAGCCGCGGGCGTCCGCCGCTACGGCGGGAGACGGCGGGCCGGCGCTGCTCACCGAGCCGTTCGACGTCCCGTTTCCGGCACCGGGGATCGTCCGGGCGGTACGTCGCCGGGCCGATGCCAGTCAACGCGAGCTGGCCCGGTTCGCCCGGGTGCATCCCAGCACGATCGGGCGGATCGAGGCGGGCAACCTGACGCCCAGCCTGGCCATGCTGTCGCGCATCGTGGGCACGGCCGGCTTCCGGCTCGTGGTCGTCGACGAGGCCGGCCGGGTGCTCAAGCCCATGCGTGACCGGGCCGACCTGCGTGACGGCGCGGACCGGCGGTACCCATCCCACCTCGACGTGGTCACCGACCCGGAGCCGGGAGAGTGGTGGGCCGACCGGTACGGGCTGGCCCGCCCGCCGGAGACCTTCTACCGCAACCGGGAGGTCCGGGACTGGCTGCGCCGCCGCAGCCAGTGGGAGGTACGGGTGGCCAAGTACCGGAACGTGCCGCCCCCGCCCGACCCGCAGCGGTGCGGATACCGCGGCGGCCCGCCGATCCGCCCATGAGGGGATCGACGGGCCGCCGCGCGGAACACCGCTCAGTCGTCGTTCAGGATCGTCCCGACGCCGGACGGGTCGACGAGCCGCAGGCCCGGCACCCCGGTCACGTACAGCGTGAGCTTCTCGTCCGCCTCGCGTTTGCGGTCGCCGCGCACGGTGACCGGGAACTCCAGCGAGGTCCGGCCGGCGGCCAGCAACCGGCAGCCCACGTACGGGTCGTAGTCCGATCCGGCCAGGGCGGTGCTGCCGTAGGTGGCCGCGCAGATCAGGGCCGGTTCGGAGAGCGGGCGGGACACGGTGACGGTGAACGTCATCGCGCGGGTGCCCTTGTCGCCCTCGACGACCGAGGTGTCCGCAACCCGCAGCGAGGCGCGCGACCGGAACCGCGCCACCTGCGGGTCGTGGTCGCTCGCGCCCCGGTCACCCAGCTCCGGCGCGTCGGTGGGGTAGTCGGCGTTGACGTGCGCCGTCCGTACCTGCACCAGGTCCTTGTGCATCGGGTCGTTGACGAAGAGGTTGTCCAGCGTCTGCGCCTGGCCGCTGAAGGTGTACGAGTACGCCGACGCGGGCGCGTCCGCCACCAGGTCGTCCCAGAGGTTGTGCAGCCCGGCCTCGTACAGCGGGGCGAGCTGGTCCGACGGGATCGGGTTCTGTGCGGTGGCGATCGGGTCGTCGGGGCGGGGGAAGACGTTCAGGTCCCCGCCGTAGACCACCCGGGCGTCCGGGTCGCTCGCCTCGACCGCCTGCACGATCGCCGCCCCGTACGCGGCCTGTTCGCGGCGCTGCCCGACCCGGCTGTCCGGCCCGGACGAGAAGTGGTTGGCGACCGCCCAGAGCGTGAACCGCTCGCTCGATCCGGGCGCGGCCTTGACCGTGAACCGGGCCACCTGCGCGGCGCGGGTGTAGACGTTGCTGCCGTCCACCCCGGTCGACCGGTCCACGTCGGCCGGCAGCACCGCGTTGAACGCCTTCGGGTTCTGCACCTCGGCGTTCGCGGGCAGCGCCGCCGAGCGGTACTGGACGGTCGGGGCGGAGCCCAGCAGCGGGTCCGTGGCGGTCGCCTGGGCGAGCGTCAGCCGGTCGGTGCGGTACAGGAACGCCGAGGCGATGCCCCGGGCGTCCGCGCCGGTCCGGTCGTACGCGGCGGCGTAGGCCGGGCCGCCGTTCGCCGCGATGGCCAGCGCGAGCTCCTGCACCGTGTCCGGCGCGCCGTCGGCGTTGTCGGCGTCGCCGCAGGCCAGTGCGCCGTCGACCACCGAGCAGATGTCCTGGTCCTCGGCCTCCTGCACCAGGATCAGATCCGGGCTGTGCAGCGAGTTGACGATCTGCCGGGCCTGCACGGCCAGCTTCGCCGCGTACGCCTCCGGGCTCGCCGGCACGTAGTCGAACGGCGGGTTGACGCCGGGGCAGCCGGTGTTGCCGGCGAAGTCGCAGCCGTCGAACGGGTCGTCCCGGTAGTCGTACAGGTTCTCCACGTTGTAGGTGGCGATCGCCACCTCACTGCCGCGGTCGGCCGGCTGCGGCGGGTGGTTTCCGGCCGGGTCCGTGCCACCGGTCAGGGTGAGCTGCTCGGGCTGCACGCTGTACTTGCTGAACGCGTACGAGACGGAGCCGTAGGCGTCCTCGGTGAGCGTGTCGAAGGTGCGCGCCTCGGGCAGCAGCGCCCGGGAGTCACCGGCGGTCGCCTTCACGCCACCGGCGCCCAGCAGGATCCGCTGGTTGTTGCCGTTGTCGAAGAGCGTGCCGGGGATGTCGTCGAGCGGGTGGGCGTCCCGGAACACCCGGCGGGCGTACGGGTCGGACCGCTTCATGATCGGGTCCTCGCGGTCCAGCACGTAGATCTCGGAGTCGGCGGTGGAGGAGTAGATGTGCCGGGGCGCGGAGACGCCGCTGCCGGCGCGTACCCGCATCCGCTCGCCCTCGTGCCGCTCCCAGAACAGGTCGGCGGCGGCCGCCTCGGCCGGCGGGATCGCGTCGTCGACCCGGACGACGGTGTCCACGTCGAGGCCGGAGTCGAGCTTGCGGACCAGCGAGGCGCCGGAGAGCTGGGTCTGGTTGAAGTACTCGGAGACCCGCCCGCGCAGCACGACCTCGTCACCGACGGTCGGGGCGTACCCGCCGATCAGCGTGGTGAACGAGCCCATGAAGACGAACAGGCCGTCGGAGGTCAGCGGGTCGCCGTCGGAGGTGCCGAGCCGGCTCTGGAGGTAGAAGCCCCACTGGTCGGCTCCGGCGGAACTGCGGGTCAGCGACATGCCGGTGATGACACCGCGTACGTCGTACAGCGTGGAGCTGGTGCCGTTGCCGCTGGCCGGCGCGAGCGGCGACCGGTCGGTGCGGCCGTCCTCGTCGTCGGCGGTGCGGCCCTGCACCTCGCCGATCGACAGCACGCTCGTGGCCTGCACGGTGAGCGTGCAGGTGGCGGTGTCGCCCTCGTCGTCGGTGGAGGTCACGGTGACCGCGTAGCCGCCGGCCGGCAGGCCGGTGGCGGTGAGCGTCGCGGTGGCCGTGCCGCCGTCCCCGGTCGCCGGGGTGAACGCGGTACGGCTGATCGAGCCGCTCGCCGGCACCGGCACGACCGAGGTGACAGCCAGGTCGGTGACCGTGTCGTCGGCGTCGGTAGCGGTCACCTCGCGGGTCGCGGTGGCACCCGCCGACAGCGTCAGCGCGCCGCCGCAGGCCACCGTGGGTGGCTGGTCGGCCGGGCCGCCGCCGACGGTGTGGCTGCCCAGCCCGTCGAAGGTGTCGGTGGCGAAGCCGGCCCACTGCGCGGCCGGGTCGAACGGGTCCGCCGGGTCGGTGTCGCCGGCGGTCACAGAGGGCAGGCGGCGCAGCGTGTTGTCCGCGGTGCTGGTCAGCCCGCTGCCCCACTCGGTGCCCGGGTCGACGCCGACCTGGCCGAGGGAGTCGACCACCGCGTCACCCTTGCGCAGCACTATCGCGTCGTCGCCGTTGAACAGCGAACCGGAGTACGTCTGGTCGGCCTGGGCGAGGATCGCCGGGCCGGCCGACGCGGCGGCGAAGACGAACACGTCACCGGCGGCGACGGTCCCGGTCAGGGCCACGTTCGTCGAGGTGGTGGCGCCGTTGAAGAAGAGCTGGAGCTGGTAGCCGCCGGCGGCCAGGTCGATCGGTGCGCCGGTGCCGTTGTACAGCTCGACGGCCTTGTTGTTGGACGACCCCTCGACATATTCGGAGATGAACAGGTCGGTGGGCGCGGCGCTGGCCGCGGTGGGCGCGACAGCGATCGCCGTGAGGGTGACGGCGGCGGTGGTCGCGAGCGCGGCGAGGGTGCGGCGCGGGCGCATGGGGCCTCCACGATGGGTGGACATGAACTAACGAACGTTAAGGCTCTCGTGGGTGCGCCGTCCAGCCCTGTCGATGACCGGCCGATGAACGATCAGCGATGACTGTCCAGCCGGTGCACCAGCTCGGCGACGTCCACACCGTATTCGCACCAGTCGCGGTCGGGGCGGTAGCCCAACTCGGCGTTCACCTTCAGCATCGACTCGTTGTCCTGCGCGTTCCAGGTCTGCACCTCGATCACCTCGGGCTCGGCCGAGCGCAGCTCCAGCAGCATCCGCGCCTTGATGGCCCGGTCGATGCCGTAGCCGCGGTGATCGTGGACGACAATCGTGTCGTACTGGTCGGCCCGGGTCGGGTGCTGCGCCGGCACGACCACCTCGGTCAACCCGGCCACCTCGCCGGTCTGCTCGTGCAGCGCCAGCACGATGTACGGCTTCATGCCGCGCCGGTGCAGCGTGGCGAGGCTGTCGCGCAGCCGGTCCGGGTCGTAGGAGCTGGGCCGCAGCTCCACGTCGTCGGAGTCGCGCACCTCGGCCTTGGCCCGCGCGTACGCCTCGATCAGCTCGTCCGGCGGGCCACCCGGCCAGAACTCCACGCGGTAGCCCGCGCCGAGCCCGGCGGCCATCTCGGTGAGCGCCGGCCAGTCCACCGAATGCAGGTCGAGCACGCTGCGGGTCTCCACGTAGTCCCGGGTGAAGCCCAGCGACTCGTAGAACCCCACGGCCGGGGTGTCGCCGACCACCTCCACGCCGATCGACTGGAAGCCCTCGTCCCAGACCCGGCGGGCGGCCACCCGCACCAGCTCACGGCCGACCCCGCCGCGCCGGATCGCCGGGTGCACCAGCACCTCCAGCACGCCGATCCCGCCGAGCAGCAGCACATGCACATGCCCGAGGATCGCGCCGGGCGTGCCGTCCGGCGCGGTGTCGTCCTGCGCGACCCACGAGATCCGCCGCTCGCCGGGCATCACCTCGGACAGATACTCCCGCAGGGAGCTCTCCCGCCATGGCGGATCCTGCGGCAGATCGGCCGCCAGGACCGCGTTCAGCGTGTCCAGCAGGGATGCGATCTCGGCGGACGACGCGGTCCGGGGATCCCACTCGCGCACCATCACCCGTCTAGCTTGCCGCCAACGGCAGCCGGGGGGAAGGGTTCAGTCCGCGAATGTACGTGAGCCGTCACCTCACGTTGCGGCTGAGCCTGCCGTACTCGTCGGCCTTGTCGAAGACCGCCTGGGCGTACCGACGCACGTCGTTGTAGGAGAGGATGGCGCTCCACCAGTCGCCCGGGATGGTCATGTTCCGACCGCCCTTGCACAGGTAGAGCCCGGCGGCCAGCGCCGCGTCGTCGATGTCGTGCGGGTTCTTCACGCCGTCGCCGTCGGCGTCCCCGCCGATCTCCTGCCAGGTGGTCGGGATGAACTGCATCGGGCCGAGCGCCCGGTCGAAGACGCGGTCGCCGTCGAGCAGCCCCTGGTCGGTGTCGAGGATGCGGGACCGGCCGCCCTGCCCGTCCAGCGGCTGCCCCTTGATCTCCGGCAGGGCCCGTCCGTCGGCTTGCAGCGTGGCGCCGTTCGCCGCACCGTGGCGCGACTCGACGTACCCGATGGCGGCCAGCGTGGTCCAGCTCAGCTGGCAGCCCCGGTTGGTCTGGGCGAGCGCCAGCTCGGCGTAGGCGTACGCCTGGAGCGCCACCACGGGGATGCCGGTCACCGCGCTGACCCGCTGCGCCCAGCCGGCGAGCGCGTCGGCCGGACGGCCGGCGGGCAGAACCGGGGCGGTGGTCGCACCGGGCAGTGGCGTGCCGGGCACTGGCGTGCCGGTCGGTACGGCGCCGCCGGGCAACCCGGTCAGGTCCGGCAACGGTGGTGTGGCGGGCGCGGCGGCGGTCTGCGGCACGCTCTGCGACGGCGTGGCGTCGGCGACCGGCTCCGGCCGGCCGACCGCCGCCGGGACGACCACCGCGCCGGCCGTGGCGGCGGCGGCGACCAGCGCGAGCAGGAACAGCGCGGGCATCGCGGTGCGGCCGCCGGGCCGCCGGGACCAGGCGCGGGTGGCCCGGGCCGCGCCGACAGCGACCTGCCGGGGACGCGCCCGGACAGCGTGCGCGAACGGCATCCGCCGTCGTCGCCCGCCGGCCTCGGCCGCCGTCCCGGCCTTCGCCGCCGCCTCTGCCGTTACCGCCCCGGCCCCGGCCTCGGCCGCCGCTTCGGTGGCCGGCTGCTCACGCTCGTCGTTCGACCCGGGCTCGGCGTCCGCCTTCGCGTGTGGTTCGGGCTGCGGCTTCTCGCCCGGCTTCGCACCGGCCCCCGCGTCGACCGCCGCACCCGTTTCGGCCGCCGTGCTCGTTCCGGCCGCGGCGTCCGCGTCGCGGGCCGGGTCGGCGGGCGGCTCCGGGGGAAGGGGCTTCCGCTCGCGGCGTGGACGCGGGATGGACCGGGTGCCGTCGTCGGGTGGCGCGGCGGGTCGCAGGGGCCGGGCCGTCGCTCGCCGTTCGCCGTCCACCACCCGTCGAGTATCACCCATCGGAGTGACGACGTCAGGCCCGGCCGTACGCTTGGGTCATGCCCCGGTACGAGTTCCGTTGCCGCGCCTGCGGCGACACCTTCGAGGTCAATCGTCCGATGGCGCAGGCCGCACGGCCGGCCACCTGCCCGCAGGGCCACGCCGACACGGTGAAACTGCTGTCCACCGTGGCTGTCACCGGCCGGGGCGGCGCCGCCCCGAGTGGTGGGATTCCCAGCGGTGGTGGTTGCTGCGGCGGCTCCTGCGGTTGCTGACTTTCCGTCGTCCGTCCCGCGTGTCGATCGGGGTCTTGCCGCCGGTGTGATCTTTTGGCACCTTGGGGCGGAATCTGCCCAGCCGTTCTCACGATGCGTGACGGCACGACCATAGGGCAGCATGAACCCGACGTCACCGGGCGGAGGTTCGACGTATGTCCAAAGGACACCACCTCCCCAGCGGGTGGGTGACCTTCGTGTTCACCGACATCGAGGGCTCGACACGGCTGGCCCGGATGCTCGGCCCGGTCTACCGTCCGGTGCTGCACGAGCATCGGCGGTTGCTGCGCGACACCCTGGCCGGCACGGACGGCGCGGAGCTGCTGACCGAGGGGGACTCGTTCTTCCTCGCGTTCCCGGACGCCGCCGCCGCGGTCCGCGCCTGCCTGACCGCGCAGCGGGCGCTCTCCGATCACGACTGGCCCAACCCGGACGCCACCCCACGGGTACGCATGGGGCTGCACACCGGCTACGCCGAGCCCCGCGACGGCGAGTACGCCAGCCCCGAGGTGCACCGGGCCGCCCGCGTGGCCGCCGCCGCACACGGTGGGCAGGTGCTCTGCTCGGCCGCCACCGCCCGGCACGCCGACCCGCTGCCGGACGGGGTGTCCCTGCTGGACCTCGGTCTGCACCGGCTGCGCGGGTTCGACGACCGGGAGCGGCTGTTCCAGCTCGTCGCGCCGGGGCTGGAGCGGCGGTTCCCGCGCCCGCGTACCGCCGACGCGACAGCGCACAACCTGCCCACCCAGGTCACCTCGTTCGTCGGCCGGCAGGCCGAGCGCGCCGAGCTTGGCCGGCTGGTCGAGGCGTACCGGCTGGTGACGGTGCTCGGCGCGGGCGGCGCCGGCAAGACCCGGCTGGCGGTGGAGCTGGCCTCCGGCATCGTCGAGGACTACCCGGACGGCGTCTGGTTCGTCGACATCGCCGCGGTGACCGACCCGGGGCTCGTGGCGTTCGAGATCGCCGCCGTGCTCGGCCTCCGCCCGGAGCCGGGCCGGCCGATGGTCGACACCCTCGTCGAGTACGCGGCGCCGCGCCGGATGCTCGTGCTGCTGGACACCTGCGACGCCCAGACCGCCGCGTCGGCCGACGTGATCAGCCGGCTGCTGGCCGGCGGCCGGGGGGTGCGGGTGCTGGCGACCAGCCGGGAGTCGTTCGGCGTACCCGGCGAGGTGGTGTGGCGGATCCCGCCGCTGTCGGTGGACGAGGGCCCCGACGGCGGGGGGAGCGACGCGGTGGCGCTGCTGCTGGACCGCACCGCCGTGGCCCGGGGCGGACGGGCACCGGAGCCGGCCGAGCAGGCCGACCTGCACCGGGTGGTACGCCGTCTGGACGGGCTGCCGCTGGCCATAGAGCTGGCCGCGGCCCGGCTGCGGGTGCTCTCGGTCGGCCAGCTGGCCGAGCGGCTGGACGACATGCTGGGCACGCTCGACGCCGGCCGGGAGACGGCGGAGCCGCCGCCGGTGGAGGCGGGCTGGAGCGGCAACCAGCAGGACACGGTGGACCTGGTGGCCGCCGCGACCGGCGCCGCCCCGCCCACCCCGGCGAGCCGGGCAGTGCAGCGTTCGGCGAGTGAGCGGCACCTGACCATCCAGGCCACTGTGACCTGGTCGTACCGGACGCTGGGCGCGCGCTCGGCCCGGCTGCTGCGCTGGATGGCGGTGTTCGCCGGCCCGGTGGACCTGCCCACCGTGCAGTGGCTGCTCGACGAGGACCCACTCGACCCGCTCTCGGTGCTGGTGGACAAGTCGATGGTGCTGGCCGAGCCGCACGCCTCCGGCAGCACGTACCGGATGCTCGACCCGATCCGGGCGTACGCGGCCCGGCGGCTGATCGAGGCGGGCGAGGAGCAGAGCGCCCGGGACCGGCACGTCGCCTGGTGCCGGCACGCGCTGGACCGGGCGCACCTGGGGCCGGACGGCCGCCCGGTGACGCTCTCCCTGTACGCGCTCGACCCGCTGGCGAACGAGTTGCGGGCCGCGTTGCGCTGGTGCGCCACCGGCGGCAGCGCGCGGTCGGGCCTGTCGCTCGCGGGTGACCTGGACCAGTGGTGGCGGGAGCGCGGGCTGGCCCGGGAGGGGCGGCTCTGGCTGTTCCGGCTCTACGGCCGGCTGGCCGAGACCGGCGAGGTGATGCCGGACGCCGAACTGGCCGCCGCGTACCACATGCACTCGTTGCACGCGGGCGCGGACGGCGAGTTCGGCGAGGAGCTGCGGTACTCGCAGCGGGCCGAGGCGGCCGCCCGGCAGTCCGGCGACCGGGGGCTGCTGGCCCGGGTGCTGGCCGGACGCGCGGCGCCGCTTGTCGACATGGGGCAGTTCGCCGAGGCGGAGCGGATCTGCCGCGAGGTGATCGACTGGGCGTACGCGCAGGACGTGGTGGGTGACGCGCTGCTGGCCGTCTACAACCTCTCCGAGCTGCTCTGGCGCCGGGGCGCGCTGGACGAGGCGGCCGACCTGCTGGCCGCGGCCCGCCCGGTCGAGGCGTCCCGGCCGGCCGAGCGGGGCGGACGCTCGGTGGACATGCTGCTCGGCATGGTGGCGCTGGCCCGGGGCGATCTGGTCGCCGCGCACGAGCACCTGCTGGTGGCGTTGCGGTCCCGGATGAGCCACGGCTACCTGGGCCGGGCATGCGACACGATAAACGCGATAGCGGTGCGCTGCGCGCTCGCCGGGGACGCGTTGTCAGCGGCCCGGCTGTTCGGCGCGGCGCAGGCCACCCGGGCGAACCTGCGGGCCACGCCGGGGATATACGGCCCGTACTGGTCGGCCCGGCAGACGGAGCTGCGGCGGGTGCTCGGTGACGAGGCGTTCGACGCCGCGTACGGCGCCGGTGCGGGGCTGCGGCTGGACGAGGTGGCGGCGCTCGCGCTGCACGTGGAGCACCCGGACATGGCGGCCGACTCGCCGAGGTTCGGCGGGCGGAAGCCGGGTTCGTGGCCGGCGTTCGAGCCGCGCAGCACGGCGGGCTGAGCCGGGCCGCTGAGCGGCCGTGCGGGAGCCCGCCGGGCGGCGGGCTCCCCATCCGTCAGGCGCGCGCGGCGGCGCGGCGCTCGGCCTCGGCCTTCATCCGGGCGGCGCGGTCGAGGTCGGCCCGCGACACGGCAGCGACCGAGCCGAAGACGCTCACCGCCTGGTAGTACGTCCAGGCGAGGCTGTAGCAGGCGGGCCGGACCACCGCGTTGTACGTGGCGCAGACCCGCTTCAGGTCGGCGTAGAAGGCGTTGTCCAACCGGGACTTGCTGGCGGAGAAGACGCCCATGGCCTTGTGGTTGCGGTAGCCGAAGTCGTGGCGGTAGCAGGAGAGCTTGAAGTTGAACCCGATCGGGTTGTCGGGGCTGGACGAGCAGTAGTCGGTGGACCAGTCGAAGCCGTAGTCGGTCCAGGGCGACCGGTTCTGCCGGGCGCTGTTCCAGGCGTTGTAGCTGGACGCGCTGGTCTGCGTCCAGCTGGTCAGGACGGACAGCTTCTGCTCGGTGCTCACCGCGGCGGCGGCCGGTGCGGCCAGGCTGAGTGCCGTGAGCAGGGCGAGTGTTGCGGCGGCGAGGGTGGTGGCGAGGCGACGGGACACGGGAACCTCCGCATGGGTGGCGTCCGGGATCTCCGGATGTCGACAAGTGTCGATCAAGCCGATGAGCTGCGACGATGTTCCGGGGAACGGCTCGCTGGCATCCGCCCAAACAGACGAATGCCCCCGGGCCGGCGAGGCGGCCCGGGGGCATCCGGTGGAGATCAGCGCACGAAGCGCGGCGGGCTCGCCGGGCTCTCGTTCGCCAGCCGGTCCAGCGCGGTCACGTAGTAGGTGTACTTCGCGCCGTCGGCCGCCGTGGTGTCCACCCAGGACTGCACCGCGTCGTCGGTGGCTCGCACGGTGCCGACCAGGTGCGAGGCGTCCGCGAAGTCGCAGCGCCCGGCCAGGCCGTGCCCGTCGAACCGGTAGATCGCGTACGACGCGGCGGTGCCGAGCGGGCCCTTGCCGTCGGCCGGCTGCCGCCAGCTCAGGCGTACCCCGTCCGCCTCCCGCTGGGCCTTGGTGACCACCGGGAACAGCAGCGGCTTGCGCGGCAGGTGCGTCATGGTGGGCACCAGCGCCGGGCGGGAGTAGTGCTCGGCCGCGTAGATGTCGGTGGCGCCGAGCCGGTTGGCCCGGACCTGCACCGCGGAGAAGTGCACGTTGCCGAGCACCTCCGGGTACGACCGGTTGAGCGTCAGGTGGTTCGACAGCTCCTGCGGGTTCATCCAGAACGACCCGTACGCCGGGTCACCGCTCTTGTAGTCGGCCTGGCCGATGTAGAGCTGCACCCGCGTGCCGCGCACCTGCTCGGCCCACCACGGCACCAGGCGGGCGTAGTCGGCGGCCGGGTACTGGCCGATGTACCAGTAGAGCTGCGGCACGATGTAGTCGATCCACTCCTCCTTGACCCACTTGCGGGAGTCGGCGGAGATGATGTCGTACGACTGCGAGCCGGTGGTGTCCGAGCCGTTCGGGTCGGCCGACGCGTTGCGCCAGATGCCGAACGGGCTGACGCCGAACTTCACATACGGCTTGACCGCCTTGATCTTGGCGTTCATCTCCTGGATCAGCAGGTTGATGTTGTCCCGCCGCCAGTCGGCCTTGTCGGTGAAGCCCCTGTTGTACGCCGCGAACGTGGCGTCGTCGGGCACCTGGTGGGTGCCGCTCGGGTACGGGTAGAAGTAGTCGTCGAAGTGCACGCCGTCGATGTCGTACCGCTTGACCGCGTCCATCATCGCGGTCTGGACGAACTCGCGGACCTCGGGGACGCCGGGGTTGTAGTAGAGCCGGCTGCCGGCGACGCCGGCGGGCGGGTAGGCGAAGACCCAGTCGGGGTGCTGGCGGGCCGGGCTGTCCGGGGCCAGTTGCGACAGGTCGGCGCCGGCGCCGCCGGGCGCGGGCATGGAGACGCGGTACGGGTTGAACCAGGCGTGGAACTCCAGGTTGCGCTTGTGCGACTCGGCGACCAGGAAGTCCAGCGGATCCCAGCCGGGGTTCTTGCCGCGTACGCCGGTCAGGTACTCCGACCACGGCTCGTACGGCGAGGGCCAGAACGCGTCGGCGGTCGGGCGGACCTGGACCACGACGGCGTTGTGGTTGAGCTTCTGCGCCAGGTCCAGCCAGGCCAGGTATTCGGCCTTCTGCTTGGCCACCTGGTCCGGCGCGGTCCAGGAGCCCTTGCTGGGCCAGTCGATGTTCGTCACCGAGGCGATCCACATGGCCCGGAACTGGCGCTTGGGGGTGGCCGGGTCGGTGACGCAGTCGGTGGAGGGGGAAGTGGCGGTGCCGTTGTCGTCGGGTGCGGCCTGCGCCGGCGTGCCGGCGACCAGCGTGCCGAGCAACGCCGCGGCCAGCGCGGCGGCTCCGAGCCGAGTTGCCTTCATGCGGTGCGGTCCCTTCGTCGGGTCCGGGGGGACAGTCGGGGGCGGGCGTTGCGGCAAGATTCGCCGATACACCCATGCCTCCGGTAGGAAACTTTCATCTATCCGTGCCCGGCGCAAGACCTGGACGGCCGATCGATGTCCGGCTCCGTGCGATCGACCGGATCGTGACGATTCCGATACCTGGCGTACGGGATTGGGGTGGAAAACGGCTGGGTAGCTCCCCCGGTCACAGACCGCCACCGTGGCGGCCACACGGCGGGGGAGGTGATCAGATGTCGGTCCTGCGTACCAAGCCGATCCAGGACGTGCTCGCCCAGGGCGACGCCGACGGCGAGGACGGCAAGCCGGGGCTGCGGCGCCGGCTCGGCGCGGTCGACCTGATGGGCTTCGGCATCGGCATCGTGATCGGCACCGGCATCTTCACGCTCACCGGTGTCGAGGCGCGCAACAGCGCCGGGCCGGGCGTGGTGATCTCGTTCGGCATCGCCGGCCTGGTCGCGCTACTCGCCGCGCTCTGCTACGCCGAACTGGCCAGCAGCGTGCCGACCGCCGGCAGCGCCTACACCTACGCGTACGCGACGATGGGCGAGATCGTCGCCTGGATCATCGGCTGGGACCTGCTCCTGGAGTTCGCGCTCGGCGCGGCGGTGGTGGCCCGCGGCTGGTCCGGCTACCTCGCCGACCTGCTCGGCCTGCCCAGCGCCTGGTTCGCCGAGGAGGGCAGCGTCGTCAACCTCGGCGCCATCGGCATCGTGCTGGTGCTCGGCGTGGTCGCCATCGTCGGCATCCGCGAGTCCGCCCGGGTCACAAACCTGCTCGTGCTGGTCAAGGTGGCGATCTGTGCCTTCGTCGTCATCGCCGGGCTGTTCTTCGTCAAGGCGGCCAACCTCAGCCCGTTCATCCCGGCCGCCGAGCCGGCCGGTGCCGGGGACGACGGCATCAAGCAACCTGTCACCCAGGCCATCTTCGGGCTGGAACCCTCAGTCTTCGGCTTCGCCGGGGTGCTCACCGCCGCCGCCGTGGTGTTCTTCGCGTACACCGGGTTCGAGGCCGTGGCGAACCTGGGTGAGGAGACCCGCAAGCCCAAGCGGGACCTGCCGCTGGGCCTGCTCGGCACGCTGCTCATCTCCACGGTGCTCTACATCGGCGTCTCGCTGGTGGTGGTCGGGATGGTCAAGTACACCGAGATCGACGAGGGCGCGCCGATCGCGTCCGCGTTCCGGGCGGTCGGCGCCGGCTGGGCCGCGGTGCTCGTCTCCATCGCCGCCGTCGCCGGGCTCACCAGCGTGATCCTTGTCGACCTGGTGGCCATGGGCCGGATCGGCTTCGCCATCGCCCGGGACGGGCTCATCCCGCCCGCCATCGCCAAGGTGCACCCGCGCTGGGGCACCCCGTACCGGATCGCCGGGATCATGACCGTCGCGGTGGCGCTACTCGCCGGTTTCCTGCCGCTGTCCGCGCTCGCCGACCTGGTCAGCATCGGCGCGCTCTGCGCGTTCACGCTTGTCGCCATCGCGGTGCCGATCCTGCGCAAGCGCCGCCCCGACCTGGAGCGGCCGTTCAAGGTGCCGTTCTCGCCGGTGCTGCCGATCGTCACCGCGCTGGCCTGCCTCTACCTGAGCCTGAACCTCTCGGTCGAGACCTGGCTGCGGTTCCTCGCGTGGATGCTGATCGGCGCGGTCATCTACTTCGGGTACGGCCACCGCAAGAACCGGCTCGCCCGCAGCGAGCACTCGGACACCCCCGAGCCCGCCCCCACCCCCTGACGCCCGGAAGGAAGGGCCCCTTCTTAACGCCAGGCGTTAAGAAGGGGCCCTTCTACTACCGGAGGCGTTAAAAGGGGGCCCTTCCTTACCCGCTCACCCCTTCAGGCCGCTGCGGGAGACGCCCTGGATGACGTGCCGCTGGGCGAGCACGAACAGGATCAGCACCGGCACGCTCGCCAGCACCGCGCCCGCCATGATGACCGGATAGTCGGTCACGTACGCGCCCTGGAGCAGGCCCAGGCCCGCCGGCAGGGTCAGCCGTTCCGGGCTGAACAGCACGTACACCGGCCAGAGGAAGTCGTTCCAGTTGGTCAGGAACGACAGCACCGCGAGCGTGGCCAGGGCCGGCTTCGGCAGCGGCAGCAGCACCCGGCGGAACACCTGCCAGTGGTTCGCGCCGTCCAGCACCGCCGCCTCCTCCAGCTCGGCCGGGATGGAGAGGAAGAACTGCCGCAGGAAGAACACCCCGAACGCGCTCGCCGCGCCCGGCACGATCACCACAGTGAGCGTGTCGATCCAGTCCAGCCGCTCGGCGATGATGAAGTTCGGGATGATCAGCGAGGTGGGTGGCAGGAACAGCGTGCCCACGATCAGCGCGAACAGCACCTTGCGGCCGCGGAACCGCATCCGGGCCAGCGCGTACGCGGCCATCGACGCGGTCACCAGCACCAGCAGCGTGTGCAGGGTGGCCGCGAGCATGCTGTTGACGAACCAGCGCAGCACCGGGTTCGCCGCGTTGTCGACTATCTGCTGGTAGCCGTAGGTGGAGAACGGGTCCGGCAGCCAGCCGGGCGGCACCCGCTGCGCGTCGTCGTACGTCTTCACCGACGTCAGCAGCATCCACACCAGAGGGGTCACGAAGATCGCGGTGACCAGGAGCAGGACGCCGTACCGCGCCACCGCGCGCGTGTTCCTCATGTCGTAGCCCTCAGTCTTCCCGGTAGCGGAACAGCCGGAAGTTGGCGACGCTCACCACCGCCAGCATCAGCGCGAAGAACACGCTCATCGCGGCGGCCCGTCCGGCGTCGTAGTCGCGCAGCCCCTCGTCGACGATCCGCCAGACCACGGTCCGGGTCTGCTCGCCCGGCGCGCCCTGGGTGATCAGGAACGCCTGCCCGAACACGTTCGCCGAGGCGAGGATCGTGGTGGTGAAGACGAACAGCATCACCGGGCGCAGGCCGGGGATCGTGACGTGGCGGAACCGGTCCCAGCCGCCGGCGCCGTCCACCTTGGCCGCCTCGTACAGCTCGGCCGGGATGTCCTGGAGACCGGCCAGGTAGATCACCGCGTTGAAGCCGCAGGTCCACCACACGGTCACGCCGACGAGCGACACCCAGGCCCACGGCACGTCGGTCACCCACGGCGTGTCCGAGGGGAGCCCGACCACACCGAGCAGCCGGTTGACCAGGCCCAGGTTGGCATCCAGCAGGAACCGCCAGAGCAGGCCGATCACCGCGACGCCCAGCACGTACGGCGCGAAGAACGCGGCCCGGAAGAACGTCCGGCCGGGGAACGAGCGGTTGAGCAGCAGCGCCAGCCCGAGCGGGACGACCACCAGCAGCGGTACGGAGAACAGCGTGAAGACCCCGGTCGCCCGGACGCTCGACCACCAGTCCCCGAAGATCGCCGAGTCGCTGGAGAACAGGTCCCGGTAGTTGCCGAGCCCGACGAACGGCCGGTTTGGCAGTTGCAGGTCCCACTGGTGCAGGCTGATCCAGACCCCGAACAGGATCGGCGCCAGGCCGAAGACCCCGAACAGGATCAGGTACGGCGCGAGGAAGAGGTACGGGGTCGCGCGGTTGCCGCGTTCCGTCGCGCCCCGGCGGCGGGTGCGCGCCGGGGGCGGCACGCCGTCGCGCGCCGCCCCGACCTCGATCACGTCCGCCACGGCGGATCAGTTCCCGTACTTCTTGCGGCTGTCCTCCAGCTGCTTGTTCGCCTTCGCCGCGCCGTCGTCGAGCGCCTGCTTCGGCGGCTTCTTGCCCAGCGCCGCCTCGTTGAACGCGTTGTAGAAGGTCAGCATGGCCTCGTTCAGGCCCGGCACGGACGGCGGGAACGCGGCGTACTCCAGCTCCGGTGCGAGCGCGTTGACCTCGGTGAGCGCGGTGAACTCGCTGCTCTCCCGCACCGCCTTGCGGGCCGGCACCTGGCCGCCCTTGGCCCAGTCCAGCGAGTGCTGGCTCAGCCAGTTGATGAACACCTTCGCCCCGGCGGTCTTGTCGGCGTTCGCGGAGCGCTGCTTGACGATGGTGAAGTTGTGCGAGTTCGCCCAGGCGGCTTTCTGGCTGCCGATCTGCGGCAGGGGCGCGACGCCCCACTGCACGTTCGCGCTCTTCTTCAGGTCGTTGATCTGCCAGATGCCGTTCCAGTTGAACGCGTTCTTGCCGCTCTTGAACGCCAGGTAGTCGGCGTCCTGGCCGACGTTCGCGGGGGAGTGGCCCTGCTTGATCAGGTCGACCAGCCAGGTGCACGCCTCGACCGCCGGGTCGGAGTTGAACGTCGCCTTCGCCACCTCGGCGTCGAAGAGCGTGCCGCCCCACTGGTGCAGCAGGCTGTAGAACGTCATGCCGCCGGTGAACTGGAACGGGCTGACCCAGAAGCCCTGCACGCCCGACTTCTTCAGCTCGGTGAGCGCGGCCGTGTACTCCTCCCTGGTGGCCGGTGGCTTCTCCGGGTCCAGGCCGGCCTTCCGCATGACCGCCTTGTTGTAGTAGAAGCCCAGCGGGTGCATGTCCAGCGGGATGCCGTACCGCTTGTCGCCGTAGAGGCCGCCCTTCCAGACCGTCGGGGCGAAGTCGCCCTCGCTCAGCTCCAGCGCCTTCGCCACGTCGTCCAGTTCGGTGATCACGCCCCGGGCGGCGAACGTGGCGAGCTGGTCCATGTGCATGACAGCGATGTCCGGGCCGTTGCCGCTGGAGACCGCGCCGGGAAGCTTGCTGTAGTAGTCCTCCCACTGGTACGTGATCACGCTGACCGCGATGTTCTTGTGCTCGCCGTTGAACTGCTGGACGAGCGTCTTGAAGATGTCACCGTCACCGCCGGTGAAGCCGTTCCACAGCTTCAGGTCCACCTTCGGGCCGGTGTAGTCCTTGCCGCCGTTGCCGGCCGCGCCGGAACTGTCGGAGCTGCTGCCGCCGCCGCAGCCGCTGAGCGTCAGCGTGGCCGCCGCGCCGAGCCCGACGCCGAGGCCGAGCAGACGCCGCCGGCTCATCTCGTTCTGGATCATGCGTACTCCTTGGGGGACGGAATGGAGTATTGCCTGGTCACGACGCCGGCACGAAGCGCAGCAGGTTCCAGGAGGTGGCCGGCAGCAGCACGGAGGCCCGGCCGCCGTCGACTGTGGGCGTGGTGAGGTCCCGGGGCGCGACCCGCTCCGGGTCTTCTTCGGTGTTCGTGGCGTCCGGGTCGGTTCCGGCCGCCACCGTGGTGTGCGCCTCGGCCCGCAGGCCGGGCAGGCCGCGCAGGTCCAGGTCGAGCGGGAGGTCCTGCGGACCCCTGTTGACCGCGAAGACGGCCAGCTCGCCGGTCTCCTCGTCGTGCACGGCGACGGTGTCCAGCGCGGGCACGTCGCCGTAGCGCCGGGTCTCGTAGGTCGGGCCGGTGGGCTCGGTCCGCAGCACGGTGCCGCGGGCGTACCGGGCGGTCAGGGCGAACGGGTGGAAGATGCTCTGCCGCCAGGCCGGGCCGCCGTCGCGGGTACGGATCGGGGCGATCACGTTGGCGAGCTGCGCCTGGCAGGCCACGCCGATGCGGTCGGCGTGCCGGAGCAGGGTGATCAGCAGGTCGCCCACCACCACCGCGTCGACGGCCGTGTAGTCGTCCTCGATCAGTGCCGGCGCCTCGACCCAGCCGCGCCGGTCCAGGTCGGACTGGAGGCGGGACTGGTACCAGACGTTCCACTCGTCGAAGGAGATCTTCAGCTTGCGCCTCTGCCGCAGCTTGGCGCCCACGTGGTCGGCGGTGGCGACGACCTCGGTGATGAAGGCGTCCATGTCGACGGCGGAGGCGAGCAGGCTGGCCCGGTCACCGTCGGAGGGGTCGTAGTAGGTGTGGGCGGAGATGTAGTCGACGTGCTCGTACGCGTGCTCCAGCACTGTCGCCTCCCACGCGCCGAACGTGGGCATGCCCCGGTTGGAGCTTCCGCAGGCGACCAGGCTGATCGAGGGGTCGACCATCTTCATCGCGCGGGCGGTCTCGGCGGCGAGCCGGCCGTACTCGTCGGCGGTCTTGTGCCCGACCTGCCACGGCCCGTCCATCTCGTTGCCGAGGCACCACAGCCGCACCCCGTACGGCTGCTCGGCGCCGTGCTTGCGGCGCAGGTCGGATAGTTGGGTGCCGCCCGGGTGGTTGGTGTACTCAAGCAGGTCGAGCGCCTCGGTCACGCCGCGGGTGCCGAGGTTGACGGCCATCATCGGCTCGACCCCGGCCTCGGCCGCCCAGGTCATGAACTCGTCCAGGCCGAACTCGTTGGTCTCGATCGTCTTCCAGGCCAGGTCGAGCCGGCGCGGCCGGTCGCCGACCGGGCCGATGCCGTCCTCCCACCGGTAGCTGGAGACGAAGTTGCCGCCCGGGTAGCGCACCACCGAGACGCCCAGCTCACGGGTCAGGTCCAGCACGTCGCGCCGCAGCCCCCGCCGGTCGGCTGTGGGGTGGCCGGGCTCGTACACCCCGCCGTAGACGCAGCGCCCCATGTGCTCGACGAAGGAACCGAAGATCCGGCGGTCCGCCGGCGCGACCCGGAACGCCGGATCGATAGTGAGCTGCGCGTTCGGCACTGTGCCAACCTCTTCCTCGTGGCGATGGCGAGTGACGGCTGTCACTCCGTTGTCAGTGGTTTCTACAACGTTGTAAGCACCTGTGTAAAGAGGCAGTCGTGTCGTCGCGACGCGGTACGCTGCGGCCAGCGTTCACCGGGAGGAAGTTCAGTGCGGCACAGGCTCAAGGACGTCGCCGAGCGGGCCGGAGTGTCGGTGAAGACCGTCTCCAACGTCGTCAACGGCTACCAGCACGTGCGCGCCGACACCCGGGCCCGGGTCGAGGAGGCCATCGCCGCGCTCAACTACCGGCCCAACCTGTCGGCCCGCAACCTGCGCAAGGGGCGTACCGGGGTGATCGCGCTGGCCGTGCCCGAGCTGGACATCCCCTACTTCGCCGAGCTGGCCCGGCACGTCGTCACCGCCGCCGCCGACCACGACTGGACAGTGCTGATCGACCAGACCGGCGGCCGCTCCGAGCAGGAACGCAAGGCCGCCAGCGGTATCGGCGACCACATGATCGACGGCCTGATCCTGAGCCCGCTCGCGCTCACCGCAGACGACCTCGCCGCCCTGGCCGGCCTGCCCATGGTGCTGCTCGGCGAACGGGTCGACCACGGCCCCGCCGACCACGTCATGACCGACAACGTGGCCGCCGCCCGCGAGATCACCACCCACCTGATCGGGCTCGGCCGCCGCCGGATCGCCGCGATCGGCTCCCAGCGGACCCCCGAGGGCGCCAGCGCCCGGCTCCGCCTGGCCGGCTACACCGCCGCGCTGGCCGAGGCCGGCATCGCCTACGACGACCGCCTGGTGGCGCCCGCGCCGGCCTGGCACCGCGCGGACGGCGCCGCCGCCATGCGGCAACTTCTCTCCACCGGGGTACGCCCCGACGCCGCCTTCTGCTTCAACGACACGCTCGCGCTCGGCGCGCTGCGGGCGCTGCACGAGGAGGGCCTGCGCGTGCCCGAGGACGTCGCGGTGGCCGGCTTCGACGACATCGAGGACGGCCGCTTCTCGATCCCGACGCTGACCACAGTCGCCCCGGACAAGGAGCGCATCGCCCGCCTCGCGGTCGAGCTGCTGGCCGGTCGCCTGGGCCAGGACCGCGACGCACCGCCCCGAGAGCTGGTGGTCTCCCACCAGCTGGCCCTGAGAGAGTCCGCCCCACCCCGCCCCGCCTAGCCCTCCGGTGCCGTGGTCAGTCGAAGAAGCGGGCCAGGTGGGCCGACGAGGGAGCTGGGGCGTCCGCGGGCAGGGGAGTCAGGTCGGCGAAGATCGAGGCGCCGTCGCAGCCGACGTGCAGCGGATACCAGCGCGGCGTACCCGGTGGGCGCTGACCGCAGATCCCCTTGAACGTCTGGACGTCGAGCAGCCGTACGTGGGTCGGGTCGGCCACCGCGTTGACGTGCCGCCACCAGGGGCTCATCACGTGCAGCACCCCGCCGGGACGCAGCACCCGGTGGCACTCGTCGAACAGCGGCAGGAAGTCGATCAGGTGCTCGACGATGTGCACCGCGAAGAACACGTCCACCGAGTCGTCGCGCAGCGGCAGCGAGCCGGCCAAGTTGGCGACCGCGTTCACCCCCGGCGCCGGATAGATGTCCAGTCCCAGGTTGCCCGGCCACTGTTTGGTCGCGCCGCAGCCCAGGTCGACCACCACCGGCGCCCGCCCGGCCACGGTGACCCGGCACCAGACCCCGAGTACGCCGGAGAGCCGGCCGATCAGCTCCCGTACCAGCCGCAACTGTTCAGGGTCGGCGACCTCGCCGGTCAGGTGCGCCACCCCCCGGTCGAAGCGCACCTCGACTGCCGTCCCGCGCAGCCGCTCGTCGTGCCGGACCATGTCGGCCCACGCCTCGGCGAGGAAGCCGTCGGTCTGCCGGAGCCGCTCACCCGAGAGCGCGGTCTGCCCCATCGCCACCATGCGCCACCTCCGGCGGCCCGTTACCCCCGTTTCGCCCCGATATGCCCCCCGTCACGAACCGATCCCACAGGATCAACGTCCTCGTGCTGGCGTGACACCGACGGCGGATCACGTGGTACGGTAGTCACGTTGCAGTTTTGATTTCCGTAGACGTTTTCCGGCGCCTGATGGGGCATCTGAAACCCATCAAGGCGCTTTTCGTTTTTCGTGTCGTTTCGACGCGGGTGATCAACGCGGCGGCGTAAGGGTCCGCACAGTGCGGCCTCTGACAGCCTGCGAAGGAGCAGACATGACTACAGGCACCGTGAAGTGGTTCAACGCCGACAAGGGCTTCGGCTTCATCAGCCCGGACGACGGCGGCGCTGACGTCTTCGCCCACTTCTCCGCGATCTCGGCGAGCGGCTTCCGCAGCCTCGACGAGAACCAGAAGGTGGAGTTCGACATCACCCAGGGCCAGAAGGGCCCGCAGGCGGAGAACATTCGCCCGCTCTGATCCACACTCGCCGAACGGCGGCCCGACTGGTTCAGCGGGCCGCCGTTCGGCGTTTCACGCGCTCACCAGGGCATCGCGGCACTCGTCTGGTCTGCGGAAGGCCGACGCCGGGCGCTGATCTTAAGCATCGGTTCCTATCGCTAACGCACAGAATGCCGCCTCGCGGGCCAGCCTGACGGCGGAGGCACGTACGGTCGCGGTCAGGTGGAGCACACCATGGTCGGACTCCACGCGTTACCTCCTGATGACTGGCAGCCCGCCTGGACCCTGGTGTGTGCGGCGTACATCTTGAAAGGTTGGTGACTATGACGACGACCTACTCCGGTCCTGCGAAGCTGATCCTGGTCGACGGCGCCTGCATCTCCGGCATGGCCTCTCTCAGTACCAACCAGCGCGGAGGGCTCAACGGCTGGGGCGGCACGTTCCGGCCGGACGAGATCACGTCGGAGCTTCGCGACGCAGTCGAGGGCCTGCAACTGGAGTTGCCCTACGATCGGGTGGGGACAGTCGCCGTCACCGGCATTCGCAAGCTACTCGCGACGCAGGTGTTGATGTCGCTGGCAGGCCGCGGACCCGCACCATTCTGATCGTGCGCCGCCTGCCTGGAACCGTGCAGCGAACGGCAGTTCCTTCCGAGGAGAGTGCCCGCACCTGACTCGGGGCCGTCTTCCGGCACACCGACTTCAGCTATGAAGCGGCGGGCATCCAGGTGCCCGGCGGCAGCGTCCGCCCCGGTGAGGACCCGGCGGACGCGGTGCTGCGCGAGGCCCGCGAAGAGACCGGACTGACCGGCTTCACCGTCGTGCGCAAGCTGAGGGCGATCGAGTACGACATCAGCCCGCTCCGCTTCGAGATCCAACGTCGGCACGTCTTCGAGTTGGCGCTGCGCGGTCCGACGCCCGAGCGATGGGCGAGCCAGGAAGACAGAGGTAACCGGGGAGACGATGCGCGAGGACGAACTGCGGGGCCTCGTCGAGCGCAGCCAGTGGCTGATCCGGGCGCTGGGCGTCGTCCGGGACTCCGGCCTGCCGGACGCCTGGATCGGCGCGGGCGCCATCCGCGACCTGGTCTGGAGCGAGCGCTACGGCGACGGCTTCGACCCGTCGTCGGTGCGGGACGTCGATGTCGTCTTCCTCGACCCGGCGGACCTGAGCCGCGACAACGACGACCGGGCCACCCGCCGGCTGGTGACGGCCTGGCCGGAGCCGCCGTGGGAGGCGAAGAACCAGGCCGCCGTGCACACCTGGTACCCGGCGAAGTTCGGCGGCGGTCCGGTGGCGCCGTTGCGGACGATCGCCGATGCCGTTGCCACCTGGCCCGAGTACGCCACCGCCGTGGCGGTACGCCTCGACGCGGACGGCCGGATCGCGGTCTGCGCGCCGCACGGCCTCGACGACCTGCTCGACGGGGTGTGGCGGCGCAACCCGACCCGGGTCGGCCCGGAGATCTCCCGGCAGCGACTCGCCCGTCACCGCCCAGCCGAACGCTGGCCCGGTGTCCGCGTCGTGGTCTGAGCCGGCGCTCGAAGCCATGGGCTCCGGACCAACCTGAGGACTCTTCTTATTTGCATCGATAGGGATTACTCTCTGGGCCAGTCCTGGTGGATCACATCGGAGGTTCGTATGAGGAAGATGACCATCCGTCGCACGACCGCGCTCCGCCTGGTGTCCGGTGCCCGTCGGCTGTGGATCGAGTGGTGCTGGTAGCTGCCAGCCGGGCGGGCGCTCCCGGGCGCCCGCCTCAGCGGCGGTGGGCCCTGCGGTGACCGGCGTGGCGGAGCGCTACGACTGCCATCGTGACCACGGGCCGTACGCCGGGGTCTCGACCTTCCTCGGCCGGGTCGCCGCCGATCGGCCCCGCCTGGCGGCGCGGCACGCCGTCGAGCTGTACGCGATCGCCCCTCAGCTCGATCCGGCGGCCCGGCCGGCCGCCGAGGAGGAGCCGATCCGTTTCCACCCGGCCCGCCGGACCGCCTGCCTGGCCTACGGCGCGGCGGAGCTGGTGGCGGCCTGGGCCGGCACGCTCCGGCGGCCGGTGACCGTCCGGTTCGATCACGTCGCCAGCGCCGACGAGACGACAGCCGAGTTGCTGGACGCGCTGGTCCGCCGGCTCGGGCCGGCCCCGGTGCGCCTCGACCTGCGCGATGGCGGGGCCCCCGACCCGGCGCCCGACGAGCGCACCCCGCAGGCGTTGCGGCGGGCCCTGGGCGACAGCCTGGCCGGCGGCTTCTACCACCACGCGGCCCGGGTCGCCCGGCGCGGGCGGGCGGTGGTCACCCCCGGCGGCGACCTGCCGCACTGGTGGGCGTTCACCACCGGCCTGGCCACCGCGCTGGCGGCCCTGGACCGGGCCGCGGAGGCGCTCGACCTCTACGACGAGGCGCGGGCCGTCACCGACGACCCGAAGATCACCATGTCGGCGGCGTACGCCACCGCCATGCTGCACGCCCGGCACCTGCCGGCCGCCGACCAGGACCCGGAACAGGCCCGACTCTGGCTGGATCGGGCCCTGCACCTCGCCGCCGGGCTGACCGACCCACGCCGGCGGCTGCTGTCGACGGTCTTCTACGAACAGGGCCTGGCGCTGCTGGACAGCCGGGCCGGCCGGCCCGACCGCGCGCTGCGGGTCGTCGACGACGGGCTGGCCCGGCTGACGGCCGCACTCGGACCCGGCGAACGCCCGCAGCACCTGGCCCGGTTGCGCCACAACCGGGCGCAGGTCCACCTCGCGCTGGGCGACCCGGCCCGGGCGCTGGCCGACCTGGACACCGTGATCGCCCACGACCCCGACAACTGCGAGTACTACGTGGACCGCGCCGCCCTGTACCGGGCGGCGGGCCGGACCCGAGCCGCGATCAGGGACTACGACGCCGCCATCCGGCTGGGACCGCACCTGCCCGAGGCGTACTACAACCGGGCCATGCTCCACCAGGAGCGGGGCCGCCCCGGGCGGGCGCACGCCGACCTGGAGCGGGTGCTCGCCATCGACCCCGGGCACCTCGATGCCCGGATCGCCCTGGTCAACCTGCACGTGGCGCGCGGCGCGCTGGACGCCGCCGAGGCCGGCGCGCGGGCCGGGCTGGCCGGCGCCGCGCAGGAGCCCGCGCTGCTGTGCACACTGGGCCTGATCCTCGCCGAGCGTGGCCGGCCCGCCGAGGCCGACCAGCTGCTCACCCGGGCCCTGAGCGGGGACCCCGAGCTGGTGGAGGCGTGGACGAACCGGGCCGCCGTCCGGTTCGAGCGCGGCGACGTGACCGCCGCGCTCGCCGACCTGGACCGGGCGGTGGCGCTGTCGGCGGCCCCCGTGCCGCGTTACAACCGGGGCACCGCCCTGGCCCGGCTGGGCCGGTGGGGCGACGCGGCCCGTGACTTCACCGAGGCGCTCGCCCAACCCGGCCTGGACCGGGCCCTGCGCCGGGACCTGCGCGCGGAACTCGCCCGGTGCCGCCGGGAGCTGGCCGGCCCGCAACCGCTGTCACCCAGCCAGGAATCGGGACGGACGTCCTGACCGTCACCGGGTCGTGCTTCGACGACACGGCCGCGCCGGCCGGAGCCGGACCGCCGGGTCAGCCGGTGCCGACGGATGTCCGCCGGGGCAGGCCGAGCCGCTCGACCGCCGCGACGACCAGTTCCTCCGGTGCGGCGGCCACGTCCAGCACCACCCCGGGTTCGTCGGGCGCCAGATCCTCAAGGGTGGCCCGCTGGGAGTCGAGCAGACTGGCCGGCATGTAGTGCCCGACCCGCCGGGTCATCCGGTCCCGGATCAGCCCGGCCGTGCCGGCCAGGTGCACGAACTCCACGCCGGGCGGTCCCTGGCGCAGCACGTCCCGGTAGGAGCGTTTCAACGCCGAGCAGGCCAGCACCGTGGACACGCCCTCGGCGTGCCGGCCGGCCATCCAGGCCGCGAGGTCGCGCAGCCAGGGCCAGCGTGCCGCGTCGTCCAGCGGGACGCCGGCGCGCATCCGGGCCACGTTGGCCGGCGGGTGGAACTCGTCCGCCTCGGCGAACACCAGCTCGGTGAGCTCGCTGATCCCCCGCGCCACCGTCGTCTTGCCCGCCCCGGACACGCCCATCACCACCACGTGCCGGGTGGGTGGGCGGCGGTCACCAGTCATGGACCGTGCCGTCCTTGAGCCGGTTGAACGGCAGGTACGCCGGCTGGTACGGGAACCGGGCCGCGGCCTCCTCGTCGAGTTCCACGCCGAGGCCGGGCTGCTGTCCCGGGTGCAGGTACCCGTCGGCGAAGGTGAACGACTGCCGGAACACCTCGTCGGTGAGCGCCCCGTGCCGCATGTACTCCTGGATGCCGAAGTTGTGGATGGCCAGGTCGAGGTGGAGCGCGGCGGCCATGCCGACCGGGGAGATGTCGGTCGGGCCGTGGATGCCGGACTTGATCTGGTACTGGGCGGCGTAGTCGAGCAGCTTCCGCATGGCGGTGATGCCGCCGGTGTGGGTGACGGCGGAGCGCACGTAGTCGATGAGCTGTTCACGGATCAGCGTCTGGTAGTCCCAGACGGTGTTGAAGACCTCGCCGATGGCCAACGGGGTGGTGGTGTGCTGCCGGACCAGCCGCAGCGCCTCCTGGTTCTCCGCCGGGGTGCAGTCCTCCAGCCAGAACAGGTCGTACGGCTCGAGCGCCTTGCCCAGCTTGGCGGCCTGGATGGGGGTCATCCGGTGGTGCCCGTCGTGCAGCAGGGGCAGCTCGGGGCCGAACTCGTTGCGAACGGCCTCGAAGACCTCCGGCAGGTGCCGCAGGTACGAGCGGGTGTCCCAGTCCTCCTCGGCGGGCAGCGGCGTGCGCTGGGCCGGCTCGTAGTCGTAGCGCTTGCCGTCGACGCTGGGCTGGGCGGCCACGCCGTAGACGGCGTTGATGCCGGGCACCGAGGTCTGCACCCGGATGGCGCGGAAGCCCTGCTCCAGGTGGTGGCGGATGGAGTCGAACAGCTCGGGCAGGTCCCGCCCGGAGGCGTGCCCGTAGGCCAGGATCCCGGTCCGGGAGGCCCCGCCCAGGAGCTGGTAGAGCGGCATCCCGGCGGCCTTGGCCTTGATGTCCCAGAGGGCGACGTCCACGGCCGCGATGGCGGCCATGGTGACCGGTCCGCGCCGCCAGTAGGCCGAGCGGTAGAGGAACTGCCAGGTGTCCTCGATCTGATGCGGGTCGCGCCCGATCAGCAGCGGGACGACGTGGTCGGCCAGGTACGACGCGACGGCCAGTTCGCGCCCGTTGAGGGTGCCGTCGCCCAGCCCGGTGAGCCCCTCGTCAGTTGTGATCTTGAGGGTGACGAAGTTGCGGTCGGGGCTGGAGACGATGACGTCCGCGGCGACGATCTTCATGCCGATGCCTTTCTCAGGGGTGATGTCAGCGCAGCGTGCTGCCGGGCTGCACGTCGTTCAGGAGAGACAGTTCGTCGCGGCGGGGCAGCGACTCCCAGTCGCCGTTGCCGCCGACGGCGAAGGCGCCCAGGGTGACCGCGCGGCGCAGCCGCCCGGCCAGGTCGAGACCGTCGAGGTGGCCGGAGAGGTAGCCGGCGGTGAAGGCGTCCCCCGCGCCGACGGTGTCCACCGCCGTCACGGGCACCGCCGCCGCGTGCCGCACGCCCTCCCGGGTGTACGCGCGGGCGCCGTCGCCGCCGAGCTTCACCAGCACCGTCGACACGCCCCGGTCCAGCAACTCGGCGACCGCCGTCGGCTCGTCCGCGCCCGGCGTGCCGACCAGGTCCAGTTCGTCGGCGGAGGCGACCACGACCGTGGCGTGGCCGACGATGTCGGCGAGCGCGGCCCGCGCCGCGTCCCGGCTCCACAGTTTCGTCCGGTGGTTGACGTCGAGGCAGACCAGCGTCCCGGCCCGGGCGGCGGTCTCGGCCGCCCACCGGGTGGCCTCCCGGGCGCCGTCGGAGAGCGCCGCGGTGATCCCGGTCAGGTGCAGCACCCGGGCGCCGGCGGCCAGGGCGGGCCGCAGGTCCTCGACGGTCACCGCCGAGCCGGCCGAGCCGGCCCGCTGGTAGATCACCCGGGTCAGGTCGGCGGTCCGCCGTTCCAGGAACATCAGTCCGGCCGGGCGGTCCGGGTCGCGGACCACGTGCTCGAGGCGTACCCCCTCGGCGCGCAGCTGCCGGAGCAGGAACTCGCCGAGTTCGTCGGCGCTGACCCGCCCGGCGAAGGCCGCGCGGTGGCCGAGCCGGGCCACCCCGACGGCCACGTTGGCCTCCGCCCCGGCCAGGTGCGGGGTGAGCGCGCCACCGGTGACGATGGGCCCGGCCGTGCGCAGCGACACCAGGGCCTCGCCGAAGGTGAGCAGGTCGACGGCGGTCATGACGCGGTGGCCGGGTAGCCGCCGGCGCGCGGACGCGTGGCGGACGGGCGGGTGCCGCGCGGCCGCGCGGCGGGCAGGCCGGCGGCGCTCATGCGACGGCGGCGAGGTAGGCGCGGGCGCGCTGGCGCAGGGCGTCGAGGTCGCCGCCGGAGGCGGCGTCACCGACCAGCGGGCCGCCGACGCCGACCGCGATCGCGCCGGCGGCGAAGTAGCCGGGCAGGTCGGCCAGGCCGACACCGCCGACCGCCACGAACGGGATGTCCGGGAACGGGTCGCGCACCGCCTTGAGGTACGCGGGGCCACCCACCGACGCCGGGAACAGCTTGATCGCCGACGCGCCCAGCCGCATCGCCGTGTACGCCTCGGTCGGGGTGAACGCCCCGGCGGCGACGGGCAGGCCGAGCCGCGCCGCCTCGGCGATCGACTCGACCACAGCGGGCGTCACCACGAACTGCGCGCCGGCCGCCGCCACCTCGGCGACGTCCGCGGCGGTGAGCACCGTGCCGGCGCCGACCAGGGAGCCGGCCGGCGCGACAGCGCGCAGCGCCTCGACGGCCCGAGCCGCGTCCGGCGTGGTGAGGGCCACCTCCACGACCCGTACGCCCTCCTCCAGCAGGGCGGTGCCGGCGGCGATCGCGCCGGCGGTGTCGGTGCCCCGGATGACCGCGAGGATCCGGGCGGCGGCGAGTTCGGTGACGAGATCGACAGTCATGTTCTTCACCATTCCGCGTAGGAGCCGTCGGCGTGCCGCCAGGTGGGGCTGCGCCAGGCGTGGCCGCGCTTGTCCGCCGTCCGCACCGCGTGTTCGTCGATCTCGATGCCGAGGCCGGGCGCGGTGAGGCGCTCGACATACCCGTCGACGAAGGTCAGTGGGGTCTTGTCGAGGCAGTAGTCGAGCACCTCGGCGCCGAGGTTGTAGTGGATGCCGATGCTCTGTTCCTGGATCAGGTAGTTGGGCGTGGCGAAACCGACCTGCAGGCAGGACGCCAGGGCGATCGGGCCGAGCGGGCAGTGCGGGGCGAGCTGGACGTCGTACACCTCGGCCAGCGCGGCGATCTTGCGAACCTCGGTGATGCCGCCGGCGTGCGACAGGTCCGGCTGGGCGACCGCGATGCCGGCCTGCAGCACCGGCAGGAACTCCTGCCGGTTGTAGAGCCGTTCCCCGGTGGACACCGGGGTGGTCGTGGCGCGCACGAACTCGCCGATCAGGTGCGAGTTCTCCGGCACCACCGGCTCCTCCAGGAAGAACGGCCGATACGGCTCGAGCAGCGGGGCGACCCGCCGGGCGGTGGCCAGGCTGAACCGGCCGTGGAAGTCGACGGCGACGTCCCGCTCGTCGCCGAGCACCTCCCGGGCGGCGGCCACCCGCTGGACCACGCCGTCGAGCTCGGCGACCGAGGCGACCGGGCTCATCCGCCCGGACGCGTTCATCTTCACAGCGGTCAGGCCCGTCTCGACGGCGGCGCTGATCTGGTCGCGCACCTCGGCGGGCTCGTCGCCGCCGACCCAGCCGTAGACCCGGATCCGGTCGCGGACCGGTCCGCCGAGCAGCTGGTGCACCGGGGCGCCGAAGTGCTTGCCGGCGATGTCCCACAGTGCCTGGTCGAGCCCGGCGACGGCGCTGGCCAGGATCGGTCCGCCCCGGTAGAACGAGGACTTCGTCAGCACCTGCCAGTGGTCCTCGATCCGCAGCGCGTCCCGGCCGACCAGCAGCTCGCTGAGCTGCTCGACGGCGGTGCGGACGGTCTCGGAGCGGCCCTCGCAGGTCGCCTCGCCCCAGCCGACGATCCCGTCGACCGTTTCGACCCGGACGAACAGCCACCGCGGCGCGACGAGGAACGTCTCCACCCGTGCGATCGTTGTCATGGCGTCCTCAGCCCTTCGTGGCGCCGGCGGTGAGACCGGAGACGATGTACTTCTGCACGAACAGGGCGATCACCATGATCGGCAGAGTGACCACGGTGGCCGCGGCCATCAGGCCGCCCCAGTCGATGCTGGCGTAGCCGACGAAGTCGAAGATCGCCACGGGCAGGGTCTTCGTGTCCGCACCGGAGAGCACCAGGGCGAACATGAAGTTGTTCCAGGAGAAGATGAAGGACAGGATGCCGGCGGTGGCGACGCCGGGCACGGACAGCGGCAGGGTGATCCGCCGGAACGCGCCGATGTGGGTCAGCCCGTCGACAAGCGCTGCCTCTTCCAGGTCCTCCGGCAGGCTGTCGAAGAAGCCCATCATGATGTAGACGATCAGCGGCAGCGACACGAACATGTGGCTGAGGATCAGCACGGTGTACCCGCCGACCATCTGCAGGTTCGAGAAGACGTAGTACCAGGGCACCAGGAGCGACACGCCCGGGATGATCCGGGCCATGAGCACCACGAGCGCGGACTTCTTCATGTTGAACCGGCTCATCGAGTAGGCGGCCGGCACCCCGAGGACGAGCGAGAGCAGCGTGGCGGCGAACGCCACCCACAGGCTGTTGCCGATGAACTGCACGTAGTTGGCCTGCTGGAGCACGTTGTCGTAGTTGTCCAGGGTGGGCGAGAAGACGAAGGCCTTGCCGGTGTCGTAGATGTCGACGTTGGTCTTGAACGACGCGGCGATCATCCAGAGCAGCGGCGCGATCAGCCCCAGCACCACGACGGTCAGGGCAACCGCCCGGAAGACCTTGAACGGCTTGCCCGGCTTCATCGGTCCAGCCCCTTCTTGCGGTAGGTCAGGGCCCACATCACCCCGATGATGATCAGGAAGAAGATGATCAGGACCGTCGACGAGAGGCCGTACTCGTTGTAGTCGAAGCTCAGCCCGTACGCGTAGACGTTGAGCGTCTCGACCTCGTGGAACGACCCGCCGCCGCGACCCTTTGTGGCGTAGAGGATGTCGAAGGTCTTCAGCGCGTCGATGCCGCGCAGCAGGATCGCGACGATCACCGTGGGCATCAGCAGCGGCAGCGTGACGTGCCGGAACCGCTGCCAGGTGCTGGCGCCGTCGATGAGGGCGGCCTCCTGCGGCTCGTCCGACAGCGACGTGAGGCCGGCGAGCAGGATCAGCACCACCATCGGGGTCCACTGCCAGATGTCGATGAACATCGTCGTCGGCAGTGCGCTGTTCTGACCGGACAGCCAGGGCTGCGGGCCGATCCCGACCCAGCTGAGCACCTGGTTGGCCATGCCGATGGTGGGGTCGAAGATCAGCCGCCACATCATGCCGACCGCCACCGGGGTGGCGACCAGCGGCAGCAGGATGGCGACCCGGACCCAGCGCTCACCGCGGAACGGCCGCCACAGCAGCAGGGCGATCGCCATGCCGAGCGCCACCTCGACGGCGAGCACGACGCCGGTGAACAGGACGGTGCGCCACACCGCCGGCCAGAACCGGTCGGTGTCGGCGAGCACGTCCAGGTAGTTCTGGAACCCGATGAACTCGCTCTCGGCGCGGACCGAACCCTCGGCGTCGGTGAGGCTGAGGTATCCGGTCCACGCCACCGGAAAGATGATCAGCACGGCGACGAACGCCATGGCGGGAGCCGCGAAGAGCCATTTGCGGTGCGCGTTGGCCCAGCGCGACCAGCCCGACTCCGCCGGGGCCGCGCCGGCGTTCGACGGACTGGTGACTGGTGTGGTGACGGCTGACATGAGGTCTCCGAGTGCTCAGGGCCGGGACCCGGCGCGGGGACGGCGGAGCCGGTGGGCCCCGCCGTCCCGCGGTCGGGTTACTTCGCCTCGTCGTCGAGGAACTTCTGGAACGCCTCGTTCGCCGCGTCCGCCGAGGCGGCCGGATCCTTGCCGGTGATCGCGTCGACGATCGGCTGGCCGACGATCTCGCGGGCCTGGGCGACCTTCACGACGAGCGGACGGTCGTGGCCGACGCCGTTGTCAGTGCTGGCCGTGGTGGCCTCGGCGAGGTCCTTCGGGTAGGTGGCGATGGCCTGCGGGTTGGCCCAGACCGAGGCGCGGGCGCCGGGGACGCCGGCCTCCTGCTGCGCCAGCGACTGCTCCTTGCCGGCCGCCCACTCGATGAACTTCCAGGCGTTGTCCTTGTTCTTCGACTGGTCGTTGATGCCCAGCGCCCAGGACGGGATGTTGTAGGGCTTCGAGCCGGCCGGGCCGGCCGGGAAGGGCGCGAAGCCGACGGTGTCGGAGACCTTCGACTTGGCCGGGTCGGTGGCGTTCTTGTAGAGCGAGTTGGCCTCGGTGTAGAAGGCCGCCTTGCCCTGGGTGAAGATCGCCATGGCCTCGGACCAGCTCATGTCGGTGCTGACGTTGTCCGGGCCGTGCTCGCGCAGCAGCCCGCCGTAGTAGGCGTACGCCTGCTTGGCCTGGTCGGTGTTGACCGCGGCCTTGCCGTTGGCGTCGACGAAGTCACCGCCGAAGCTGAACAGGAAGCTGGAGAACTGGGTGACGGCGGCGGCCTTGCCGGTGCGGGAGACGAAGCCCGCAACGCCCGGGTTGTCGGCCTCGACCTTGGCGGCCTGCGCCTTGAGCTCGTCCAGGCTCTTCGGCGGGGCGTCGAAGCCGGACTTCTTCAGCAGGTCCTTGCGGTAGTACAGCACCTCCGACTCGGTGATGATCGGCACGCCGACCACCTTGTCGTCGTAGGTGGTGGCCTGCACCGGGCCGGCCTGGAAGTCGCTGAAGTCGAAGGCGCTGTCCGCCTTGGACCGCTCGGTCAGGTCGGCCAGGTACTTGTTCTTGCCGAACTGCTTGCCCTCCTGCAGCGGCCGGTACATCATCACGTCGAGGTCGCTGGATCCCGCGTTCAGCTTGACGTTGTACTGGTCGGACAGCTGGTCCTCACCGAGCTGGGTGACCTCGACCTTCAGGCCGGTCTGCTTCTCGAACTCCGGCAGCGCCTTCTTGACGTTCTCCGTCCAGACGTGGTTCACCAGCGTCACGCGCACGGTCTTCGAACCGCCGCTGTCCTCTCCACCGCCGCAGGCGGCCAGGCCCATGGCGACCACCACGGCCAGAGACGTACCGATTATCGATCGACGTCGCACGCCATCTCTCCATTTCTCGTGGTCGCCGCCCCGGGGGAAGAGCGCCACAACGCTGTAACGTCCGCTTAACTACGGGATGCTAGGTCGAAAAAGCTGATTTATTCAAGGGGTTGACCGAACTGATATGATCGTTGGCGTGGAACCGTACTCCTCCGGGGGCGTCGGCACCCAGCCCGCTCCGGCCGAGGTCGGGTTGCACGCCCGCGTCCTCGAGCACCTCGGCACCGCCATCTGCGGCGGAGAGTTCGCCCCCGGGGCGGTCCTCAACATCGACGACCTGGTCGACCGGTACGAGGTCTCCCGCTCGGTGGTCCGCGAGGTGCTGCGTGTCCTGGCGTCGATCGGGTTCATCGAGACCCGCCGACGGGTAGGGGTGACGATCCGGCCCGCGCACGACTGGAACGTCTTCGATCCGCAGGTGATCCGGTGGCGGCTGGCCTCGGCCAGCCGGCTCGCCCAGCTCCGGTCCATCACCGAGCTGCGCACCGCCATCGAGCCGCACGCCGCCCTGCTGGCCGCCGAGCGGGCCGGTCACGACGAGGCCAGCGACCTCGTCGGCCTGGCGGCGAAGATGTGGGCCGCCGGCAAGGCCGGCGACGAGGAGCGCTTCCTGCGCCTGGACATCGAGTTCCACCGGCGGGTGCTGCTCGCCTCCGGCAACGAGATGTTCGTCCGGCTGCAGGACCTGGTCGCCGAGGTGCTCACCGGCCGGCACAAGCACCACCTCATGCCGCACCACCCGCACGAGCAGGCGCTGCGCCTGCACGCCGAGGTGGCCCAGGCGATCCAGCGGCACGAGGGCGAGCGCGCCAGGCTGGCGATGGTGCAGCTCATGGAACAGGCGTTCGAGGAGATGCGGTCCCTCTGGGAGCAGACCGCCGAGCCCCGCGCGATGAGCTGACCCGCCCCGGCGGGTTCAAGCTCGGAGAACCGGCCCGTGCCGACAGGCCTACTACGCCAGGCCGGGCACACATGGTGTCTCTCCGTGGCGGGGCGACGCTCTCAGCGCAGGCCGCCCGGTCCGACCAGGCCCGTCTCGTAGGCGACGATGACCAGTTGCGCCCGATCACGTACCGCCAGTTTGGTCAGCAACCGCCCGACGTGCGTCTTCACGGTGGCCAGGCTGAGACCGAGGTGCCCGGCCAACTCCGCGTTGGACAGGCCCCGGCCGATCAGTGTGAGTACTTCCCGTTCCCGTTCGGTAACCCCCTCCAGCTGTCGTGGCAGCGGCCGGGCCGGCTCCGGCCGACGCGCGAACTCGTCGATGAGCCGGCGGGTCACAGTCGGTGCGAGCAGTCCTTCGCCGGCGGCCACCACCCGGATGCCGGCAAGCAGGTCCGCCGGTGGGGTGTCCTTGAGCAGGAAGCCGCTGGCTCCGGCGCGTAGGGCTCCGTAGACGTATTCGTCCAGGTCGAACGTGGTCAGGATGACGACCCGGGTGCCGGCCGTGGCGGGGTTGCCACAGATCCGCCGGGTCGCCTCGATACCGTCCATCTCTGGCATCCGCACGTCCATCAGCACCACGTCCGGCCGGTGTTCGGCGGTCAGAGCCACAGCCTCGACGCCGGTGCCGGCCTCACCGACCGTGGTGAGGTCCGGGGCCGAATCGACCAACAGCCGAAAACTGCCGCGTAGCAGCGCCTGGTCGTCGGCGATCAGCACCCGGGTCACGCGGTCGCCCGGTAGGGCAGGCTGGCCGTCACCGCGAAGCCGCCGCCGGAGCGTGGCCCGGCACGGAACTCGCCCCCGTGCAACGTCACCCGTTCCCGCATGCCGATCAGTCCGTGTCCCTCCCCGCCGATCAGGACCGGACGGTCGCCGTCGTCCATGACCTCGACCCTGACCTCGCCGGGCGTGACGGTCACCGTCGCCCGGCAGACGGCCGGTGCCGCGTGCTTCACCACGTTTGTCACCGCCTCCTGCACGATCCGGTACACCGCCAGGCCCACTGACTCCGGCACCACGCCGGGCGAATCCTCCCGACGTACGTCGAGCCGTACGTCGACACCGCCCATCGCCGCCTGCTGCGCGAGTACGGGCAGCGCGTCCAGCCCGGGCGGCGGGGCGTACGGGGTGTCCTCGCGCAGCGCGCCGAGCACCCGGCGTACGTCGGTCAGGGCGTTGCGGCCGGTCTCCTCGATCACCCGCAGGGCGGCCCCCGCCTCGCGGGGATCGGTGTCGGCGACGTGGTTGGCGACGGCCGCCTTCACCACGATGAGGCTCAGCGTGTGCGCGACCACATCGTGCAGCTCGCGGGCCACCCGCAACCGCTCCTCGGCGGCGGCTCGGCGGACCAGGTGCTCGCCCTGGCGGGCGGCGACGCCCCGTCGCTCGCGGACCAGCCAGCCGATCATCCAGGCGGGCGCGATCATGGCGGCGGCGTAGACGACCCCACCGGTTCGCGACCAGAGGTCGCTCTCGGTCAGCGCCAGGGCGACGCTCACCAGCGCGAGGCAACCGGCGGCGCAGAGCATCGACCGGGGCGTACGTGTCGACACGGCCATCGTGTAGAGGGACAGACCGATGGCGAGCCCCGGAGCGGCAGCGGCGTAGCCCGGGATCACACCCGTGATCAGTGCGACTGCGGCGACGGAGCTGATCACGACGGCGACGGTGATCGGCCACCGCCGCCGGACGGCCAACGGCAACCCGAGGGCCATCCCGACGAGCACCGACACCCAGAGCGGTTCGCGCACCCCACCGTGCAGCGGTGACTCCAGTGCCGCGTACGGGCCGAGCAGCGTGCCGATCGCCAGGGCGAGTACGGCGTCCACGGCGGCCAGTTCCGCCGGTCGCAGCCGCCGGATCGGCAGGATGGCGGTCACCTGCCGAAGCGTATCGGCCGGCCGGCCGGGCCGCGTCCACCTGCGGTCGGTCATCCTCGGGTACGACGTCTGACGCTTTCCGATCCCCGGATCCCCTCAGGGGCGGGTCGAAGAGTGTCCACACCGGCACGACGCGCCGCACCCGCCGTGACCGGCACCCTGGCGGTCATGACCACACAAACGGTGATCCTCACCGGGCTGCGCGCGGTGTACGGCACCGGAGCCCGCCGGGTGGCGGCGCTCGACGGCGTGACGACCAGCTTCGCCAGCGGCACCTTCACTGCGGTGATGGGCCCGTCGGGCTCGGGGAAATCCACCCTGCTGCATTGTGCGGCCGGGTTGGACAAACCGACAGTGGGGACCGTCGAGATCGACGGCAGGCGCCTCGACGATCTGGGGGAGGACGAGCTGACCCGGCTGCGCCGCGACCGGATCGGCTTCGTGTTCCAGGGGTTCAACCTGGTGTCCACGTTGACCGCGGCGCAGAACGTCGAGTTGCCGCTGCGGCTGGCCGGGCGCCGTCCCCCGGTCCGGGACGTCGTCGCCGCGCTCGACGCCGTGGGACTGGCCGGCCGGTCCGGGCACCGGCCGAGCGAACTGTCCGGCGGTGAACAGCAACGCGTCGCCGTGGCCCGGGCGTTGATCACCCGCCCCGCGGTGGTCTTCGCCGACGAACCGACAGGGGCCCTGGACAGCGCGGCATCCCGGCAGGTCCTCCGGCTGCTTCGCGCACTCGTCGACGATCACCGGCAGACGGTCGTGATGGTGACCCACGATCCCACCGCCGCCGCGTTCGCCGATCGGGTCCTCCTGCTCGCCGACGGTCGCGTCGTGGACGAGATGACCGGCGGGATCACCGCTGCGGCCATCGCCGCGCGGATCGCCGAGGCGGAGATCACGGCGGGAAGCGCCGTGGAGCCGTCGTGCTGAGCGTCCGGCGGTCGGCCGGCGCGTTTGCGGCCGTCGCCATCGGCGTCACACTGGTCGCGGCGGCCACCCTGCTGCTCGCCTCCGGCCGCCCGCGGGTGCCCGACCGGCTGGCGAACGCGGCGGTCGTGGTGCAGAGCCCCGAGGCCGGTGCGCCGGCCGACTCGTTCGCGCCCACCCGGCCATGGTCCGCCGCCAGGTCGGCGGAACTCACCAGCAGGCTGGCCGAGGTGCCGGGCGTCACGGCGGCGGTGCCCGACCGGACCTTCTACGCTCAGGCGCTCGTCGACGGCCGGCCCCCGGGCACCGATGCACAGCGGGAGGACGCCCATCAGGGGCACGGCTGGTCCAGTGCCCGGTTGGGCGGACTCCGTCCCACCGCCGGCGAGCCGCCCCGGCGGGCCGGCGAGGTGGTCGTCGACCGCACGCTCGGGCTGCGTCCCGGCGGGCCGGTCACCCTGCTCACGGCGGCGGGTGCGCAGCCGTACACCGTCACGGGTCTGGTCGATGCGCCCGGCCTCTACGTCGCGGACGAGGTCGCGGCCGTGCTCGCGCCCGGAGTCCGGGCCATCGGCCTGCTCGTCGCACCGGGCGCCGACCCCGAGGTGGTTGCCGATACGGCTCGCGGTCTCCTCGGCCGCGACGGGCGGGCGCTGACCGGGGACGACCGTGCCGCGCTGGAACCCCGGGGGGATGCCCGTACCCGCTGGATCGGCATGCAGGTGCTTACCGCCACGGCGGCTCTCGCCGGCTTCGTCACGGTCTTCGTGGTCGCCTCCACCTTCGCGTTCACCGTCGCGCAGCGCCGCCGTGAGCTGGGCCTGCTGCGCGCCGTCGGCGCCACCCCGCATCAGGTCCGCCGCATGGTGTACGCCGAGGCGCTCGTCGTCGGCGCCTCGGGCGGGACTGTCGGACTGCTGGTCGGCGGTGGGCTTGCGCCGCTGCTGGGCCCGCTTCTCGTCGACGCCGGCTTCGAACCGTCGAGCTTCCGGGTCGGGTACGAGCCCTGGCCGGTCGCGCTCTCGCTTGTCGCCGGGCCGGTGATCTCGCTGCTGGCTGTCTGGTCGGCCTCGCGCCGGGCGGCGCGGGTTCGACCGCTTGAGGCGTTGCGCGATGCGGCGGCGGAGCAGCGACCGATCGGGCGGCTGCGCATCGCCACCGGCGCGCTGCTCGTCGCGGTGGGGGGCGCGCTCAGCGTCGGGACGGCGACCGCCGACGAGGCCCGCGTCGCGGCGCAGTACGCCCTGTACGCGGTGATGGCCTTGGTGGCCGGTGCCACCGTGCTGGCGCCGGCGGCAGTCGGCCCGGTGGTGCGGATGCTGCGGTCGCCGGTGCGCCGACCGGGTGGCGCGATCGGGATGCTGGTCCGGGCCGGGGCGTTGACCGCGACCCGGCGGACAGCCTCGATCGCCGCCCCGGTGCTGCTCACTGTCGCGTTCGCGGTGCTGGTCTCTGGAATGGTGCGCACCACCACTGCTGCCTACGCGGCGGGCCGGGCCGACAACGTCAACGCCGGCTGGGTCGTCGTGCCCGACCGCGCGCCGGGCCTGTCGGACCAGGCCGTCGCGACGACCGGGGGTGCCGCCCTGCTACCGACGACGGTCTTCGATGCCAACCCGGACTCGTCGCCGGAGAACCGGCCACTGACCGCGCTCGGCGTGGACCCGGCGGGCTTCACCGCCGCGAACCGGGCGCTCACCGTCGTTGCCGGCTCACTGGATGACCTGAGCGGTGGTGACACGGTGGTCCTCCCCGCCTCGGCGAACCGGCAGCCGTCCGAGCCGTACGCGCTTGTCTTCGCCGATGGCGAGCGCGTGTCGCTGCGCGTCGTCGCGGTCGTCACCGACGACTCGATCCCCGGCGACCTGCTACTGCCCCGGTCGCTGGTGCGGGCGCACGACCCCTCGGCGCTCACCTCCGCCGTGTACGTCCAGGACCGGGTCGATCCTCCGGTCGGAGCGCGGATCGTCGACGTTTCGGCGTGGGCGGCCGAGGCGGACCGCGCCGAGGATCGCCTCGTCTGGCTCTTCACCCTGCTGCTGATCGGTGTGTCGGCCGGCTACGGGGCGGTTGCGGTGGCGAACACGCTGCTGATGGCCGCTGCCGGCCGGGTGGCTGATCTGCGGCTGATCCGGTTGGCCGGTGCGACCCGGAAGCAGGTCATGTGGCTGGTCACTGCCGAGTCAACCCTGGTGGTCCTGATCGGCGCGCTGCTCGGCGGGGCTGTCGCCCTCGTCGGTCTGCTGAGCATCCGTGCCGGCCTGGCCGAGCAGGTCGGCGTACCGGTCGACCTGGTGGTGCCGTGGCCAGTGGTCAGCGGGGTGGTGGGGCTCTGCCTGCTCCTGGCGGTGCTGGCGAGCGCACTGCCGACCTGGCGGTCACTGCGTCACCGTCCCGCGCGGTCCCCCGTCGGCGTCTTGGGGTAAACCCTGTACATCGTCCTTCGGATGGCGGTCGGGCCGCTACCCGCCCCCTGACGCGAACCGGGTTCGTATGCTCCGGGTGTGCTCCTGGGCTGGGAGAACGGCGGTCCGGGCAACGTGGGTGAACGCCTGTCGCTCCCTGCCACCCCAGGTGAACCCCCAGGTCGCTAGACTGGGCCCTCGCGCCCTCGTAGCTCAGGGGATAGAGCATCGGTTTCCTAACCCGACGCTCCGTGTGTAGCCGCAGGCCGATGACCTGCGGCTTCTCTCTTTCCAGGCTTTCTGCGCCGGTCGCACCCGCGCGCCGTTGTGATCGCCTGCTGAAGCCCAGCAGAAGTGCATAAGCGCTGCTCAGTGCCACTTTCCCGTGGGCCGCGGTGTCGGTCTCGCGCGACGTGCTGCGCCCCGACTGTACGTCCGGCCTCATCGCGGCTTGGCTCGTCTTTATTGCCAAAGCTTGGCAACTACGTAATCCTGGCAGCAGTGGGTCGGCGCTCCGGCAACGCGATGATCTGCACCACCGCCGGGGCGCCCGCCCAACTCTGCGCCGACGATGGTGCGAGGAGCTGCTGGTGGCCGTCTACTCTCTGCCCGACATGCCGTACGACTACGGTGCGCTGGAGCCGGCGATGTCCGGCGAGATCCTGGAGCTGCACCACAGCAAGCACCACGCCGCGTACGTCAGGGCAGCAACGAAGCCCTAGAGCAGCTGGCCGAGGCCCGGGACAAGGGTGACTTCGCGGCGCTGGTCGGGTTGGAGAAGACGTTCGCGTTCAACCTCTCCGGGCACGTGCTGCACTCGATCTTCTGGAACAACCTGTCCCCGCACGGCGGCGACCGCCCCGACGGTGAGCTGGCTGCCGCGATCGACGAGCACTTCGGCTCCTTCGACGGCTTCGCTGGCCAACTGTCGGCGGCGACGAAGGGCGTGCAGGGCTCCGGCTGGGGTGTCCTCGCCTGGGAGCCGCTGGGGCAGCGGCTGATCGTGGAGCAGGTCTACGACCACCACGGCAACGTCGGGCAGGGCTCCACGCCGCTGTTGGTGTTCGACGCGTGGGAGCACGCCTACTACTTGCAGTACCGCAACGTGCGCCCGGACTACGTCGACCGGCTGTGGAATCTCGTCGACTGGGCCGACGTGACCGCCCGGTTCGAGGCCGCCCGCGCCGCCGCGCCGAAGCTCTGACCGGCGTGACCGGTCCGTCGCCGCCGACCTCGTGCAGCGCGCCGCCGGGGTCATCGCCGCCCGCCACCGCGGTGATCTCGCCGGCGCGGAGGCGCTGCTGGCCTCGTTCGACACCGACCAGGCCCGCACGCTCGGCTTCTACCTCCTCGCTGACCTCGCCCTCGGACTGGTCCGCGCGCAGACCGGTCAGTCCTGGACGACCTGGTCCGGGAACTCACCCTGCTCGTCGCCACCACACCACCGCCCTCGCCCGGTTGAGGGCATGCCCACTCCCCTGACGGCTGGGGAGCGGCCTGCGAGCGAGGTCAATCTGCTGTCGAGGCGGAAACCTGCCATAGGGCGCTGACCGGCATGGCGCGGAGTCTGTCGCCGAACGGCAGCGTGGCGGTTCCGGTATAGAGGACGATGCCGACGATGAAGTCGTCGCCGAGGCGGTCGGCGAGTCGGCGTAGGCCGCGGAAGTCGTCGGGTCCGACGGTGCTGGCTGCTTTGACCTCGATCCCGACCACCTGACCAGCTCGGTTCTCGAGCACCGCGTCGACTTCGTACCTGCTCTGGTCGCGGTAGTGAGACAGGTCGACGAACTGCTCGGACCAGGTGAGCTGCCGGGACAGCTCGGACAGCACAAATGACTCGAGCAGCGGCCCGAACGGTGCGCCCGGCCGGAGCAGTGCCCGGGCGTCGGTCGCGATTTCGTTGGCGGCGATGCCCGAGTCGACGAAGATCAGCTTTGGCGCGGCGGTGGCACGGGTGCCGAGGTTGCGGGACCAGCCGGGAATCCGTTTGATCAGGAAGATCTCTTCCAGGGCTTGGAGGTAGCGGACGATCGTCGGCCGGCTCAGTCCGAGGGCGGATTCGAGGGAGTTCGCGGCGATGATGGTCGCGGACCTGGCCGCGAGGAGGCGTACCAGCCTGCGTAGCTCGCCCTTGTGCTGGATGTCGGACAGCTGCCGGACGTCGCGGTCGATGAGCGCCTGGACATAGGCGTCGAGGAACCGTTGGCGGCGGCGCGGGTCGGTGCGGGCGGTGGCCTCGGGTAGGCCGCCTCGCACGATCCTAGCCGCGTAGTCGGCGCGGGTCACGTCCGACTCGTGTCGCAGGTTCGGGCCGAGCGCGAAGACGGCGTCGATAAATCCGTCCAGGGCTCCGTCGAGTTCGCCTTGGGAAAATGGCCAGAGCTCGACGGTTTCCATCCGACCAGGCAGCGCGTCCGGCGCAGCCACCATGCCGAACAGCCGAGACGATCCGGTGAGCAGGTACCGGCCAGGACGGGGATCCTCGTCGACGGCAGCCTTGATGGCCAACAGGAGCTCCGGAGCGCGCTGGATCTCGTCGATGACCAGGAGTTCGGAGGAGTCCACGAACCCGACCGGATCGGCGATCGCCGCCGCCCGGTCCTGAGCCCGATCAAGATCGCGGCGCTCGGCCAGACGATCGCCGGCAACGAGGCGGACCAGGGTGCTCTTGCCCGCTTGGCGTGCCCCGCTGATCAAGACGACGCGGGTGTCCGCCAGAGCAGCGTTGACCTGCGCGGCAGCGTGGCGGGGGACTAGATGCGGTGTGGGCACGGCGTCATCATAACCGCCGCATTTTCGATCTGCGAGGGCGGTTGCTTTCGATTTGCGGCACCCGAAGCGTTCGATACGCGGTCATTCGATGTTCGATTTGCGGGCCAGGCGAACGGGGCGGTTCGTGGAAGGGGTCCACCGCTACGTCGCGTTGCTGCGAGTCGGGGCTAGTTCGGGGAAGGCGTCTTCCCAGTGCTGGCGGAGCTGGGGTGGCAGCCACAGGGTGGGCCAGAGCCGCCGCAGCAGGTCGGCATTGAGCCAGGTGTGCAAATCCTCGACCGTACTGGCTTCGGTGAGCACCACCTTGTACATGCTGGCCAGGCGCGTGGGCCGGTTCAGGTCGTACTCGGCGTGCCCGGACCAGTCGAGGTGACGCGGAAGCGTCACCGCGCCGTCGGTGGGGCCGTGCAGCGCGGCAAGGGTTTCGGCCACCACGTAGGGCTTCCGGTTTCCGTAGGGCTGGTAGTCCGCCCGCAGCTGTTCGTCCCGCTCGGTCAACCCGGCCGCCCGCGTCGCCTCGTACCGGGAGACAACCGCCTGCAGCTCATCCTCCGAGAACCGGCCCATGGCCGTTAGCCTGCCATGTTAGGCCCAGCGCGCTTGGCTTCTGTCAATCTCTTTAACCGGCAGGCCAGTGATGGTGATCGCTATGGGATGCGCTCATGTTCTGGTGAAGCCGAGGGCCCGGTATCCGGGCATGCGGCGTGGGAGTGAGGCGGCGAGGATGGGTGTGGCCGGGTCGTGGTAGTCGTGGACCTCGGCAAGGTCCTTGCCGGGCGCGGCGCGGATGACGCGGCCGGCGCATTGGACGAGTAGGCCGTCGTAGGAGATCGGGCCGGCGAGGAAGAGGGTGTCGAGGGCGGGGGCGTCGAAGCCTTCACCGATGAACGGTGTGGTGCCGATGACGAGCAGGCCGTCGCCGGCCTTCGCGCCGTCGAGCCGGTCAACGATGGCCCGCCGGTCGCGGGTGCTCACCGCGCCTTGGAGCACAAGCGCCTGATGTCCGCGTGCGGCGAGCAGAGCGGTGAGTGCCTCGACCTGGGCGACCCGTCGGGTCAGCACGAGACAGTTGCGACCGCGGGTCAGGGCCGCGGCGACGTCGTCGGCGATCTGGGTGTTGCGGGGTTCGTCGAGGGCCAGCCTTCGGTGCACCTCGGCGAGCGCGCCGGGCGCGTCAAGGTCGACGTCGCCGGGTTGGAAAGTGGTCTCGTGGATGAACAGCGCTCGACGGGGGCCGGCATCGGTGTGCATCGCAGCCGCGAGGGTGCCCTGTTCCTCGTCGGTCAGGGTGTGGCGGACGGGGCCGAGTTGCCAGGTGACGAGTTGGCCGAGGCCGTCGCGTCGGGTAGGGGTGGCGGTGAGGCCGAGCCAGAACTGCGCGGCGATCCGTTTGACCGAGTGCTCGTACGCGGCGGCGCCGAGGTGGTGGCATTCGTCGACGATGACGTGCCCGTACCCCTGGGTCAGGGTGGCGACGTCGTCGCGCCGGGCGAGGGAGGGCAGCAGTGCGATGTCCACCGTGCCGGTGAGCTTGCGTCGGCCGCCACCGAGTTGGCCAGGCTTGATGTCGAGGAACTGTTGGATGCGGGTGCGCCACTGGTCGGCGAGAGCTTTGCGGTCGACGAGGACGAGGGTGGAGGTGTTGCGTTCGGCGATCACGGCGCAGGCCATGACGGTCTTGCCGGAGCCCGGTGGGGCGACCAGGATTCCGTCGTCGTGGGCGAGGAGTGCGCCGACCGCGACGGCCTGCTGGCCAGTGAGTTCGGCGGTGAACGCGGTGTCGATCTCGGTCCCGGAGTTTCGTACGTCGGCGACGGCCAGCCGTGACCCGGTGCGCTCGACGATCGTGGTGATGGTGTGCCGTAGGCCCCGCGGAAGGATCAGGCGACCATCGAGGGTGAGGTCATAGCCCTGGATGAAGCGTGGCGTATCCCAGGTGGACTTGCGGAGTCGTTGCAGCTCGTAGAACTTCGGGTTGGCCATGGCGGCGGCGTGTTTGAACGTGGCGAGTGCGGCGGGGGTGAGCTGTCCGGCGTCGATGCTCAGCCCGGCACCGGCCTCCGCGTGGACCACCGGAGGCAGTGGAGGGTGGACCTGCGTCGCGGCGGACCGGCTGATCGTTGCGATGTCGGCACCGGTGACGGATTGTTTGGCCTGCCGGGCGATCTGTTCGGCGTCGCCGGGGCTGAGCCGGTCCAGTGTCGACAGGAATGCCCACTGGTCGGCGTACGGCTCGAGGGTGCCGAGGTCGAGGAAGGTGGTCAGTCCGTCCTTGCGGCGGCGGCCCTGTAGCGGCGCGGCGATGAGGTTGCCGAAGCCACCCTCAGGAAGGACGTCCTGGTTGGGGAAGAGACGGTCGTACGACCGCAGATCCATCGACCCGCGCAGCACCATCGCCTCGCGCAGCAGGACCGTACCCACGGCCCGCGCGGTGGCCGCGGGAACAGCGCCGGTGAAGAAGACCCACACGTGGGCTCCGCGGCCCGACTGGGAGATCTCCAACGCGGCGGGCACCGCGCTGGCCCGTGCCGCCTTCACGTATGCGAGGGCGTCGAGCATCGCCGTCGGGCCGTCGAAGTCGGCCACGACGAAGTGGCAGGTGTTGCCGGGCATCAGCGGGTACAGGCCCATGAACACGTCGCCGACCAGATGTGCCGCGACGACCTCCGTCGTGCGGGGCAGGTAGGTGGCACCCCGCCGGTCCATACCCTTGCGCCAGCCGCCCGCGACCGCGGGCATCCATCCGGCTGCGCTGGTACGGGCGTTGTCCCACCGCACGGCGTACACGTCGGCCCGGGCCCGGAACCGGTCGGTGAACAACGTCAGCTTGTCCCGGGTCGGCGAAGCCATGGTGACCAGCCCTGGCGGCTCAACCGGAGCGGACAACTGCTCCGGCGCCGCAGTCGTGTCCTGGCCGCGCAGCTCCAGCAGACGCCCCAGCCGGGCGTTCTCCGCCCGTAACCGCTCCACCTCCCGCCGAAGATCGACGAAATCGGCCACCGAACCCATGCCGACCATCCTCGCGCATCGGGCTCCGAACACCCCGACACCGGTCCGCTATCCTCCGCCGATGGCATCGAAGGGGACCGCCGCGTTGGAGGCGATGATCGAGGAAGCCACCGTCGACACGGACGGTCACGAGGACCAGCGTGCCGGCCTGTTCGCCATGATCGAGGAGCATCTGGCGGTGCCGTTCACCACCACCGTCCTCGGCGTCGAGGTCACCATAGGCAAGATCGAGCTGGCCGCGGACAGCATCGTCGCGGTCTGCGCCCGAGGCCGCCACCGGCAACGGGTCGGTCTTCTCGACCTTCCGCTACCCACCCCTATGCCGGACGGTGCCGCGTGGATCGACGCCTACCGGCACTGGGCCGGGAGGTAGGCCACGATGAGCGAGTACCAGTACTACGAATTCACCGCCGTCGACCGTCCCCTCACCGTCCGCGAGCGGGCCGAGCTGCGGTCGCTGTCCACCCGGGCCGACATCACTGCCACCAGCTTCGTCAACACCTACGAGTGGGGCAACTTCAAGGGCAACCCGCGCACGCTGATGGAACGGTACTTCGACGCGCACCTGTACCTGGCGAACTGGGGCACCCGCCAGCTCATGCTGCGACTACCGAAACACGTGCTCGACCCCGCCACCGTCTCCCAGTACTGCCAAGGTGACAGTGCATCCGCGTGGACCGCCGGCAAGCACGTCATCATCGACCTCCACGACGAGGACGAGGACGGCACCGATGAGTGGGACCTCGACGGTCACGGCCTCCTCGCCTCCATCATCCCGGTCCGGGCCCGCCTCGCCGCCGGCGACCTGCGCCTGCTCTACCTGGCCTGGCTGCGCTGCGTACAGTCCGCCGAGATCGCCGACGACGAGCCTGAACCGCCCGTCCCCGCCCGGCTGGGGACCCTCGACGCGTCCCTCACCGCCGTCGCCGAGTTCCTACGCATCGACCCCGACCTGATCGCGGCCGCGGCGGCCGGATCGGCGCCGGCCACCTCCGGCGAACCGACCGCTGCGCAACTACGCACCTGGGTCGTCGGGCTGTCCGCGCGGGACAAGGACGCCATCTTGACCGACCTGATCACCGGCGGCGACAGCCAACTGCGCAACCGGCTGCTGCGCCGCTACCGCGACGCACACCGCACTGATACGCCCACCCCGGCAGCCGCCCGTACCGCCGGGGAACTGCTCGCCACCGCCGCGGAGTTGCGCGCCGAACGGGAACGACGGGACGCCGAGCAACGCGAACGCGACCGGATTCGCCGCGAACGGTCCGCCGCAGCAGCCCGGCAACGGCACCTCGACACCCTCGCAGTCGACCAACCCGCCGCCTGGCAGCGAGTCGACGAGCTCATCGCCACGAAGAAACCCCGCGAGTACGACACCGCCGTGCAACTCCTCGTCGACCTGCGCGAACTCAGCGAACGCGACGGGGACAGTTCGTCGTTCCAGCACCAGCTGGCCGAGCTACGGGTGGCGCACGCCCGCAAGCCCAGTTTGCTCGAACGCCTCAACCTCGCAGGCCTCGACAGCTGACGCATGGTTCCCCGCTGACCGTCGCCAAGGTGTGGCGAGGATCGTGGATGGCCGGTGCGGCGTGCCAGCGTGACGCCCCAGACAGTCGACGCCGGCGGCGGTCCGCTCCCCGACGCGACCCCATCGCGCCGGACACTTCATTCTGCCCGCCAAGATCAACCGGGGTCACCTGGAGACTCCTCCAGCGGATGCCGACCGGGGTGAACCGGTGCCAACGTGGGTCACCATGGCCGACCGCCGGTCGCGAACCGGGGTTCGTGTGCGCCGGGTGTGGTCCTGGGCTGGGAGAACGGCGGTCCGGGTGACGTGGGTGAACGGGGGCCACTCCCTGCCACCCCAGGTGAACCCCCACGTCGCTAGACTAGGCGCTCGCGCCCTCGTAGCTCAGGGGATAGAGCATCGGTTTCCTAAGACCGTCATCTATGCATGTCGGTAGGCCGACTGCCTGCGATTCAGCCGTTCATTACCTCTGTTTGTTGGTCGCATTGGATAGCTGCTGCGCTCCGTTGCTGGCGGTTACAGTAGCAAACCGGCCGCCTCTGTTGCTTTTTGTGTCAACTTTCTCGATTCTAAATCCTCGTCACGGCATTTTGCGACTTGACGTAGCGAGGATGCTGTCCGGGGAAGCACGTGCGATCCTCGCCCAACCCGCTCCTTTACGCCGCACGCCGAGTTACGCCTGGGCACCGGAGTCGGAAGTGGGCGCAAACGCGTTGCCAGGCTGATGCGCCAGGCCGGGCTGCAGGGCTTCTGCCGGCGCTGCCGTCAGGGCTGCAAGGTGCGCGAGTTGGACGCGTGAGTGGATGCCGAGCTTCCGGTAGACGCGGGTGAGGTTTGCTTCGACTGTTTTGACACTGATGGTGAGGGCGGTGGCGATGTCGCGGTTGGTCGCTCCGCTGGCGGCGAGCTCGACGCAGCGCTGTTCGGCGGAGGTGAGGCAGGGGAGCGTACTGCTGTGCGCGGGGACGGGCTCCAGTTGGTGGAGGGTGCGGGTGGCGGCTTCGATCCAGGGGTGTGCCTGGTGCGTGCTGAAGAGGTCGGCGGCGCTCTGCGCCGCGGTGCGGGCGCTGGCGCGTCGGCGTCCGCGTCGTTCGGTGTGGCTGAGGGCCAGGAGGGTTCGACCGTGTTCGATGGGCAGGTGGCGGAGGTGGTCGGCTGCTGCGGTGAGGAGGTCGGCGGCCGCATCGTAGTTGCCCAGGGTGGCTTCCAGGAGTGCCTGGGAGCGGTCGAGCACGGGGAGGACGCAGCTTCTATCTAGATCAGTCGCGGTGCGACGGGTATCGGTCAGCAGTTTGCGGGCTTGGTCGAGGTAGCCGAGGGAGATGAGGGCTTGGGCGAGGTCGGCGTGCCAGCGCAGGACGGACGGGTCGCGGACCTGCTGGCGCTTCTCAAGCGTACGGACCTCTTCCAGCGCCTCCAGGGCTTCTTTCGGACGCCCGGTGACCAGGAGAAGATGTCCGAGGACGAAGAGGTTTCGGGAGAGGAAGACTTTGTTGTCCTCCCGGCGGGAGGTGTCCGCCCCGCGGCGTGCGTGAGCGAGGGCGGAGTCGGTGCACGAGGCGGTGCCCTCGACCAGGGCGGAGGTGTAGCACGTTGGTGCGGGGTCCAAGGCGGCTCTGTCGGTAAGCGACAGGGCGCGGCCGGCGTAGTCGAGGGCCAGTCCGCACCGTCCGGCGCGGATCTCGACTTCGGCGAGGCTACGCAGGACATCCACGGTGGCTTCGGCGTCTCCGGTCCGCTCGGCTTCGACGAGCAGAGGCAGCAGTGCGCTGCGGGCTTCGTCCAGACGGTCGTCGAAGATGGCGTGCCGGGCGGAGAGCTGTTCGGGCCTGGCGTTGACGGGGATGTGAGTGCTGCGTGGCAGGGACAGGGCGTGGCCGAGCGTGGTCTCGGCTTGGGGGCGGCCGAGGATGCGTTGGATGCGGGCCTGCATCGTGAGGGCCATGGCGGTGGTGGCGGTGTCGCCAGCGCTCCGGGCGAGGCTGGCGGCCCGGGCAGCCTGGGCGCACGCCCGGTCGGGATCGCCGTTGACGTTGGCCCAGATCGCCTGGCGGACGAGGATCTGCGCGGTCAGGTCCGGATGTCCGGCCGCTTCGTGAAGTGCGTCGGCGAACAGCTTGTCGCCGTTGTACAGGTGCTGTCCGCCTGAGTCGATCAGGGCGATGAGGGCGTTGACGCGGTTGGCGGGGCTGCTGTCGTGGTTCAGGACGAGGCGGACGGCAGCCTGGCCGCGGGGCAGGTCGCCGTTGTGGGCGGCGTCGCGTACGGCGGTCAGCGCCCGTTCGGTGAGCAGGTCGGCGTCGGTCTCCGGGGTACGTTCGGCGGCGAGCAGGGAGAGCTCGGCCGCTAGTGCGGGTTCTCCGCGCAGCCGGGCGCGGGCGGCGGCGCGGTCGGCGCAGTCGGCCGACTGCGGGTCGTTGGTGTCGGCCGCCAGCGTGGTGTGACGGTCGCGGCGGATGCTGTCGCGGCTGGCTTCGGCCAGGCGGGCGTGCAGGAGCCTGCGTGTGGCGACCGGCGGTCGGGCCGCGAGTTCGGCACCGATCGCGGCGGCGGCGAACCGGATCTTCCCGTCGACCTGCCCGATGTTGATCAGTCCGGCTGCCTCGGCCTCTGCGAGAAGGTTTTCGGCGGGCGGGCCGGCGAGGCGGCTCAGCAGTTCGCGGTCGGGCCGGTCGTCGAGTGCGGCGACCGTCAACAGTTCCTGAACTTCGGCCGACACAGTGCCCAGCCATTCGTTCACCAGTCGGCGGGCGGCCGGCGGCAGGACCAGGTCGTCTACGAGACCCTGAGCGGCCGGCAGGTCGGTGGCGCGGCTGCGGGCCCCGGCGAATGCGAGGGCTAGGGCCGGGTTCCCTCCGCTGCGGATGTGGGTCTGCGTGACCTCGTAGGGGGTTAGCCGGTACGGCGACAGCAGGGTTGCGACCTGATCGGGTGTCAGCGCCGGGATGCGTACCGCACAGGGGTCCTCGCCGCACCAGTGGCCTTCGCTCCCCGGGCGCCAGATTCGCTCTGCGGCTATGACGGGAAGGTCGGGAGCCAGGCGCAGTGCCCAACGCAAGACGGCCGCGCTGGCCGTATCCAGCCACTGGGCGTTGTCCACCACCAGTGTCAGAGGCGGGGTGTCCAGCAGCAGGGTGGCGGTCAACCGGCGCAGCCGTAGAGCGGTCCCGGCGGGATCGGCAGAGCCCGGCACTCCGACGGCCTTGTCGATTCCGGTCGCGAGTTCCCGCGCGGCCGGCAGCGGTTGGAGGGCCAGTGCGAGTTCGAGCAGTCCGGTGTAGGGGACCTGGGCGTCCTGTGGGCTCGGAGCCAGCCTTAGGACAGGCATGCCCAGCTGCTGCCCGAGTACACCGGCCGCAGCGGTCTTGCCGATCCCGGGCGGACCGAACAGCACCACCCGACGGGCGCCGCGCACGACGCCCGGTACCACCGGCAGCATGGTGCCGGTGGCCCCCTGATGCGCATTCACTGCCGTCGCAGAATCTGGCACCGGATCATAGTGCGCCCGACGGTCCTTCGCGCACCAGAGCAAGGGGTTGCCCTGATTTCGGCCAGCCTCCGCCGTTCCTAGTGTCATCGCCAAAGCCGAGCTGTCACCGGTTGCCGGAGATCCCATCAACACGGGCCCTGCTGCCACACCCCTCAACCCATCTCGGCGGGAGGATTGCGATGTATCGAAGAACTGCCATGGCGGCCGCTGTCGCGGTTGCGCTTACCCTGGGCACCGTGACCGGGGTGGCCACCCAGTCGACCGCAGCCACCCCGCCCCCTACACCCACGGTTGCGCAGAGCCCGCTGTCGCTGGCGATCTCTGCAGCCGACCGCGCTGCCGACGGCGGTCACGACGCGCTGGCGAAAGGCCCCTTCGAGCAGTACGACCGTCGCATGGTGATCCCGTGGGTGGACGGCCTGTTCTCCATTGCCTACGAGCGCACCTACCGGGGCCTGCCGGTGGTCGGCGGCGACGCCGCCGTACTCGCCGACGGCCGGGGCGCCATCCGGGCGATCTCGGCCGCCACCAAGACGAAGATCAACGTCTCCGTCGTGCCGACGGTCGCCGCCGACCGCGCCGAGCAGACCGCCAAGGGCCTGCTCACCAAGGTCGACCAGGTCGAGTCGCGCACCCTCGTGGTGCACGTCAAGGACAGCACCGCGCGACTCGCGTGGGAGGTCGTCGTCGCCGGGCGCACCGCCTCGGCGCCCAGCCACCTGCATGTCTTCGTGGACGCGCGCAACGGCCAGGTGCTGGCCAAGCAGGAGGACGCCGCGGCCGGTTCCGGCACCGGCAAGTGGAACGGGCCCAGCCCACTGTCGATCACCACGTCGCAGTCGGGCAGCACGTACTACCTGCGCGACACCACGCGCACCGGCCTGAACTGCCAGGACTACAGCACCAGCACCGTCTTCTCCGGCGCCGACGACAGCTGGGGCAACGGAGTGGGCACAAGCAAGGAGACCGGCTGCGTCGACGCACTGTACTCGGCGCAGAAGGAATGGGACATGCTGTCGGCCTGGCTGGGCCGCAACGGGCACAACGGCAACGGCGGCAGCTGGCCGATCAAGGTCGGCCTGAACGAGCAGAACGCCTACTGGGACGGCTCGACGATCACGATCGGCAAGAACTCGGCAGGCAACTGGATCTCCTCGATGGATGTGGTGGGTCACGAGTTCGGCCACGGCATGGACCAGAACACCCCCGGCGGCACCAGCTCCGAAGCCGGCCTCGGCGAAGCCACCGGCGACATCTTCGGCGCCCTGACCGAGGCATACGCCAACCAGTCCAGCGCCTACGACGAACCCGACTACCTGGTCGGTGAGGAGATCGACCTCGTCGGCGACGGCCCGATCCGCAACATGTACAACCCCTCGCTGGTCGGCGGCCACCCGAACTGCTACTCCTCGTCGATCCCGAACACGGAGGTACACGCGGCCGCAGGTCCGCTCAACCACTGGTTCTACCTGCTCGCCGAGGGCAGCGCGCCGGGCGGCGGCAAGCCGAACAGCCCCATCTGCTCGGGCGGCCCGTCGTCGGTCACCGGCGTGGGCATCCAGTCCGCCGGAAAGATCTTCTACGGCGGCATGCTGCTGAAGACCTCCGGCATGACCCACAAGAAGTACCGCACCGCGACCCTGACCGCCGCGAAGAACCTGGACTCCTCGTGCGTCCTGTTCAACCGGACCAAGGACGCGTGGAACGCGGTCGCGGTCCCGGCCCAGACCGGCGACCCGACCTGCACCGGTTCCAGCACCGACTTCTCCGTCTCGGTCAGCCCCACCTCGGGCAGCGTCAACGCGGGCTCCTCGGTCACCGCGACGGTCAACACCGCGACCGTCTCCGGCAGCGCGCAGACCGTGTCGCTGACCTCCTCGGGTGCCCCGTCGGGGGTCACCGTGTCGTTCAGCCCGACGTCGGTGACGTCGGGCAACAGCTCCACGATGACGGTGGCGACCACCTCCAGTGCGGCTGCGGGCACGTACACCATCACCGTGACCGGCACCGGTTCGATCACCCACACCGCGCAGTACACGCTCACGGTCAACGGCGGCACCCCCGGTGGCACCGCGCCGGACATCGACGTCGCCAACGTGCAGGCGCACCTGACACAGCTCAGCACCATCGCCACCAATAACGGCGGCACCCGCCGCTCGACCGGCCAGGGCTACCTGCAGTCGGTGGCGTACGTCAAGGGCAAGCTGCAGGCCGCCGGCTTCACCGTCACCGAGCAGCCCTGCACCTCCGGCTGCACCAGCGGTGCAGGCCCGAACCTGATCGCCGAGTGGCCGGGCGGTAACGCGAGCAACGTCTACATGTTCGGCGCCCACCTGGACGGCGTCTCGGTCGGTCCGGGCATCAACGACAACGGCTCCGGCTCGGCGGCGCTGCTCGAGGTCGCCCTCGCGCTGGCCGCGCAGAACCCGACCATGCTGAACAAGGTCCGCTTCGGCTGGTGGACCGACGAGGAACAGGGCCTCAACGGCTCCAAGTTCTACGTCAACTCGCTGACCAGTACCCAGCGAACGGCGATCAAGGCCTACTACAACTTCGACATGATCGCGTCGAAGAACGGCGGCTACTTCATCAACAACATCACCTCGACCGCGTCGCAGCCGATGAAGGCGTACTGGGACTCCCTCAGCCTGCAGCCGGAGGAGAACGTCGAGGGCCAGGGCCGTTCCGACGACTACTCGTTCCAGAACGCGGGCATCCCGACCTCCGGTTACGCGATGGGCGCCAGCGCCACCAAGACGTCGGCCCAGGCGTCGAAGTGGGGCGGCACGGCCGGTCAGTCCTACGACTCCTGCTACCACTCCTCGTGCGACACCCTCAGCAACATCGACGCCACCGCGCTGAACCGGGCTGCCGACGGCATCGCCTACACGCTGTGGAACCGGGCGGTCGGCACCTCGACGCCGACCAACGACTTCTCGATCTCGGCCAGCCCCTCGTCGGGCACCGTGAACGCGGGGTCCAGCACCACGACCACCGTCGGCACCGCCACCACCTCGGGCAGCGCCCAGACGGTGACCCTGACCGCCAGCGGCGCCCCCACGGGCGTAACGGTCTCGTTCAGCCCGTCGTCGGTCACCTCCGGCAGCTCGTCGACCGCCACCATCGCGGTCGGCTCGTCGGTGGCCGGCGGCACCTACACCATCACCATCACCGGCACGGGGTCGGTGTCGCACAGCACCACGTACACGCTGACCGTGACCGGCGGACCGGGCGGCTGCACCGCCGCCCAGCTGATCCTCAACGGCGGGTTCGAAAGCGGCACCTCGCCGTGGACCGGCTCCACCGGCGCGATCGGCACCTCTATCGGGCAGGTGCCGCGCAGCGGCACCCGGTACGCGTGGCTCGGCGGATACGGCTACACCGCGACCGAGGCCATCAGCCAGACCGTCACCATCCCGTCGGGCTGCACCAGTGCGGTACTGACCTACTGGCTGCACATCGACACGAGCGAGTACGGGGCGCTCGCCTACGACGTGTTCACGATCAAGGCCAACGGCACCACCGTGGCGTCGCTGTCCAACATGAACGCTGCCACGGGCTACACGCAGCGCACCGTCAACCTCGGCGCGTACGCCGGCCAGACGGTCACGCTGACCTTCACCGGCACCGAGGACGCCTACCTGCAGACCAGCTTCGTGCTGGACGACGTGACCCTGCAGATCGGCTGAGTTCAACGGCAGGGTGGGGCGCTCGCCCCACCCTGCCGCAGGTCCTGCGCCCCTGTTCCGCTGCCGGACCGGACCTTAGCCTGAATCCGTGGATTGGATTCTGGGTGCGTTGTCGGGTTGATCTAGCCGATTGGGGGTGTGATGGATCCGCTGGCCCTGGTCTCCGTAGAACGCCAAGTAACCCGGCTCCGCCTTGACCTGGCGAGAGGCGAAGTCCATCGCCTCCGGGCGCAGATCTGCCCAACCTCGCGGGAAGCGGCCGTACCGGTCGTAGAACCTCCGCAACAGCGCGAACCCGGCCGTATCTCGCCATGCTTGGACGCAACCAGGTCCAGCTCAGCAGGGACAAGGGTCCAGTGCTCGACCAGCTCGCCGATGCTCAGAGGAGATCGACTCACAGCGGTCAACCACCGTGGCAGCGATCAGGGACCGCGCAGACCCCCAAAAAGATCAACTATTTGGCCCCTGGTCGCAAGATCGGCGTGGTTGGTCGTGAAGGGCCCGTCGGCGTGTGACCAGGTCCAGCGAAGCCGTCGGTGGGTCAGCCACGCACTAGCCTGGCCGGCGAGGTCGCGGTGCCGGCGCTGGGTCCTGTTGGTGTCGCCGCCGTCGGTGGTGAAGGCGAGCAGGGCGTAGCCGCCGGGGATGCCGGCGTGGGGCTCGCCGGGGTGCCGGCTGCCGTCGACGGGGAGGTGCACGCTGGCCAGGGCCGGTGCGCCCTGTCCGGGCAGGGTTTGCAGCATGTGGACGCGGCCGTGGTCGACCAGGTGCCATCGGCCGTCCAGGGGCAGCCTGAGCACGGTGCGGGCGTGGGCGAACAGTTCGTAGGCGTCGACGGGGTCCTGCACGACGAGGGTGGTGGTCGCGGTCATCGTGGTCACCGGGCCCAGATCGCCAGGGCTGCGGTGGTGGCGGCGCCGGCGTACCCGGCGAGCAGCAGCGGCACGGCGCGGGAGATGGCGGTGTACTTGGCCCGTACGGCGCGGGAGAGCCACCACAACTCGCGGGCGCGTGCGAGGGGGGCGGTCTGGGCTCCCGGGTCGGTGTCGCCACCGACAACGCGGACCAGGACGTCCTGGGCGGTGTCGGTGTCGGCGTAGGCGACGAACCCGAAGTCCCCACCCCGAAATCCCGGTACGCGAAACCCGCGTCCGGCACCGGTGGGGCTACTGAACCGCCGAAAGCCCTTGCGGCAGGGCTGGCGCCGCGCGCCCTTTATGGGCATCACCGCACGCTCTTCCGCGCTCGTCGAAGAGGGCCGATGCCCACCGAACTCGCACATCGTGTCCGGGGTGTCTGTCGGTGACGGCGGCAGGCTGAGGTTGCCGTGCCCGTTGGGCCGGGAGTGGGGATGGCTGAAGTGTGTTCCGCCGTGATCGTGGCTGACGTTCGAGGTGCCAACCCCGCTCCCCCCCCCCGGTTTTCGACACAGGCGCCCTCTCTGCCAGGCCAGCACGCCATTCGCACCAGCTCCACGCCCAGGTCGCGTGCGATCCGCTAACGTCGAATCGCCGTGCGTCGGGGCGCCGCAACAGTCGGCTCGACGCAGGTCGATGCGAACGGAAAGGCGAGCCCATGATTGATCGCCAGGATCTTCAACAGGCCAGGGACGATCTCGGCCGTAAGCTCGCCGCCCTGCGTAGGTCGAGGGGACTCATTCAGGAAGCCCTCGCACGCCAGGTGCACACGACGCGCAGCACCCTGGGAATGGTCGAGCGGGGCCGGCAGGTCGTGGACCGGATCTTCTGGCTGCAGTGCGACACCCTGCTGGACGCCCAGGGCGAGCTACTCGCCGCCTACGACGCCTACCGACACCTCCAGTCCCGGTTCCAGGCACAGCAGGCCGAGGCGGCACAGCGGGCGCGGTGGGGAGCGGTACCCGAGGCGGTGATGGCAGCCGGCGAGGCCACAGGCGAAAGGTACGGCGAAGTCGGCGACAATCGACGCCCGCCGGACCGGTTCCACGGCGAGCGCCCGGAGGCGGGCCGCACCACACGAACCGGGCAGGTCTCAGTCGTCAACGCGGTAGCAGGCCGTGGCGAGGAAGCCGACCACGATGCCAGGTCGCGACTGCTGGCCGAGCTGCGCCGGCACCTGCTCGCACCTGCCGCACCGAAACAGCCGGTCGAGCCTCTCACGCTTTCGGAGGTCCGTCAGCGGGTGGCCCATCTCCATAGCCTTTACCAGCGTGGCAACTATGCCGAGGCGGTCCGGGCGTTGCCCGACACGTTCGAGCAGGCGAACCTGTTGACCCGGACCTGCACCGGCACGCAGCGCGCCCTGGCCGTCGGGTCGCTGGCGGCGGCGAATCTCGCCGCCGCCAAACTCACCGTGAAACTCGGCGATCCCAGCCTTGCCTGGGTGGCGGCGGACCGTGCCGCTCGTGTCGCCGCCGAGCAGGCCGAGGATGTTGCGCTCGTCGCTGCGGCGGCGTTCTCGGTGGGTACTGCGCTGCTGGCGATGCCGGACCGCGTCGGCGATGCCGAGGAGGTGGTGCTGGCCGCTCTCGATGGTGTGACGGACACGAGGGACTCCGCGTCGACGGGTCCGCGTGTCCTGTCGGCCCACGGGGCGTTGACTCTGCTCGCGGCGCTGATCGCCGCCCGGCAGGCCCAGCCCGCCGCTGTCGAGCGGCACCTCGACGACGCGAACGCCCTGGCCCGGCGGCTCGGCGCCGATCGTAACGACCTGTGGACCGGGTTCGGTCCGACGAACGTGATGATCCACCGCATCAGCATCGCCGCCCGAACGGACCAGCCTCAGCTGGCGATCCACCTTGGAGAACAGCTCGACACCTCGTCGCTGCCGGCGGCCCTGGTGAGCCGCCGCGCCCGGGTCCACCTCGACCTCGCCGCCGCCTACGCCTGCTCGCCCGGCAACGATCCCGCAGCCGTGCTGCACCTGCTCGAAGCCGAACGCATCGCGCCGCAGACGGTGCACGTGCACGGCCGGACGCGCCATCTGATCGGCGACCTGCTCACCCGTGAGCGGCGCGCCGTCACCCCCGGCCTGCGGGCACTCGCCGAACGCGCCGGAATCGCCGCGTGACGTCCGGATCCGCGAATGCCCGTCTGCTCTACCTGGTGGTCTGTGCCGCGCCACCGGCCCGCCGCATCGTCGAGCTGGTCGAGGCGGTGCGGCGCGACGGCTGGGATGTGTACGTCATCGCGACCGAAACCGCGCACACCTGGCTTCCCAACGATCGGCTGGCCGCCGTTACGGGCAGGCCCGTCAGCTACCGGCAGCGGCATCCTGACGAACCGAGCGTCCTGCCACGCGCCGATGCCGTCGCGGTCGTTCCGGCGACGTTCAACACCATCAACAAGTGGGCCACCGGCATCAACGACAGTCTGGCCCTCGGCATCCTCAACGAAGCTCTCGGCGCAGGCATGCCGATCATCGTCTCCCCGTACGTCAAACCCACCCTCGCCCGCCACCCCGCGTTCGACGCCCACCTGCGGCTCCTCGCCGACCACGGCGTACGCCTCACCGCCACCGAGGCGCTGCGACCAGCTCACGACGATCAGCCCTTCCGCTGGAACGTGATCCTCGACGAACTCCACAGGCTGTCCGCCCGCCTGTCGTAGTCGGCCCCCGAGAGGCGCTGGGGCCGGTCTGACCGTGTCGAAATCCCGTGTCGAGGGTGTTCGACACGGTCAGACCGGCGTTGAGTGGTGGACATGACCGCTCGGCGCCCGCCGCTCAGGGGTCCCCGGCACCGCCCAACCCGAGGGGAGTTGATCCGTGTGACCCTGTACCGCAGTTTCTCGCCGCTGCCGAGGAATCCGGGACCGCTGGTGGCCGGGACGGCTCGGACCTCACGTTGACTGCGGCTTGATCGAATCCGGGCCGCCTTGCGTCGCCTTGCCGGTTGGGCACCCGGTGAGTTCGGCCTGCGTCCTGCCCAGCAGGGGAACAGTCCTCGGGCGTCTGAGGCCGTGTTCGTCCTTGGCGGATAACGGAAAGTGCGGGCCGTCCGCAACGGCGGCGGTCCTGACGAACAGGAGAGTGACGCGCACATGAGCGTCGACACGATGAGCAGCGACGACCTCCGTGACGCGATGGTCGACCAGCTGGTCGCTGACCATGCGGCCAAGGGGCTGACGATGCGGCCCGAGGTCGAGGCGGCACTGCGGGTGGTTCCCCGCGAGCTGTACACGCCGGGTGTCCCGATGGAGGAGGCGTACCGCAGCGACACCGCGGTCGTCACCAAGCGGCTCGGTGATGAGACCGTCAGTTCGGTGTCCGCGCCGTGGCTGATCGCGGAGATGCTCGGGCAGGCGGCTGACGCCCTCACCGGTGGCCTGCACGGCCGGCACGTGCTGGAGATCGGATCGGGCGGCTACAACGCGTCGCTGCTGCGCGAGCTGGTCGGGCCGTCGGGTTCGGTCACGACCGTGGACATCGACCCGGAGGTGACCGAGCGGGCGGTGGCGTGTCTGGCGGTGGCAGGTTACGGCGATGTCAGCGTGGTGTGCGCGGACGCGGAGCAGCCGATCGACCTGGGGCGCTGCTACGACCTGATCATCGTGACGGCCGGGGCGTGGGACATCCCCGCGGCGTGGATCGCGCAGCTCGCCGAGGACGGCGTGCTGGTGGTGCCGCTACGGACGTTCGGGATGACCCGGTCGTGGGCGCTGCGCCGGGTCGGTGACCGGCTGGTCAGCCACAGCCAGCGCCTCTGCGGGTTCGTGGCGATGCGGGGCACCGGAGCCCACGAGATGCGGTATGTCGACATCGCCGCCGGTGTCCACCTGCGGCTGGATGAGGGCCAGCAGGTCGACCCGGAATCGGTCGGTGGGCTGCTGTCGCAGCCGCAGGAGCAGGCATGGGCAGGGGTGGGCCTGCCGCCTCGTAGCGTCCTGGCCGACCTGGACCTGTGGCTGGCGGCCCGCCTCGCCGATGAGGTCGACCAGTTCGTGGTGCTCTCGGCGCAGCAGGAGGCCGTCGACGCCGGCATCGTCGCCCCTGCCTGGCGGTTCGGTACGCCCGCCGCCCTGCACGAGGGGACGTTCTCCTACCGGTCGACGCTGCGCTGGACCGACGACACGTTCGACCTCGGCGCCTGCGCTCACGGGCCCGACGCCGCCGCGGCGGCGGGACGGATGGCCGGGCACATGCGCGCGTGGGTGGACGCTGGCGAGCCCTCTCCGGTGCTGCACGTCCTACCCGCAGGTACTCCCGACGGCGCCCTGCCGGCCGGGACGGTGCTGGACAAGCGACACAGTCGCCTCGTCCTCACCTTCACCTCCGCATAGGAAGGAACACGCGAGTGGAGACCATGGAACTCGAGGAGTTCGACCTGGACATCACCCTGGTGGACGCCGGCCCCGCTGCCAGCGGGTACGCCACCAGCACCGACGACGGCTGCGGCTCGGGCAACACGGGCTCGAACGCCTGTTCCGGCGGCAGCAAGTAACCGTCCCTGACGATCCACCCCGGGCCCGGCGTCTCCAGCGCCGGGCCCCCGTCTTCGAGGGTGCGTTCATGTTCCCCACGGCCGGTGCGGCGCTGATCAGAGTTGCCGCCTACCCCAGCGGTCTGACCCTGCCCGCGTGGCCCGACCTGACGACGGATCAGCCCGAGCAGTGGCGGCAGTGGCTGGCCGCAGTGTGGGCGCTGCCGGGATTCGCCACCGCCGTCGCCGCTGCCACACCCCAGTTGGCCGAACAGATCACCCGGACCGTGGCCAGTGCGCCGACCACCGACCGCCGGTTCGGGCGCATGGTCGACTCGACGGTCCGGTACCTGCTGAGGTGGACCACCCGGGCGACACCGTTCGGCACCTTCGCCGGGGTGGCTCCGGTCGAGTTCGGCGCCCGCGCATCGGTTCGGTGGGGCGAGGCGCATCAGGTGGTGACCCGCCCTGACGGGACGTTCGTCGCCGAGCACACCGGGCGCGCCGAGCAGGACCTGGCGGCGCTGCGCGACGTCGCGGTGGTGACGAACTCGGTGGGGTACCAGCGCGGTCAGGACGTACGCCCAGAACTCCTGATCGTCGGCTTCCTGCGCCATGCTTCCCGCGCGGTCCAGCCAGCGGTCGCCCGCGGCCCGGTCGCCGAGATCGTCGCTGAGCCAACCCGCGAACTCGCTCCACCGTGCCTCGGTGCTGAGAAGCCGGTTACGAAGCTGTCCACGTGTCTGCCGACGCAGGGCGGCGATCAGCGCGATCTGCTGTTCGACGGTCGACAGGATGGTGAGGCCACCCAGCAGGTCGTCCGCTTGTACGAGGAGCGCGCGAAGCTCCGCGAAGTGATCGACAACGGCAGGGTCGACGGACCGTGGGTGAGAAACGCCTGTGGTGGTGACAACCGGCACGGCGGTGAGGCCAGCGGCCAGTTCCAGCAGAGCCCTCCGGCTTACCCGCAATGACATCGCCTGCCCATCGGACATGACCGCAAGCGTAACCGCGTCACCATCGTGAAAGTCCGTCTCACCTGCCACCGCGGCACCGGCGACCCGCGCGAGTGGTGCCGTCAGGCCGTTCGGACCACCGGCCGTCAGATCCGTGGCGGCGAGGTCGCGCAACGACTCCCGTGCCGGATCCGTCACCGGGACACCGTGAGTGCCAGCCGGTAGTGAGCGGTCCTCGACTTCGCCCCACCGCATGCGTTGTGCCGCTTCGACTTTCTCCTGATCAAGCTGCTGCTTCAGGCGCCGATAGTCGTCGTAGTCGGCCAGCAACTCTCCACCAGCGGCTAGGGCCGCTTCACAGCGCTGCCAGAAGATCCGGTCCGGGCATTGCTGCCCGCGCTCGACGCCCGCGATCGTGGTCCGGGAAACCGGCACCCGCCTCGCCAATGCCAACTGGGTCAGCCCACGCACGTTGCGCCAGGCGGCAAGCCTTGCACCCAGTGCCCGCTTCGCATCGTCTACCCGCTGCGGATCGATCATGACGCCCGTCCCTTCACAACCCCGTACGGACACGACGGCTGCATTGACGCAAAGCGACGTTACCGTAACCGATCTCCGCCAGAACCGGCCAGCGCCTCAACAACCCCGGCGCCGACGTCCTTGTCCGCGCCGAGCAACGTCTATCGGCGGGCGACCCGAGACCCGACTCCGGACCTTCGATGATGTGCGCGGTGTGTGCTCGAGAGCGGATGCCACCGTGGGGCAACCGGTGCCACCGGATGCCACGGCGGGTCAACGGGCCGGGTCGCTGCCGGGGTCCGTGTGCTCGGGGTGTGGTCATCGGTCGGCCCTGACCAGGGCGACGACGTGGGTGAACGTGGGCCACTCCCTGCCACCCCGGGTGAACCGGCAGGCCGCTAGACTGGGCACTCGCGCCCTCGTAGCTCAGGGGATAGAGCATCGGTTTCCTAAACCGTGTGTCGCAGGTTCGAATCCTGCCGGGGGCACCTCGATACACCGCCGAAACGCCGCCTGTATCCGGCCCTGTCGGCTACCTCGGTTGCCGGCAGCGGGGGCCTGCCCGTGACGCTCGCGCCGCATCCTCACCACGGACTCGTCGGTTGCCCGGCGCCGTGCTCCTACCCGTCCCGCGTCAAGACGAGGTTGACCCCGCGATCGTCCAGGCCATCCTCGTCCTACATCACGTCCAGACCAGCCCAGCCTCAGGATGAATGGGATCGTCGCTACACCGACGGGTCCCAGGCGATGAGCTGGTCGAAGATGCGACGGTCGCCGTCCAGCTCCAGCTTCGGAGAATCCAGCGGTACGCGGCCGTAAAAGAACAAGACCAGGTCACTGGCCGTGCCCCGGGCGGAGACGTCGGCCGTGTCCGGGTCCTCGCTGGCAGCCGACGTGCCGAGACGGGCGGCCCGTGCGCCCTCGCGGGACAGCCGAAGGCGCCAAGAGCGGCCCTCGGTGGCGTGGTATTCGACGACCGCGGGGGCGTGCGGCCAGGCGACATCCGTCGAGCAGAGGGTGAACTGGCAGTCGTCGAAACCCTCGAGGGCGACCTCCTCCGGTAGCGGTGCCGGGTTCCCCACGGTGAGCTGGGCATCGTAGGTGTGCACCGCGATCTCGGGCACCTGGCGCCGAGCCCATGCGCCGGAGGTTTCCGGTGACTGCGAGTCACCCCAGAACGTCCAACAACCGCGGTCCGGGCCGGCCTCACGCAGCGCGCTCGTCAGTCGCTCGACGGACTCGGTCCACCAGGCCAGCAGAGCCTCGCGTTCCCGAGGCGCACCCGCGCCGTCGTCCCAAGCGGACTTCTCCGGGGGAGCGTCGGCTGGCCCGGCGGCGACGATGGCGGCCGACCTGCGACGGCCCATGCCCAGGTGCTGCACGAGATCGAACAGCGTCCACTCCGGACAGGTCGGCACCGGCACGTCGAGGCTGGGCGCCGCAGCGACCGCGGCACGGAAGGCGGTCGACCGTTCGTCGATCAGCCGCAGATGATCAGCGAACGTCAAAGTCTTTTGCATCCCGGCTTTCTACCAGTGTGTTCCGATAGCGGGACAGCGATTTTCGCAGCTGGCGCGACCGCGGCATTGGCGCGCCACGGTTCCACCTGTCGTGACTCGCACCGTTTCCGTGCCGAGGCCGCTGCGGGCCTGTCGACCGATTCCCGTGGCACACCTGCGCGGCTAGCGTCCGTGTATGCCCCCCTCTCATCCGCCTCGACCGTCGAGTCAGCCCGGTGGTCCCGCCGGGACGCACCTCCCGATGCCGGAGGGTGGCCGTTCTGCCCCCGTTTCCTATCGAGCGGTGTACGTGTTGGCGATCCTGGCGACGTTGTGTTGGGGAGGCGCGGCATACGGCGGTTGGCTGATCTTTTCCGGCCGCGACATGGTCGAGGGCCTGCTGAGCTTCATCGGACTCCTCTGGCTCGCCGCGTTCGAGATGTTCGCGTTGCTGTTCACTGTCACCGCGGCTTTCGAGCTGCGTCGGCGCCACTCGCCTCGTGCGGCCCTGGTGACCGGTCTGGTCGCAGTCGCCGGGGTGGTCGTGACGATCGTGTTCGTGCTCTGGGTCTCGACGGGGACAAGTCAGACGGGCCTGTAGCGAGGGTCGAGGTGAAGCTCGGGGATGGCATCGCCCCGACGACGGGCCCGATGGGACGGGACCCGAGGGTCGACGGCGGTCAGCTCCTGGAGGTGGGAGCCGCGCGGGTCCAGCGAGGTAACCGCCGTGCCGCTCTCGGCCGTGTCCACACGTGTTGAACCGCGTGCGGCAGGTTCGAATCCTGCCGGGGCACCAGATTCGCCTACGGGCTGACCGTCCCCGACATGTTGCTGACACGCCCCATCGCGTCGAAGTCGACGCGCAGGACGGAGCCGTCCTGACTCTGTGCCGTCACCGACATCGGTGCCCGGTCCAGGCGCCATCCCTGCTGGTGCAGGAACGCCTCGACGGTGACGCGGTGTTCCACCGGGAAGGACTGGAGGACCTGGGCCAGGACGGTCGGCACCCGCTCCGGCCGGACCGGCGCGGTGATCTGCGGCGGGGCGTCGTCGAGGTGGAAGAAGACCGCGCCGCCGTCGTACGGCCCGCGGTAGTAGCAGCGGCCGGTCAGGCCGGACGCCAGCAGGGCGAGCCGGTGTCCGTCGGCGCGCCGGAGCGGGAACGTGGGTTCGGTGAGTTCGGCGACCTGCTGGCGGTGCCCGTACTCGCGGAGCCAGCCGGCCAGGTGCAGCAGCGCCGGTGGGAGGTTGCTGGCCTCGTTCGCCCAGGCCCACAGCCAGGTGCCGTCGTCGTGACTTTCGGTGCCGAGGAGCTGGACGCGGTATCGCAGGTCGTTCCCGAACGTCACGGTGCCGTCGGGCACGTCGAGCTGCCAGTCGCGTTCGCCGAGGAGATCTGCCAGCGCCAACTGACGGGCCAGCCCGGTGCCGACGTGTTCGGCGAAGAGGCGATCGAAGGTCGGCATCGCCGCAGTGTGCCAGATCCTTGGGGAACGGGACGGCCCCGCGTCCGGCCGGAGCCGGAGCGCGGGGCCGGCGGGTCAGCGGACCAGCGCTGCCACCAGCGTCCCGATGCAGGCGACGACGGCGGCGATGATCGGACTGAGCGTCTTGATGTACGCCAGGATGATGCGGTGCCGGCCTGTCAGTTCGGCAACGGCTTCGTCCTCGTCCTCTGGTGTCTCGAAGTCTGACCCGTGAGGGATTACAGTCAACGTGACTCCTTCCGTTGCAGCGGTGGAGTCGAATGCGGCGTCCGGTGGCAGCCGGGCGCCGCCCTCTGTGTGAGGCGACGCTGTGCCGTTCGACGGTTCGAGCATGCTCCCGGCGGACGGCTAGCACAAGAGTCGGCATTTCACTGTCGGGTACCTGACAAGCAGATGCATCGCATCGAGAAAATTCCGGTGCCAGCTCTTGCCAAATGCAATTTTCCGTGAAGCAGTTCAACCGAGCGTGACTGGGTCGAAGCGCATGGTGAGCAGGCGTGTTGTCAGGCCCGGCGGAGCTGGAGCACCGCCACGCGGGCGTCGTGGCCGTCGACGTGCATGGGCACCGTCTTGCGGTTGCGCAACTGGATCTGGACTCCGTTCGACCCCTGGAGCCAGCCGATCTGGTCGATGCCGGCGTCGAAGGCGCGGGTCTCCTTCGCGGGGAACAGCTTCGGCATCGGGTTGCGGTTGGTGTCACCGGTCCAGATCACCGGGTGGCCACGGGCCTGCCAACTGGAGATCCGTTCCCGGAGGACGTCGAAGTGGTGCGCCCACTTGGTCCTGCGCCACTCCTCGTGCGGATCTTCCTGGCCGTTGAACGCGCCGGCCACGAAGTGCGTGTTGAGGAACGCGAACTGAAGCGCCGCGTCGTCGTTGGCGGCCAGCAGGACCTCGGAGATGACGCGGTTCACCGAGACGCCCGCCAGACCCTCGTGTACGGGTGTGACGTGCTTGTCGAGCACGTCGTACGCCTTGGGCACGGAGATCGGGACGTAGTGCCCGCCGTCGTCGAGGTGCACGTTGCGGTAGCGCTCGCCGAACAGCTCGTTGATCCAGCCCTTCTCCTTCGTGTCACCGTCACCCCCGCCGATCTCCTGCCAGCCGACGAGCGGACGGTCCTCGGGGCCGGTCATGTCGAGGGCGTTGCGGACCGCCGTGATCGCGGCCTTGCGCTTGTCGAGGTTCGCCCGGCCGATGTTGGCGGTGACGACGCCCAGGTTCCGCCAGGCGGTCGCCGCCCCGGCGGGTGCGGGGAACCCCAGGGCGCCGGCGAGCGCGACGCCGCCCGCGAGGCCGAGTGCCTGTCGTCTGCTGACGCGTTCCATGCGACTCCTTACTGGTCGGCTGCTACGTGGACGGCCGGCTACGAGACGAGGAAGCCGGTGGAGGGGCGGGTCAGGACGCCTGTCATCGGGAAGCGGGTGGTGCCGTTCCACCAGTGCCACACCACGCGCTCGCTGCCGTCGGCGGCGGCGAAGACGTCCATTCCGCCGGGGCCCTGGTGGTTGCCGGGCAGGTCGCGGATCGGGTTGAGGCCGGCGGCGCCGGTGAAGCCGAAGAACGGGCGGGACACGCCCTCGCGGATCGGGGTGCAGCGGGAGCCGGGTAGCGGAGTGGCGCCGCAGCGGGCGATGCCGGTGGAGTAGCGCGCGCTGTCCCAGTTGTTGCCCGAGTACATCAGGTACCAGTCGCCGTCGGCGGCCTTCCACATCGACGGGTTCTCGACCACGTGCGTACCGCCGCTGGTCTTGGCGGTGTCCCAGGTGATGTCGGTGCTCTTGAGCATGTCCCGGCGGGTGTCCCAGATGGCGCGGCCCTCACCGTCGGTGCGGACCGTGGAGATGCCGGTCTCGGCGCCGGAGGCGATGGCGTCGTCCCGGTAGGTGACGTACAGGTTCCCGCCAGCCACGAACGGGTTGGCGTCCAGTGCCCACCGGCCGGCGTCCGGGCAGGCCCACTCGCCCTGGTTCTGGAACGGGCCGCGGGCACTGTCGGAGACGGCCCGTCCGATGCACTTCTGCCCGGAGCCCTTGCGGGAGGCGGTGTAGAACATGAAGAACCGGCCGTCGAAGCGTGCGACGCCGGGGGCCCAGACCGCGCCGCCGGGTTCGGCCCAGGCGCCGGGACCGGACGGCAGGGCGTCGTGGGAGGCGCAGTCGGCCATGCCGACGCTGTTGCCGGAGCCGTGGACGAGGACCGGTACGTACAGCCTGCCGGTCGCGCCGCAGCGCGCGCCGGTCCCGGCGCCGACTGTGGTGCCGTAGGTGACGTAGGAGCCGTCCTTCGCCAGCAAGGTGTCCGGGTCGGCCAGCGGGAAGGTGGACGAGCTCGCCAGCGTGGACATGTCGCCGGCGGGCGCGGCGGTGGCGGGAACCACGCCCGCTGTGGTGGCCGTCAGGGCGGTCGCGGCGAGGGCAACGAGGCATCCGCGCATTCGAAGGAATCTCACCGGCGCACCTCCATCGATGAAAGTAATTATCGGCCGAACGCTATCGATGTTCGACGATCCCGTCAACGGGGGAGCGTCGAACGTCGGGAGCGGGAAGCGGGGCCCGCCCGGAGGCCTGCCGCGTTACTCTCCGTCAAGAGGGCGTGCCGCCTGCCGGGTCCTCAGGCCGGTGCCAGGACCCGTCGGTACCCTGGCATGTCCTGGCCTGTCCGCGACGACATGAGGTATTCGTGAACGATCTTCGAGTGGTGGCGTTCGATCTCGACGACACCCTGGCGATTTCCAAGTCCCAGATCGATCGTCGGATGGCGGAGTTGCTCGGCCACCTGCTCACCGAGGTGGACGTACTGGTCATCTCCGGTGGCCGGTTCGAGCAGTTCCAGTCGCAGGTGCTCGCCCACCTCGAACTCACCGAGGAGCAGCGCCGCCGGCTGCACCTGATGCCGACCTGCGGCACCCGCTACTACCGGTGGTCCGACGGGGACTGGCGGCAGGTCTACGCCGAGGACCTCACCGAGGCCGACAAGGCCCGCGTCGTCGCCGCGCTCACCGAGTCGGCGCAGGCGCTGGGCCTGTGGGAGACGAAGACCTGGGGCGACATCATCGAGGACCGGGGCAGCCAGATCACGTTCTCCGCGCTGGGGCAGTCCGCCCCGCCGGCCGAGAAGTACGGCTGGGATCCGGACGGCGACAAGAAGCGGCGGCTGCGCGACGCGGTCGCGGCGAAGCTGCCCGACCTGGAGGTGCGCGGCGGTGGCTCGACCTCGATCGACGTCACCCGCAAGGGCGTGGACAAGGCGTACGGCATGCGCAAGCTGCTGGAGCACCTGGATCTGAAGATCGACAACGTGCTCTTCGTGGGTGACCGCCTGGATGTGGGTGGCAACGACTACCCGGTCAAGGCGATGGGCATCCGCTGTGCGGCGGTCACCCGCTGGGAGGAGACCGCCGACTACGTCGAGAAGCTCGTCGACGACCTGGTGAAGCGGCGCGCCGAGCGCGCCTGAGCACGGACCGCAGCAGGGCCCGCCGGTTTCGGAACCGGCGGGCCCTGGCGGTATCGACGGCGATGGGGTAGGAACAGCGAGAGAGCGCTCTCCCGTCCCATCACCGAACAGGCAGGCAGATGCGATCACCCGACCCCTCCCGCCGCCGTTTCCTCACCCTCACCGCCTCCGCGGCCTCGCTCACCGCCCTCGGCCTCCCGGCCGGCGCCGCAGCCGCGTCCCCGGCCGCGCGCCCGGCCCGCGAGCCCGACTTCGGACCGAACGTCTTCGTGTACGACCAGGACACGCCGGTCGAGGAGATCCAGTCCACGCTGGACCGGCTCTTCACCGCCCAGGAGCGCAACGAGATGGGCTTCGACAGGTACGCCGTGCTGTTCAAGCCCGGCCGCTACGAGGTGGACGCCCGGCTCGGCTACTACACGACTGTCGCCGGTCTCGGTACCCACCCGGACGACGTGGAGATCCACGGCGCGGTCCGGGTGGTCGGCCAGCCGGACCCGAACTCGCCCGCCGGCATCTCCGCGCTCACCAACTTCTGGCGTTCGGCGGAGAACCTCGCCGTCACCCCGACCGACTGGTCGAACCAATGGGCCGTCTCGCAGGCGTCACCGATGCGCCGGGTGCACGTCAAGGGCGTGCTGTGGCTGGAACCCGGCAACGGCGGCTACTCCAGCGGCGGCTACATCGCCGACTCCAAGGTGGACGGCATCACGATCAACGGCTCACAGCAGCAGTGGCTCACCCGCGACAGCGAACTCGGCGGCGAGTGGACCAACGGCGTGTGGAACCAGGTCTTCTCCGGCGTGATCGGCGCGCCCGCGCAGGGCTTCCCCGACCCGCCGTACACCACGCTGCCGAGCAGCCCGGTGACCCGGGAGAAGCCGTACCTGTTCGTCGACGCCCGGGGCGCCTGGCGGGTCGCCGTACCGCGCCTGCGCCGGAACACCGCCGGCACCACCTGGGCCGCCGGTGGCGCTCCGGTGCCGTCGCTGCCGCTGTCCGCGTTCTTCCTGGCCCGGCCCACCGACTCGGCGAAGCGGATCAACGCGGAACTCGCTCGCGGCCGGCACCTGCTGCTCACCCCCGGCGTCTACCACCTCGACCGGGCGCTGCGGGTACGCCGCCCGGACACCGTCGTGCTCGGCCTCGGCATGCCGAGCCTGGTGCCGGACCGGGGGGACGCGGCGCTGCGGATCGAGGACGTGGACGGGGTCCGCGTCGCCGGGGTGCTCGTGGACGCCGGGCCGGTCGAGTCACCGGTGCTGGTCGAGGTCGGCACGCGGCACTGCCACCGGTCCCACGCCACGAACCCGATCTCGCTCCAGGACGTCTTCTTCCGCATCGGCGGCCCGTACGCCGGGCGGGCGGCTACCAGCCTGGTGGTGCACAGCCGGCACACGCTCATCGACAACATCTGGGCCTGGCGCGGCGACCACGGCCGGGCGGGCACGATCGGCTGGACGGTGAACACCGCCGCCACCGGCGTGATCGTCAACGGCGACGACGTGACCGCGTACGGGCTGTTCGTCGAGCACTACCAGCGCTGGCAGACGATCTGGAACGGTGAGCGCGGCCGGACCGTGTTCTACCAGAGCGAGCTGCCCTACGACCCGCCGAGCCAGGCGGCCTGGCGCAGCCCGACCGGCAACGGCTGGGCCTCGTACAAGGTGGCCGACCACGTCCGCACGCACGAGGCGTGGGGACTCGGCGTGTACTCGTACTTCAACCAGGGCGTGGACATCCGCTGCGACCGGGCGATCGAGGCGCCGCGCCGGGCGGGCGTGCGGTTCCACGACGCGATCACCGTGTTCCTGGACGGCAGCGGCGGCATCGAGCGCACGATCAACGAGGCCGGCACTCCCGTCGTCGGCTCGTACGGCACCAGCCCGGTGGTCAGCTACCCCTGACCGGCGTCGGGACGGCCCGGCCGGATCATCGGCCGGGCCGTCCCGGCTCACCCGGCGAGCTGGTCGACGCGGGTGAGCACCTGGTCGACGAGGCCGTACTCGCGGGCCTGCTCGGCGGTAAACCAGCGGTCGCGGTCCCAGTCGCGCTGGATTTCCTCCAGCGTGCGCCCGCTGTGCTGGGCGATCAGCTCCTGCATGGTGCGCTTGACGTGCAGCATGTTCTCGGCCTGGATGGTGATGTCCGCGGCGGTGCCGCCCATTCCGCCGGACGGCTGGTGCATCATGATCCGCGAGTGCGGCAGCGCGAACCGCTTGCCGGCCGCCCCGGCGCAGAGCAGGAACTGCCCCATCGACCCGGCCATGCCGAGCGCCAGCGTCGCCACGTCGTTCTTGACGTACCGCATGGTGTCGTAGACGGCCATGCCGGCGCTGACCGAGCCGCCCGGCGAGTTGATGTAGAGGAAGATGTCGCGCTCCGCGTCCTCGGCCGCGAGGAGCAGGATCTGCGCGCAGATCTGGTTGGCCGACGCGTCGGTGACCTCGGTGCCGAGGAAGATGATCCGTTCCTTCAGCAGCCGCTCGAAGACCCGGTCACCGAACGCCGGCTGTCCCTCGTCGAGCATCCAGATGCCACCCATCGCCGCCCACCTCCGTGCCGCCGGTGGGCGGGGGACCGCCCGGGAACCGGCGGTCTCCAGCGTCCGCCGGACGCACCCGCGCGGCCCAGGCTTTCTGCCCCGGGCAGATTCGCCCTGGGCAGAAGCTACGCGGCGACCGGCCGCCGCCGGCCGGCGCGGGCCCGTCGCCGGGCCACCGCCGATGAGATACGCGGACGGGGGCGGACGGCCGGGGCGGAGGGAGCCGGCCAGATCCGGATGCCGCCGGAGAACCCGATCGGCGTGGCGGCGTCGAACGCCGGACCGAGCGGCGCCGGCCCGAGCCCGACGGGCCGCAGCGCGCCGCCCAGCAGCGGCGTGGCGGTGACCGGCCGGCGGGCGACGTGCGGCCGGAGCGAGACGGCGGGCCGGCGGGACACGGGCGGCCGGGGCGACACGACCGGGCGGCGCGTGACGGACAGCCGCGGCGGGCCGACCCGCAGCTGTGGCCCGGTGCGCGCGGCCGGCACCCGGTCGAACCGGGCCGCCGAGATCCCGGGGCCGACCGGCGTCGGCCGCTCCCGGCGCAGCTCGTCGCGGGCCTCTTCGAGCAGGTCGGCGAGGTGGATCCCGAGCGCGCGGCAGATCGCGGCCAGCACCTCGGAGGAGGCCTCCTTGCGCCCGCGTTCGACCTCGGACAGATAGGGCAGGGAGACGCCGGCGGCCTGGGCCACCTCGCGCAGCGTGCGGCCCTGGCGCAGGCGGATGCGCCGCAGCACCCCGCCGATCACGCGTCGCAGCAACGACATGCCGGCCTCCTCGCGGTCGCCGTCCGGACGTCCCCATCATGCCCCGTCCACGCCCCCGGCACCTGCCCGGTCAGCCCCCGTGTACCGACCGGGCAGGTGTGGATCAACGCGGGACGACCGGTCGGTCATCAGTCTCACCCGTGACGGCGCCGATGGATGTGACGAAATCCTTACCGCTCGCGGCGACGGACCGGCCCCTGCCCGACCAGCCGGCTCGGGGCGTACCCGCTATCTTGAGGGCGTGCAGGCGACGGTGGCGGAGCGGGACCGACGGTGATCCATTTTCCCGCGCAGCGGCGGGGGCCGCTGAGCGCGCTGAGTCTGCGCCTGCTCGCCGCCCTCGGCCTGGTCTTCGCCACGGTGTTCGTGGTGTGGCTCGACCGCGACGGCTACCGCGACGTCGACGAGAGCGGCCTGACCCTGCTCGACTGCTTCTACTACGTGGTGGTCTCGCTCTCCACCACCGGGTACGGCGACATCACCCCGGTCAGCCCGTCCGCCCGCCTGGCCAACGTCCTGTTCATCACCCCCGCCCGGGTGCTGTTCCTGATCATCCTGGTCGGCACCACCCTGGAAGTCCTGACCGAGCAGTACCGCACCGGGCGTCGCCTGTCGCGGTGGAGGAGAACCGTGAAGGACCACGTCATCATCTGCGGCTACGGCACCAAGGGCCGCAGCGCGGTCTCCGCCCTGCTGGAGAACGGCACGGACAAGTCCAAGATCGTGGTGGTCGAGCGGAGCGGGCCCGCACTGCGGCAGGCCACCTCCAACGGGCTGGTGACGATCGAGGGTTCGGCTACCCGGTCGTCGGTGCTGGAGCAGGCGCACGTGCGTACCGCGAAGTCGGTCATCATCGCGACCGACAGCGACGACGCGTCGGTGCTGGTGGCGCTCACGGTCCGGCAGCTCACCGCCGGCCAGGTCCGGATCATCGCGGCGGTACGCGAGGCGGAGAACGCGCCGCTGCTCAAGCAGAGCGGCGCCCACCACGTGATCGTCTCGTCGGCCACCGCGGGCCGGCTGCTCGGCCTGTCCACCTCGGCCCCGCCCCTGATCGACGTGGTGGAGGACCTGCTCACCCCGGGTCAGGGCATGGCGCTGGCCATGCGGTCGGCCGAGCGTGACGAGGTGGGCCGCTCACCCCGTGAGCTGGAGTCGCTCGTCATCGCGCTGGTCCGCCGGGGCAAGGTGGTCACGCTCAACGACCGTGCGGGCGCGGTGATCGAGACCGGCGACATGCTCGTCCACGTCCGGGACGACCGGCCGCAGGCCACCACCGCGCTCTGACCGCGCCCCGCTGAGCGCGACGTTCAGCAGGTGCCCGGGCCGCCCTCCGCGAGCACTTCGCCGCACGTCGACGACCGGCCCTGGGTGGCCCGTCGTAGCAGGTCGTAGAGCAGGTCCCGCTCGCCGGGAGCCAGCGCGCCGAGGACCTCCTCCTCGGCTCCGGCGAGCGCGCACTCGGCCTCGCGGAGCCGCCTGGTGCCCGCCTCGGTGAGGCGTACCTCGTGCCGTCGGCGGTCCTCCGGGGAGCGGCGGCGCTCGGCCAGGCCGTCCGCCTCCAGGTCGTTCAGCAGCCCGACCACGTTCGTGCTGTCGATCTGAAGCGTGCCGGCGAGCGCCTGCTGGCTGATGCCGCCGGAGTCGCGCAGCACTGTGAGCGCCACCAGGTGGCGTGGGCGCAGGCCCAGCGGGGTCAGCACCGACTCGGAGCGCAGCCGCATCCGCCGGGCCAGATGGTCGAGCAGGGGCCCGGAGCGGCGCTCGGACTCCTCGACCGGTGCGGCGGACATGTGACCCAGTTTACGCGCCCCGGGAAACATCGACCTGCTATAAATAGTTTGTTCTACACAAACGATCGATGGAGGAGAAAGAAATGGCTCACCTGCTGCACATCGACTCCAGCATCACGGGGGAGCGGTCGATCAGCCGACGGCTCACCGCCCGTGCCGCCGCCGCCTGGCGCGCCGCCCACCCGGACGGCACCGTCACCTACCGCGACCTGGGCCAGAACCCGCTGCCACACCTGGACACGGCGAGCGGTCTCGCGCGCATGGTGCCGCCGGATCAGCACACCCCCGAGCAGGCGGCGTCCTGGCGGCGGACCCAGGAGGTGGTGGCCGAGGTGAAGCAGGCCGACACGGTCCTGCTCGGGCTGCCGCTCTACAACTACGGGCCGCCCAGCAGCGTGAAGTCCTGGGTCGACCACCTGATCGCCCCCGGCATCGCGTACGACCCGGTGACGAACGCCGGGCTGCTCGGCGACCGCCAGTTCGTCGTCCTGGTCAGCCGCGGCGGCGGGTACGGCGCGGGCACCCCGCGGGAGGGCTGGGACCACGCCGAGCCGTGGCTGCCGCACGGCCTCTCCCTGACCGGGCTGGAGCCGCGGTTCATCTGCGCCGAGCTGACCCTGGCCCCGGTCAACCCGGCGATGGCCGAGCTGATCCCGCTGTTCGAGCAGAGCCTCGCCGCTGCCGAGCGGGCCGTCGACGAGCTGTGGGTGCCCGCCTCGGCGGCCGCCTGACCAGGCTGCGCCACACGCGAAGGGCGGGCCGTTCCGCGGGGGAACGGCCCGCCCTCTCGCGTGACGGGTCAGCGGCGGATCAGAGGATCGTCCAGGTGTCGCCGCTGCCGAGCAGGGCGGCGAGCTGCTGCTCCGGGGTCTGGTCGACGCTAGCCCTGGCGGCCGCGACCTGCTCCTGCACGGTGCTGTCGTAGGAGGGGCGGCCCACCGAGCGGAACACTCCGATCGGGGTGTTGCTCAGGTCCAGGCCGGGCAGCCGGGACAGCGCGAACGCGTACGCCGGGTCGGCCACCGTGGCATCGTGCACGACGATCTCCTCGGCCGGGGTGTTCGCGGTCTCCCGCACCTCCAGCCCGAAGCCACCCGGCGGGTGCACCACGCAGAACTGCCCGTCCTTGCCGAACGTGATCGGCTGCCCGTGCTCCAGCCGGATCAGGAAGTCGTCCCGGGTGGCCGGCTCCTTCAGTGGGTCGAACGCGCCGTCGTTGAAGATGTTGCAGTTCTGGTAGATCTCCACGAACGCCGAACCCTCGTGCTGGGCGGCGGCCCGCAGCACCGACTGGAGGTGCTTGCGGTCCGAGTCGATCGTCCGGGCCACGAACGTGGCCTCCGCGCCGAGTGCCAGCGACAGCGGGTTGAACGGGGCGTCCGCCGACCCGACCGGCGTCGACTTGGTGATCTTGCCGACCTCGGAGGTCGGCGAGTACTGGCCCTTCGTGAGCCCGTAGATCCGGTTGTTGAACAGCAGGATCTTCAGGTTCACGTTGCGGCGCAGCGCGTGGATCAGGTGGTTGCCGCCGATGGAGAGCGCGTCGCCGTCACCGGTGACCACCCAGACCGACAGGTCCGGCCGGGACACCGACAGGCCGGTGGCGATCGCCGGGGCGCGGCCGTGGATCGAGTGCATGCCGTACGTGTTCATGTAGTACGGGAAACGCGACGAGCAGCCGATGCCCGAGACGAAGACGATGTTCTCCCGGGGGATGTTCAGCTCCGGCATGAAGCCCTGCACGGCGGCCAGGATGGCGTAGTCGCCGCAACCGGGGCACCAGCGCACCTCCTGGTCGGACTTGAAGTCCTTGGCGGTGAGCTTCAGGGCGACGGGCTCAGACATTCTTCAGGACCTCTTCCAGCATCGTCTCCAGCTCGGCGGCGGTGAACGGCAGGCCGCGGACCTGGTTGTAGCCGATCGCGTCGACCAGGTACTTCGCCCGGATCACGTGGGCGAGCTGGCCGAGGTTCATCTCCGGCACGACCACCCTGTCGTAGCGGCTCAGCACCTCGCCGAGGTTCGCCGGCATCGGGGCCAGGTGCCGCAGGTGGGCCTGGGCCACCGAGAGCCCGCGCTGGCGCAGGCCACGGCAGGCGGCGCCGATCGGGCCGTACGTCGAGCCCCAGCCCAGCACCAGCACCCGGGCGTCGCCGTCCGGGTCCTCCACCTCGACGTCCGGCACCGGGATGGTCTCGATGCGGGCCGCCCGGGTCCGCACCATGAAGTCGTGGTTGGCCGGGTCGTACGAGATGTCGCCGGTCTTGTCGGCCTTCTCCAGGCCGCCGATCCGGTGCTCCAGGCCGGCCGTGCCGGGCACCGCCCACGGGCGGGCCAGCGTCTGCGGATCCCGCAGGTACGGCAGGAAGGTCGTGCCGTCCTCGCCGTTGGGCTCGGTGGCGAACTCGACCCGCAGGTCGGGCAGCGACTCCACGTCCGGCAGCAGCCACGGCTCGGAGCCGTTCGCGACGTAGTTGTCGGAGAGCAGGATCACCGGGGTGCGGTAGGTCAGCGCGATCCGGGCCGCCTCCAGCGCCGCGTGGAAGCAGTCCGACGGGGACTTCGGCGCGATCACCGCGACCGGCGCCTCGCCGTGCCGGCCGTACAGGGCCATGTTCAGGTCGGCCTGCTCGGTCTTGGTGGGCATGCCGGTGGACGGCCCGGCCCGCTGCACGTCGACGATGACCAGGGGCAGCTCCAGGGCCACCGCCAGGGAGATCGTCTCGCTCTTGAGCGCCACGCCCGGACCGCTCGTGGTGGTCACGCCGAGCGAGCCGCCGTACGACGCGCCGAGCGCCGCCCCGACCGCGGCGATCTCGTCCTCGGCCTGCATGGTGACCACGCCGAACCTCTTGTGCTTGCTCAGCTCGTGCAGGATGTCCGAGGCCGGCGTGATCGGGTACGCGCCGAGGAACACCGGCAGCCCGGAGCGCACCCCGGCGGCCACCAGACCCAGCGACAGCGCCGCGTTGCCGGTGATGTTCCGGTAGGTGCCCGGCAGCATCCTGGCGGGCTTGACCTCGTACCGGACGGAGAAGTCCTCGGTCGTCTCGCCGAAGTTCCAGCCGGCCCGGAACGCGGCCACGTTCGCCGCCACCAGCTCGGGGCGGGCCGCGAACTTGCGCTCCAGGAACCGCAGGGTCGACTCGTACGGGCGGGAGTACATCCAGCTCAGCAGCCCGAGCGCGAACATGTTCTTTGCCCGCTCGGCGTCCTTCTTGGACACGTCGTGCTCGGCCAGCGCGCCCACGGTCATCGAGGTGAGCGCCACCGGGTGCACCGCGTATCCGGCGAGCGAGTCGTCGTCGAGCGGACTCGTCGCGTAGCCGACCTTGGCCAGGTTGCGCCGGGTGAACTCGTCGGTGTTGACGATGATGTCCGCCCCGCGCGGCAGGTCCGCCAGGTTGGCCTTCAGCGCCGCCGGGTTCATCGCCACCAGCACGTTCGGCGCGTCACCCGGGGTCAGGATGTCGTAGTCGGCGAAGTGCACCTGGAAGCTCGACACGCCGGGCAGGGTGCCGGCGGGAGCGCGGATCTCGGCGGGGAAGTTCGGCAACGTGGAGATGTCGTTGCCCAACTGCGCCGTCTCCGAGGTGAACCGGTCGCCGGTGAGCTGCATGCCGTCGCCGGAGTCACCGGCGAACCGGATGACCACCCGGTCCAGTTGACGGATCTGCTTGGTCACACCCGCACCTCGCTTAACTGAGCGCCGTCACCCTCGCCGGTCCGGCCCGCTCCGATTCTCACGTCAGAGCCTACGTCGCCACGTTAGGGCCACCTTGGTCGAGGTCCGACGTATGGGACTGGATCGGGCTGCTGTATGCCCTGCTTTGCAGCGTTTAGTACCTGGGCCCGTAACCCAGATCACCACATATCCATGATCACCTGTCGGCGACCGGCCGCTCCGGCGCGGTGATGTCGCTGCGGCGGCGCAGCGAGCGGGTCGCCAGAGCCAGCGCGAGCACGACGAGGAGACCGGACACGGCGATCAACGCGATGGCGGCCCCCCGGACCGAGGTGCCGTCACCGTCGCGTTCGCCGGCGGCGACGAGCACGCCCTGCGAACCGGTCGGGGCCGGCGCGGCGACCGGCGGCGTGGCGTCCGCCGCGGCGGCGCTGATCCGGAAGCTCATCTGCACCTGCCGGTCCCGCCCGCTGCGCGGGTCCAGCCGGCCGATCACCGCGCCGGACAGCGGTGCCAGCCGCTGGGCCTCCGCCGAGGCGGCGAGCGTCAGCCGTACGCCGCCGGTCCGCCCCGCCGCCAGCACGCCCAGATCGCAGCGGGTCCGGTCGGCCGAGACCGGGGCACAGCCGGGCTCGCTGCCGGCGACTGTCACCCCGGCGGGCAGGAGAACGTCGATCCGGCCGGCCGCGTCGACCCGGCCGGTGTTACCGAGCCGGACGGTGAGCGTCGCGGGAGCGCCGCTGATGTCGAACAGCACCTCGTCGGCGCGGAGCGAGATGCCGGGTACCGGCGGCCCGGGCGGGAACAGCACGGCGAAGCCCTCGTCGTCGTACGCCGCGCCGCTGACCCCGGGTGCGACGGCGGTGACCTGGACCGACCCGGCCAGCGGCATGGTCCGCCAGGCGTCGCCGTCGACCCGGACCCGGATGGTGGCGCTGAACCGGGCGCCCGGCTCCGCGTCCCACCCGGCGCAGCGGTGGTTGCCGCCACCGGCCGGCTCGCAACCAGGGGTGCCCGCGTCGGACAGCCCGGGCGGCAGCGTGTAGCCCAGGCTGATCCGCTCCGCCCGCCCACCGGTGTTCGTCACCGTCACCCGTAGCGCGGCCACCGTGGCGTCGGCGTTCCAGTAGGCCGGCGGCAGCACCACGTCGCCGGTGTTCACGCGTACCCCCAGAGGGCCGCCGGCCGGCTGCGCCGGCGGGGGCGGTGGTGCCTTGACCGGCGGCACGACGGGCGGCGGCACGGGCGCCGTGGTGGCCGGCGCGGCGGTGGTCGGCGCCGGATCGGCGGGCGCGCTGGCCGGCGGCGCGGCCGGCGAGGTGGGGGCCGGCGCCGGGGGCGTGGTCGGTGGCGGCGGCGCCTCGGTCGGCGGCGGGGCCGTCGCCGTGGGCGCCGGGTCGCCGCTGGGCGCCGGACCGGACGGCTCGCCGCCGGGGTCGCCGCCCGGCTCCACCGGCTCGATCGCCCGGAGCACGGCCGCCGGGCCCGGGTGCGCGACCGCCCCGGCGGGCACCACCGCCACCATCGCCGCGACGAGCACGGGCGCCAGCACCGCGAGGGTACGGCGGAACGCGGCCCGCCGATCGGGCGCAACGCTGAGGCGGGGCATCTGTCCTCCGGACGATCAACGGGATCCCATTATTCGGTGATACTTGCCATCAGGCACTAGTCCTGCCAGGAAACAAATTCGTAACGTGTCCGGGACATCTGGACGAGACCGGTACGCTCCGGTCGTGACCGGATACCTCGGCTCGTACGCCACGCTCGGTCTGCTGCTGCTCGCCGCCGTGCTCTTCTTCGTGACGGCGTTCTCGGCGAACCGGGTGTTACGTCCGAGCCGGCCGGCCGAGCCGTGGGGCAAGCGGGCCACGTACGAGTGCGGCATCGACCCGGTCGGCGGCGACTGGGCGCAGATGCAGATCAGGTACTACGTCTACGCGTATCTCTACGTGCTCTTCGCGGTCGAGGCGGTCTTCCTGTTCCCCTGGGCGCTGGTCTTCGACCGGCCCGGATTCGGCGCCACCACGGTCGTGGAGATGGGCGTCTTCGTGGCGATCGTCGCGCTCGGCATCCTCTACGCGTGGCGGCGCGGCGTCCTGCGCTGGACCTGACCAGCGGCCCGGCACCGGGCCCGGCCCGCTAGGCCAGCCCGCGCCGGGTCGCCGCCGGCGGCCGGTCGCCCCGGATCGACGCCACCATGTCCAGCACCCGGCGGGTCTCGCGGACCTGGTGGGCACGGAACACCCGGGCGCCGAGCCAGGCCGAGACCGCCGTGGCGGCGAGCGTCCCCTCCAGCCGCTCGGGCACCGGCAGGTCGAGCGTCTCGCCGATGAAGTCCTTGTTCGACAGCGCCACCAGCAGCGGCCAGCCCGTGTCGGTCAGCTCCGACAGCCGCCTGGTGATCTCCAGCGAGTGCCGGGTGTTCTTGCCGAAGTCGTGCGCCGGGTCGATCAGGATGCCGTCCCGGCGCACACCCAGCCCGACCGCGCGTTCGGCCAGGCCGGTCACCGTGCCGAGCACGTCGGCCACCACGTCGTCGAAGGCGGCCCGGTGCGGCCGGGTACGCGGGGCGAGCCCGCCCGCGTGCGAGCAGACCAGGCCGGCGCCGGTCGCCGCGGCGACCCGGGCCAGCGCCGGGTCCGCCCCCGACCAGGTGTCGTTCAGCAGGTCCGCGCCGGCCACTACCGCCTCCACCGCCACCTCGGCACGCCAGGTGTCGATGGAGACGACCACGTCCGGGAAGGCGGACCGGACCGCGGCGATGGTGTCCACCGTCCGCCGGATCTCCTCGGCCACGTCCACCTCGTCGCCCGGCCCGGCCTTCACCCCGCCGATGTCGATGATCTCGGCGCCCTCGTCCACCGCGCGTTCCACCGCGCGCAGCGCGCTGTCCTGGGCGAAGGTGGCGCCCCGGTCGAAGAACGAGTCGGGCGTGCGGTTGACGATAGCCATCACCACCAGCTCACCGGGGCCGAACGTCCGTCCGCCCAGCCGCAACGCCCCGGTCATGCCCGCCTCCTCGCCGCCGGACCGCACCGGCCGGTCCGACGCTATCCGGTCCCGCCCGCGTCGCCCGCGCCGCCCGTGCCGGTACCGCGCGGCGGACGCATTCGCGGAACGGACGCCTCAGAGGGCTCGCCCGATCCCGCCCCGCATGCCACGATCTGTGCATGGGTGAGGTTCTGCTCCTCTTGGTCGTCGCGCTGACAGTCGCGGCTGTGGTGTTCGGGGTGACGGTGCTGGTCTCCGGCAAGGATCCGGGCCTCACACCGGCCGAGCCGGACGGCCGGGCCGTGCCACTGCCCGGCAGCCGTCCGCTCGACGAGTCGGACGTGTCAGGCGTCCGCTTCGACACGGCGCTGCGCGGTTACCGGATGAGTCAGGTCGACGCGGCACTGCGCCGGGCGGCGTACGACATCGGCTACAAGACCGAGCTGATCGGCGTCCTGGAGGCGGAGAACGCGGCCCTGCGGGACGGGCGTACCGAGGACGCCGACGCGCTGCGCCGGGCGCGCGAGGAGGCCGCCGCGACCCGCCCCGAGACGGAGCCGGCGCCCGGCCCGTCCGCCCCCGAGCCGGTGGTGATCGACCTGTCCGGGCCGGAGCCGTCGAGCCGGATCGACGGCGACGGGCAGCCGGACCGGCCCGACGCCGGCGGGCAGCCGGGACGCGCGCCGGCCGAGGCGGGTGTGGCGGAGGCCCCGGCCGCCGCGGCCACCGAGGACACCGTCTCCCCGGCGGACGGGAGCGCCGACGGTGACCGGGAGCGCGGTTCGGTGGTCCGATCGGAGTCGGCGTGACCGGCGCCGGCCGGCCGGCTGACGACTTCACCGAGGCGTCCCGGCGCGGTGCCGCCGAGGTCACCGCCACGGTGATCGTCGAGGCGCCGGCGGAGCGGGTGTTCGCCGCGCTCACCGCGTGGGAGCGGCAGTCGGACTGGATCCCGCTGACCCGGGTCCGGGTGGTCGAGGGCGACGGCGGCGAGGGCAGCCTGGTCGAGGCGGTCACCGCGCTCGGTCCGGCCGTGCTCCGCGACGAGATGCGGGTGGTCCGGGTCGACGCGCCGTACGAGGTCGGTGTGGTGCACTGCGGCAGGCTGCTGCGCGGCCCCGGCGTGCTGCGCTGCACCCCGATGGACCGCGACCGCACACAGGTGATCTGGCACGAGTGGTTCCACCTGCCGGGCGGGCGGGCCGGCCGGGTCGCCTGGCCGGTGCTCTGGCCCGGCTCGAAGTTCAGCCTCACCCAGGCGCTGAAGAAGTTCGCCCGGCTGGTCGAGCAGGGCCGCCTGCCCTGAGCCGGGTTGTCGGTGGGCTGACCTACCGTGGACGCCGTGACTGACCTGGTGACCGGCGCGGACGGGCTGCCGCGCTGCGCATGGGGGGCGAGCACCCCCGACTACGCCGTCTACCACGACGAGGAGTGGGGCCGGCCGCTGCGCGGCGACGACGCGCTCTACGAGCGGCTGACGCTGGAGGCGTTCCAGTCCGGCCTGTCCTGGCTGACCATCCTGCGCAAACGGCAGGCGTTCCGGGACGCCTTCGCCGGCTTCCGGATCGACGCGGTGGCCCGCTTCGGTGAGGCCGACGTGACCCGGCTGCTGGCCGACGCCGGGATCGTCCGCAACCGAGCCAAGATCGAGGCGGCGATCGCCAACGCCCGGGCGGCGTCGGAGCTGCCCGAGGGCCTCTCCGCGCTGCTCTGGTCGTTCGCGCCCCCGCCCCGGGCGGCGCGACCCCGGTCCTTCGCCGAGGTGCCGGCCACCAGCCCGGAGTCCGTGGCGATGGCCAAGGCGCTCAAGAAGCAGGGTTTCCGGTTCGTCGGCCCCACCACCGCCTACGCGCTGATGCAGGCCACCGGCATGGTCGACGACCACCTGGCCGACTGCCACGTGAGCGGTGACCGGGCCGGGGTGTGACGGAGCGCGCCACCTCCGGCGTGATGGGATTGGGGCATGACCGACACCGAGCCGCGTACGAGCGGGACGACAGACGGTGCGACCACCACCGGCGCCTGGGCGGTGCTGCTGCCCGCCGAGCGCTTCGAGGCCGAACGGCTGGTGCACCACGACCTGCTGGAGCTGACCGGGCTGGCCGAGGCGGCCCGCCCCCGGCCCGGCGACCAGGTGGCGGTGCTCGTCGACGAGCCGCTGCGTCTGGTCGCGCTCGGCAAGGTCGCGCCCGCGGTGTCCGGGCCCCGGGAGGACCCGGACGATCCGCAGTCCGACCCGGTGGACGCGCCGCTCGTGGTCACGTACACCCGGCGGGTGCTCGACGAGCCGGTGCCGGTCGACGGCCCGGCGCCGGACGGCCCGGTCGTGGCGCTCGACCCGGCCCGCTGGCGGTCGCTGGCCGACCGGCTCGGCCCGCCGCCGGCCCGCAGCACCTGGCTGGTCAGCCTGGACCTGCCGATCGAGGCCGCGTCGCGCGCCGAGGCGGTGCGGATCTTCTGGTCCTACGTGCAGGAGCTGGGCCCTCGGGAGCTGCCGGCGTTCGTCTCGCCGTACGGCGACGAGCTGGCCATGCAGGCGTTCGTGCTGGGCGTCGAGGCCAACCAGGATCCGGAAGAGGACGACTGACAGCCGGGGCCGGCCGGCGCGGTCAGCGGCCCTGGAAGACCGGCTTCTGCTTCTCGACGAACGCCATCGTGGCGGCCCGGTGGTCGGCGGTGGCGCCGCAGATCGCCTGTGCCTGCGCCTCGGCCGCCAGCGCGTCGGCGAGCGTGCCCGCGTCGGCGATGGAGAGCTGGCGCTTGATCGCCCCGTATGCGACGGTCGGGCCGGCGGCGAGCCGTGCGGCCAGTTCCTGCGCGGCCGGGAGCACCTGCTCGTCGTCGTCCACCAGCCTGGTCAGCAGGCCCAGCCGGCACGCGTCGTCGGCGCCGACCGGCTCGGCGAGCATCAGCAGCTCGACGGCCTTGGCGTGGCCGACCAGCCGGGGCAGCGTCCAGGAGGCGCCGGTGTCGGCGGCGAGCCCCACCCCGGCGAACGCCATCAGGAACCGGGTCTTCGGACCGCCGATGCGGAAGTCGGCGAGGAACGCCAGCGAGGCGCCCGCCCCGGCGGCCATCCCGCGCACCGCGGCGACCACCGGCTTGGGCAGGTTGGCCAGCCGGGCGGCGATCGGGTTGTAGTGCGCCCGCACCGTGCCCAGCGGGTCCGCGTCCGCTGTCTCGAGCGTCCGCACGTGCTCGCGCAGGTCCTGCCCGGCGCTGAACGAGCCGCCCGCGCCGGCGAGCACCACCGCCCGGCAGGACCGGTCGGTCTCCAGCTCGGCCAGGGTGTCCCGGAGCGCCTCCTTGAGCGCCACGTCGAGCGAGTTCATCGCCGTCGGGCGGTTCAGCGTCAGGGTGACGACGGCGTCGGTGCGGTCGACGAGCAGCGGCTCGGTCACGTTCTAACGACCCTTCTGTCGGGCGAGGCGGTTGCTGGCGTCGAGGCACTGCTCGACGTACCGGTCGGCGGCCGGCCGGAGCCGGGCCGCGTGCCGGTCGAAGAACGCGGCCGCGCTGGTGCCCGGCCAGCGCTCGGGCAGCAGTGCCGGGGGCAGTTGCGGATCCCGGAACAGGAACGTACGCCACGCGTGCACGAGCCGGAACCGGGCCGCGTACGCGTCCTCGTCGTTGCTGCGCACCGTGATGCCGGAGAGCAGCGGCTTCTGCTCGGCGACGAAGCGTTCGTACGCCCGGCCGATCTCGGCCAGGTCCCAGGCGCGGCGGACCACGCCCATCGCACCTGGTGTGCCCGCCGCGTGCGCGGCGGTGAACCGCTCGAAGCGCACACCCGCCTCGTCGAGCAGCAGGTCGACGTCCTCCGCCGGGCGGGTGGCCACCCAGGTGCAGTCGTCGAGCGTGCCGTAGCCGAGGAAGGAGAGGTTCGCGGCGAGCCGCTGCCGGTCCCGTCGGGAGGAGGGCGCGGTGAGCACCAGGAGATCGAACCGTCCGTCCCAATTGTGCCGCCCGGTCCGGTAGATCCGGGACGCCGCCTCGTCGAGTCGACGAGCCGCCTTCGGGGTGATCGAATATCCCGGTCCGGACGCGAGCCGGAGCGGTTCCAGCCAGCCCTGGCGGACCATCCGGGAGACCGCGGTGCGTACCGCCGGTGGGGCGATCCCCAGCGGGGCGAGCAGCTTGACCAGGGCGGCGACCGGTGCGCGGCCACCCCGGGCCCGGAGGTGGTCGCCGTACAGGTCGAAGAGTGCCGACCGTGCCTGCATGACCGCACATTGTGACAGGCCTATCCAAGATAAGCTAGATGCTGTTACATCAATGCTGCCTCGGTTTGGGTCCGGCGGTGTTCATCAGGGAAAATCGTTTGTCGAGCCTTCCGTGATGGCTGCGGACGGCGATGGCGAAGTGGCTGTGGGGCAACTCACCGACCCTGGTGTAGGTCTGAGGGGAGACAACATGGCGGCGATGAAGCCGCGGACGGGCGACGGTCCGCTGGAAGTCACCAAGGAGGGCCGGGGCATCGTCATGCGAGTCCCGCTGGAGGGTGGTGGCCGGCTCGTCGTCGAGATGACTCCCGACGAGGCCACCGCGCTCGGTGACGCGCTGAAGGCGGCTGCGGGCTGATTCGAGGAGTGTCCCGCGCGGCATCCGCCGCGCGGGCGGTTCGTCCTACCCTGAGCCACCGGGCTGCCCGGTGGCTCAGGGTCTTTCCTCGACGGGTGCGTGGTGAAACGTGCCTGTTCACCCCTTCTCGGAGGTACGGTCCAGCGTGCTGGTCATTCGTCTGGTGAGCGGGCCCGCGGGGCCCGACGCTCTCGTCCTGCCCGTCCGCTCCGGAGGGCCGGACTCGCCGGACCCCCCGGACTCCCCGGCCCGACTGGTGCCGACCGCCGTGCCGGTCGGCGACGACGTGCGGGCCGAGGCCGCCGCCGTACTGCCCGTCACCCGGCTCACCGGCGCGGCCGGCGAGGTGCGCGAGCACCTGCGTCCCGGCGGCTCGCCGGCGCGGCTGTGGCTCCTCGGTGTCGGCGACGGCGACGAGCGCGACTGGCGTACCGCCGGGGCAGCGCTGGCCCGCGCGGCGAAGGATGAGACGCAGATCACCATCGCGCTTCCCGGTGAGGCGACGGCGGCGCTACGCGGACTGGCCGAAGGGCTGCTGCTCGGCTCGTACCGTTTCCGCCTGACCGAGGCCGGCGGGCGGTCCGCCCTGGCCGGGGTTTCGGTCCTGGTCGACGACCCGGACGCGCTCGCCGGCACGCTCGCCGCCGCCCGGGCCACCGCCGAGACGACCCGGCTCGCCCGGGACCTCACGAACATGCCCTCGTCCATTAAGAACCCGGAGTGGTTCGCCGCGCAGGTGGCCGAGGCCGCGTCCGGGCACCCCGGCCTGCACCTGCGGGTGCGCGGCCCGGAGGAACTGGCGGCCGAGGGCTTCGGCGGTCTGCTGGCCGTCGGCGGCGGATCCGCGAGCGGCCCGCGCCTGGTGGAGCTGGACTGGCGGCCCGAGGGCGCGCGTACCCACGTGGTGCTCGTCGGCAAGGGCATCACGTTCGACACCGGCGGCATCTCGATCAAGCCGGTGCCGGCCATGAAGCTGATGCGCAAGGACATGGCCGGCGCCGCGGCGGTGATCGCCGCGACGCTCGGCGCCGCCGAGCTGCGCCTGCCGGTACGGATCACCACGCTCGCCCCGCTCGCCGAGAACATGGTCAGCGGCTCGGCGTTCCGCCCCGGCGACGTGATCCGGCACTACGGCGGGCTGACCAGCGAGAGCACCAACTCCGACGCCGAGGGCCGGCTGGTGCTCGCCGACGCGCTGGCGTACGCCGCCCGCGAGCTGAAGCCCGACCTGCTGATCGACCTGGCGACGCTGACCGGCGCGAACGCCGTCGCCCTGGGCAAGCGGCACGCCGCGCTCTACAGCGACAACGACGCGCTCGCCGCCGGCCTGCTCGACGCGATCACCGCGGCCGGCGAGCGGGCCTGGCGGATGCCGCTCGCCGACGACTACCTGGAATACCTGGCCAGCGACGTCGCCGACCTGCACAGCTCGCCGGCGCAGGGCGCCGGTTCGGTGGTGGCCGCGCTGTTCCTGCGGGAGTTCACCGGCGACCTGCGGGACCGGTGGGCGCACCTGGACATGTCCGCGCCGTCCTGGTCCGACGACACGCACGGCGAGCTGGTCAAGGGCGCCACCGGCTGGGGCGTGCGCGGGTTGCTCCGCTGGCTGGCGACGCTGGGCTGAGTCGGGCGTGCCGGGGCACGTGGGGGCCGAGTCAGGCCTTCACCGCGGCGAGCAGGCCGTGGCCGACCGGCAGCAGCGCGGGCACCCACTGCTCCGACTCGCGGATCGCCTTGATCGTCTCCCGCACGGTGACCGTCTCGACGTCGCGCGCGGCCGGGTCGCTGATCCGGCCGGCCGCCAGCGCGCCGTTGAGCGCGAGCACCCCGCCGGGGCGCAGCAGCCGCAGCGCCGCGTCCACGTACGCGGCGAAGCCGGTCGCCACCGCGTCCACGAAGACCAGGTCGTAGGCGCCGTCCGCGAGCCGGGGCAGCACGTCGAGGGCCCGGCCGGTGATGATCCGGGTACGTCCCGACGGAAAGCCCGCCTCCTGGAACAGCCGCCGGGCGATGCGCTGGTATTCGACCTCGACGTCGATCGTGGTGAGCACCCCGTCGGGGCGCATGCCGCGCAGCAGCCACACGCCGCTCACGCCGGTGCCGGTGCCGATCTCCACCACCGCCCGGGCGTTGCCGGCGGCGGCGAGCAGCCGCAGCGCGGCGCCCGACCCGGGCGTGACCGCTTCCACCCCCACCTCGTGGGCGAGGGCGCGGGCCGTGCGCAGCACGAGATCCTCGGGGACGAAAGACTCGGCGAAGTGAAGCGCCTGGGCCGTCGAACTGCCGTGACCGGCGACCGTGGCGATGGGACACCTCCGAGGGGCGGACTGGTGCGAGGGGCGGTATGCACTGTGAGCGTAGAGGCGGGCCGGTACCGGCGCAGCCGCGAGTCCGTCGCCGGGTGCTCACCGACGGCAACCCCTGACCCCATTCGCGCCATCCGTGTAATCCTGGATGGGTCCCGCGCGTCACTGTCGTCCGGCTCCGCCGGCCGCCGGCGCGGGGCCAGCGGGACGGAGTGGGAGGCACCGACGTGACCGACGGCTGGGACTGGCGGCGGCCCGGCGGATCGCCGGCACCGGGTGGGCCGGCGTCCGGACGACCGCCGCAGGACGCCCCGGGTCAGGTGCCGTCGCCGTGGTGGTCCGACGCGCTGGCCGACCCCTGGCGGGACCCGTACGCGCCCGCCGCCGTGGTGGTTCCGGCGACACCGGCGCCCGGTGCGGGGGAGCCGGAGCCAGTCACCGACCCCGATCTGCCGGCCCGGCCGGGGCTGCGGCAGGTGGTGCTGATCTCGCTGGTCACCGCGCTGCTGGCCGGTTCCCTGGGCAGCGCCCTGACGTACGCGTTCCTGCGCGGCGGCGACGTGCCGACGATCGGCGCGCAGTCCGGCCAGGCCCCGGCGCTGGCGCAGCGCAAGCCCGAGTCGCTGGCCGGGGTGGCCGAGCGGGTCCTGCCCAGCGTGGTCACCATCCGCGTGGTCAGCCTCGGCGGCACCAGCGAGGGCTCCGGCTTCGTGGTGACCAGCGAGGGCCACATCGTCACGAACGACCACGTGGTCGCCGACGGCCCGGGCAAGGCCACTGTCGTGTTCAACGACGGCAGCACCGCCGCCGCCACCGTGGTCGGGCAGGACCCGGAGTCGGACCTCGCCGTGATCAAAGTCTCCCGCGGCGGGCTGACCCCGGTGCAGTTCGGCGACTCCGACGCGCTCGCCGTCGGTGACCCGGTGCTCGCCATCGGGTCACCGCTGTCGCTCGCGAACACCGTCACCGCCGGCATCGTGAGCGCGCTGGACCGGACCATGCAGGCCGGCGAGCCGGGCGGGCCGACCCGCTACTACGCGGCGATCCAGACCGACGCCGCGGTCAACCACGGCAACTCCGGCGGCCCGCTGGTGGACGGCGCCGGGCGGGTGGTCGGGGTGAACTCGACGATCAAGTCGCTGGTGGCCGACGGGCAGGAGGCCGGCAACATCGGCCTCGCCTTCGCCATCCCGATCAACCAGGCGAAGCGGATCACCGAGGACATCATCGGCACCGGCAAGGCCCGGCGTACGGTGATCGGCGCCCAGGTCGGCGGCACCGGCGCCACCGGCGGCGGGGTACGCCTCAACGCGGTCGAGCCGGCCGGCCCGGCGGCGGCTGCCGGACTCCGTACCGGGGACGTGGTGCTGCGGCTGGACGGCCATCCGATGACCGATCCGACCGACCTGGTGGCCCTGGTGCGCAAGTACGCGCCCGGTTCGGTGGTGACAGTCGAGTACCGGCGCGGGTCGTCGCGCCAGAACGCGTCGGTGACGCTCGCCGCTGACGCGAAGTAAGCACCCGTCACCCCCTCCCGGATGGTCACCTGACGTGCGTAGTCTTGCCCTCACACGGACGAGGAGGCCGCGGTGTTCGAGAACCTGAACTGGTGGGAGATCGGCGTCCTGCTGCTCCTGGCGCTGTTGATCTTCGGGGACCGGCTGCCCAACGTGATCAGCGACGGCCTCCGGATGGTCCGCAACCTGCGCAACATGGCGCGCAACGCCACCGGCGACCTGAGTCGCGAGCTGGGCACCGACATCCAGCTGGAGGATCTGCACCCCAAGGCGTTCATCCGCAAGCACCTGCTCAGCGAGGAAGACGAGCAGGCGATCCGCAAGCCGCTCCAGAGCATGTACGACGACCTGCGCTCGGACGTCACAGGCGTGCACGACGAGTTGAAGGACGTGGCGAAGGCCGCCGACCTGCGCACCCCGAGCGTGGCGACCAGCACCCCCGCACCCACCCCGACGCCCCCGGCCCCCCGCCCGTCCTACGACGACGCCACCTGACCGCTCGCCCTCTCGCGCGCCGTCGATCATGAAGGTGGCGGCGCGTCGGCGACCGCCAACCTCATGATCGTCCGCTGAAACGGGCGCCGCCCCCTCCCGCATGGCGGGAAGGGGCGGCGGAGAGCGGGAGCGGTGCGGGTCAGCGGCCGGCCGGCTTGAGGCCCAGGGGCTTGCCGAGCAGGGACTCACGGCGCACGGCCAGGCGGTCGGCGACCTCGAACAGCGCCTTCGCGGCCGGGGCGTCCGGCTGGGCCAGCACGATCGGCTGACCGGCGTCGCCGCCCTCGCGTACCCGGGTGTCCAGCGGGATCTGCCCCAGCACCGGCACCTGCGCGCCGATCGTACGGGTCAGCGACTCGGCCACCGCCGCGCCGCCGCCGGCCCCGAAGACCTCCATCCGGGAGCCGTCCGGCATCTCCAGCCAGGACATGTTCTCGATCACGCCGACCACCCGCTGGTGGGTCTGCAACGCGATCGCGCCGGCCCGCTCGGCCACCTCGGCGGCGGCCGCCTGCGGCGTGGTGACGACCAGGATCTCCGCGTTCGGCAGCAACTGGGCCACCGAGATCGCGATGTCGCCGGTGCCCGGCGGCAGGTCGAGCAGGAGGACGTCCAGGTCACCCCAGTAGACGTCGGCGAGGAACTGCTGGAGCGCCCGGTGCAGCATCGGCCCGCGCCAGACCACAGCGGCGTTGCCGGGGGTGAACATGCCGATCGAGATGACCTTCACGCCGTGCGACTGCGGCGGCATGATCATGTCCTCGACGCGGGTCGGCGCACCGTCGGCGCCGAGCATCCGGGGCACCGAGTGACCGTAGATGTCCGCGTCCACCACGCCCACCGACAGGCCCCGGGCGGCCAGCGCGGCGGCCAGGTTGACGGTGACGCTGGACTTGCCGACGCCGCCCTTGCCGCTGGCGACCGCGTAGACCCGGGTCCGCGAGCCCGGCTGGGCGAACGGGATCACCGGCTCGGCGGTGGCGCCGCCACCGCGCAGCTTCGACTGCAGCTCCTGGCGCTGCTCCGGGCTCATCACCCCGAAGGTGATCTCGACACCGCTCACGCCGGGTACCGCGCCCACGGCGGCGGTGATGTCGCTGCGCAGCTTGTCCTTCAGCGGGCAGCCGGCCACGGTGAGCAGCAGCTCCACCCGGACCACGCCGTCCTCGTCGCGCTCGGCGGACTTGACCATGCCGAGTTCGGTGATCGGCCGGCGGATCTCCGGGTCGTTGACGGTGGCCAGGGCGGCCTGGATCGCGTCGGAGACGGTGCTGACGGGTGCTGACATGCCCGCAATGCTACGTCGCGGGTCATCCGCCACCGCCGCTGGCGGGGGCGGTGTGAGCGATTCGATGACCGGTCAGCGGTCGCGCGCGTAGTCGCTGTCCAGCTCGTCCCGGGGCTCGTCCAGCGGCTCGCCGCCGCCCGCCCGCCGGCCCTCACGCTCCTGCTGCCGCCGCTCCAGCTTGCGCCGCCGCTCGGCCGCCTCGTCCAGCTCCTCACCCAGCCGGGTCAGCTCCGAGCGCAGGAAGTCCCGGGTCGCCACGTCACCCATCGCTATCCGCAGCGCGGCGATCTCCCGGGCCAGGTATTCCGTGTCGGCCTTCTGCAGCGTGGCCCGCCGCCGGTCCTCGTCCATCGCGATCCGGTCCCGGTCCGCCTGCCGGTTCTGCGCGAGCAGGATCAACGGCGCGGCGTACGACGCCTGGAGGGAGAGGATCAAGGTCAAGAACGTGAAGGTGTACGGGTCGAAGCGCAGATTCGCCGGCGCCAGCGTGTTCCACAGGAACCAGGCCACCAGGATCAGCGTCATGTAGACGAGGAAGTTCGCCGTACCCATGCCCCGGGCGATGCCCTCGGCCCAGCGGCCGAACGTCTCCGCGTCGACCCGCGGCAGGTGCAGGCTCCGCGGGGCGCGCGGCTGGTCGAGCCGGTCGCCGCGTCGCTGGTCACTCATCGTCGCCGTCCAGGGTGCCGTCGTCGGTGGCGGACGAGGTGGATGCCGCGTCCCGTTCCCGCCAGTCCCGCGGCAGGGAGTGGTCCAGCACGTCGTCCACTGTCACCGCGCCGACGAGCCGGTTGTTCCGGTCCACCACCGGCATGCCGACCATGTCGTACGTGGCCATCCGGCGGGTGATCTCGGGCAGCGGGGTCGACGTGCGCAGCGGGTCGATGTCGTTCACCACGATGCCGCCGAGCAGGTCGGCCGGCGGTTCGCGGAGCAACCGCTGGAAGTGCACCATACCCAGGTAGCGGCCGGTCGGTGTGGTGAGCGGGGCACGGGCCACGAAGACCTGGGCCGCCACGGCGGGGGACAGTTGCACCTCCCGGATCCGGGCCAGCGCCTCGGCCACCGTGGCGTCCGGCGGCAGGATCACCGGCTCCGAGGTCATCACGCTGCCGGCCGTTCCGGAGGCGTAGCGCAGCAGCTGGCGTACCGGGTCGGCCTCGTCCGGCTCCATCAGGTCCAGCAGCACGTCCTGCTCCGGCGGGGGCAGCTCGTTCAGCAGGTCGGCCGCGTCGTCCGGTTCCATCTCCTCCAGGACGTCGGCGGCGCGCTGGCGGTCCAGCGCGGCCAGGATCTCCACCTGGTCGCGCTCGGGCAGCTCGCTCAGCACGTCGGCCAGGCGTTCGTCGTCGAGCGCGGCGGCCACCTCGTTGCGCCGGGCGTCGGGCAGGTCCTGGAGGGCGTTCGCCAGGTCGGCCGGGCGCATGTCCTCCAGGACGGCGAGCAGGTTCGCCGTACCCCGGTTGTCGCCGACCGTGCCCAGGCCGCGGACCCGGTCCCAGTCGACCTGGTGGAGGTGGCCGCGGCGGGTGAGCCGGCCGGTGTGCTCGCGGACGGCGACCCGGCCCAGCGCCCACTCGCCGCCGCGGCTGCACTCCATCGCCACGTCCACCACCGAGCCGGCCTGCCCGCTGTCGAGCTGGACCCGCCGGTCGAGCAGCTCCTGGAGCACCAGCAGCTCGTTCGGGCGCTTCTCGAACCGGCGCAGGTTGAGAGTGCCGCTGCCGAGCACCACCGCGTCCGGGTCGATGGAGGTGATCCGGTTGATGGACAGGAAGATGCGTCGCCGCATCGGCATCTCGGCGACCAGACCGACCACCTCCGGCGGTCGCTGCGTCGCGCGCATCCGGGCCACCGCGTCCCGGACACGGCCGACCTGGTCGCCGTTCGGGTCGAAGACGGCGACTCCGGCGAGTCGAGCGAGGTAGACCCGGTTCGGCGTGCTCACGGGCACCAGCCTAAGGGCCTACTCTCTAACAGCATGTCGACCTTGGGCTACGAGATCGTGGACGTCTTCACCGACCGCCCGTTCGCCGGCAACCCGCTGGCCGTGGTGTTCGGCGCGGAAGGGCTGGCCACCGAGCAGATGCAGGCGCTCGCGCTGGAGTTCAACCTGTCCGAGACGGTCTTCGTGCTGCCCCCGACGCAGGTGGGCGCCACCTACCGGGCCCGGATCTTCACCCCGGCCGACGAGCTGCCGTTCGCCGGGCACCCGAGCGTCGGCGCCGCGGTGACCGCGAGCCGGCGCGGCGTGTTCGGCACCGGCCGGGTCACCCAGGAGTGCGGCGTCGGCGTCCTGCCGCTCGAGGTGACGGCCACCGGCGCGACGCTCACCGGCGGCACGCCCACGCTCGGCCCGGAACTCGACCCGGAGCCGCTGCTGGAGATGGTCGGCCTCGCCGGACCGGACCACGTCGGCCCGCCACCCCGGGTCGCCGGGTGCGGTCTCGAATTCCCCTACCTTCCGGTACGCCCGGACGCGGTGGCCCGGGCACTGTTGAACACGACGGCGGCGCAGCGGTACGGAGTGGAGCACGTCAGCCTTTTCTCCTGGGACGCCGATTCGCAAACCGCGCACGCCCGGGTCTTCGTGCCGGGGCTGGGGGTACCCGAGGATCCGGCGACCGGCTCGGCCGCCCTGGGACTGGGCGTGTGGCTGGTCGCCAGCGGCCTGCTTCCCGGCGACGGCCGCGCGGAGTACACCGTCCGGCAGGGCATCGAGATCAACCGCCCGTCCACGCTCCACTGCACGGTGACCGCCTCCGGCGGGCTGGCGATGGGCGCGACGGTCTCCGGCCAGGTGATGCCGGTGGCCCGAGGCGAGATCACCGTCCCCCCCTTCATCGGCTGAGCCCACCCACCCCCCACCCCATCCCTCCTCCCTCCTCCGCCCCCCGCCCCCCGCTCCGGTGATCAAGGAGTTTGTGCCGGCGAACGGGCCGGGGAAGGACACAAACTCCTTGATCACCGCGGGCGGGGGTGGGGGCGGCGGGGGCGGGCGGGGTGGCGGGGTGGCGGGGTGGGGCGAGTTGGGGTGGGGATGGGGGAGGATGGCGGGGTGAGCGACGAGGTGGACGAGCGGGTGACGCCGCCGCTCGTGGACGAGGCGGTGAAGAAGGCCGCGGTCTGCTGGGTGAGCACCGGCGGCGGCCCGGCGTACGCGCTGTGGTGCCTGCCGGTGGAGGGCACGCTGCTCGTGGTCACCGGCCCCGGCGAGCAGGCCGCACCGGGGCTGGCCGGCAGCGACACCGCCGACGTGACGCTGCGCGGCGATCACGGCGGGCGGATCGTCACCTGGCCGGCGCGGGTGACCCGGCTGCGACCGGGCACCGAGGAGTGGGAAACCATCGCGCCGCTGGTCGCGGCGAAGCGGCTCAACGCCTCCGGCTCCGCCACGGAGCTGGTCGAGCGGTGGGCGGCGCAGGGCTGCGCGCTCAACCGGCTCGCGCCCGCCGGCACCGCAGTGACCGGCGCCGACCTGCCGGACGGCTCGCTCAGTGAGCAGCCCCGGCCGGCGCCTGTGGTGCGGGCCGCCCGCAAGCCGTTCCGCCTGCACCGCGTCCGCCGCCGCTGACCGTGTGAAGCCGTTGACGAGCCGGTCAGGCGACAGGGACCGGGTCGAGCAGGCCGAGCACCTCCGTCAGCGAGGTCATCGACGGCCCGTGGAAGCCGTGGTCGGCGTTGAGCACCACGTGGTCGGCGAGGTCCGGCGCGGCCAACCGGACCGCGCTCAGCCCGGCCCGCTCCGCCCCGGTGAGTTCCTGACTGTCGCCGTCGCCGACGTAGAGGCAGTCGGCCGGCTCCTGGCCGAGCCGGTAACACGCGGCCAGGTAGAGCGCCGGATCGGGCTTGCAGCGTCCGACCCGTATCGAGAAGACCTGGGCGTCGAGCAGTGGCGCGACGGCGAGCTGCGGCAGGAACGCCGGCAGCTCGTGCGTGCAGTCGCTCACCAGCCCGGTGCGTACGCCCCGGTGGCGCAACGCGGCCAGCACCGGCACCGCTTCGGCGCGTAGCCGGGCGCCGGCCCGCACGGCCCGGTGGCGGGTGGCGACGGCGGCGCGTACCGCCGCGTCGGACGGGTGGACGCCGAGCCGGGCGCACACCCACCGCATCGTCGACTCGGCGTCGCCGAAGGATCCGCTGGCCCGTTCGTAGTAGCTGCTGTCCAGCACCTCCACCAGGGACTCGGTGGAGCAGCCGAGCGCCTCGGCGGTGGCGCGGTGGGCGGCTCCGCGCCGCGCGCCGTGGGTCAGGGTGCCGAAGAAGTCGAACAGCACCGCCTGGAACCTGGGCATGAGGGACGCCTCCGGACGTCTGTCAGGGATCGCCGGGACGTGCATGATCGTAACGGTTCGTTGACGGTGCGTGTCTGTCGGGTGTCCGGGTGAGGATTACCGACCGTTCCGCACCCGCCACTCGACGCGTCGGCTGGTCGGCGATCCTCGCCTGGGGCGGCTCTGGCCGGCCCGACGCCGCCGGGCGGCTGAGCCGGTCGGGGCGAAGTCGCGCCGTTCCGGCCACCGGGCGGTCCGGTTTGCACGAAAGTGCTCAGGGTGGGGGCGGACCGGGACGACGCGGCGGAGGCGGGCACCGTCGTCACGCCCTCGGCCGAGTTCCCGCCGCTCGGCGACGAGGACCGGGCGGCGCTCGGCCGGATCGGCGAACGCTGGCGCGGCCCTCGCGACGCCGACGACCTGCCGGTGGACCCGGCGCTCGGGCGGCACGACCGTCACCCGGCGCCGACCCGGTTCGGCCGGCTGGCGCCGATCGACATGTTCACCGTGGCGCAGCCGGGCGAGCTGGTCGCCACCGGGGCGGCCGACCTGCCCGGTGGCCGGGCCGGGCGGGCCGCCACCCGGGTCCGCCGGGCCCTGTTCGGTCCGCCGTTGTCCAGCGCTTCGGTGCTGTACGAGCGGATGCGCAAACTGGTCGCGCTGCCGGTGCTCTCCTCGGACCTGCTCAGTTCCGTGGCGTACGGGCCGGAGGCGATGCTCGCGGTGCTGGTGCTGGCCGGGAGCGCCGCGCTCGGCCTGGCGTTGCCGCTCGCCGCCGTGCTCGTGGTGCTGATGGTCGCGGTCGGCCTGTCCTACCGGCAGACCATCCCGGCCTACCCGCACGGCGCCGGCTCCTACATCGTCGCGGGGGACAACCTCGGGCGTACGCCGGGACTGGCCGCCGCCGCCGGGCTGATGCTCGACTACGTGCTGACCGTGTCGGTGTCGGTGGCGGCCGGGGTGCACGCGGTCACGTCGGCGCTACCCGGGCTCGGCCGGTGGACCGTGCCGCTCGGGGTGCTGGTGATCGCCGTGCTGCTCGCCGGCAACCTGCGCGGCGTACGGACCGCCGGGAACATCTTCGTGCTGCCCACGTACGCGTTCGTGGTGGTGCTGGTCGCGGTGCTGGCGGTCGGGTACGCGAAGGCCGCCTCGCGGGGTTTCGCGCCGCTGCCGCCGCCCTCGGTGCCCGCCGCCGAGGGCCTTGGCGTGCTGCTGGTGCTGCGCGCGTTCTCCTCCGGCGCGGTGTCGATGACCGGCATCGAGGCGGTCTCGAACGCGGTTCCCGCGTTCCGGCCGACCGAGTGGCGCAACGCCCGCACCACGCTCGGCTGGATGGTCGCCATGCTGGTCACGCTGTTCGCCGGCCTGGTCGGGCTGATCCACCTCGACGGCCTGGCGCCCCGGGCGGACGAGACGCTGCTGTCCCAGCTCGGCCGGGTGACGTTCCCGAGCGGGCCCGGGTACGCCATCCTCCAGGCCACCACCGCGCTGATCCTGCTGCTCGCCGCGAACACCGCGTTCAACGACTTCCCCCGGCTGCTGTTCTTCATGGCCCGGGACGGCCACGCGCCGCGCCGGTTCCTGCACATGGGCGACCGGCTGGCCTTCAGCAACGGGCTGGTGGCGCTGGCGCTGACGGCCGCGCTGGTGTTCGTCGCGTTCGGCGGGCACACCGAGCGGCTGATCCCGCTCTACGCGGTCGGTGTGTTCCTCGCCTTCACGCTGTCCCAGACCGGGATGGTGGTGCACTGGCGGCGCCACCGGGGGCCGGGATGGCGTCGCCGGCTCGCCCTGAACGCGGCGGGTGCGGCGCTGTCCGGGCTGGTGCTGCTCACCGCGGCGGTCGCCAAGTTCACCGAGGGCGCCTGGGTGGTGGTGCTCGCCGTGCCGCTGCTGGTGCTGCTGTTCCGCCGGATCCACAGGCACTACGACCGGCTGCACCGCGCGCTGGCGCTGCACCCGCCGCCGTCGGCGCCGCCCGCCGAGGGCGACGAGCTGCCCCAGCAGGTACGCCATCTGGTGGTCGTGCCGGTGGCCCGGCTGAACCGGGCGTCGCTGCGCGCACTGGCGTACGCCACGTCGCTCGGGCGGCCGACGCTCGCCGTGCACCTCGCGCCGGAGGAGGCCGAGGCGGACCGGTTCCGGGACCAGTGGCGGGCCTGGGGCGACCACCTGCGGCTGGAGACGATCGTGTCGCCGTACCGGTCGGTGATCGGGCCGCTCGCGCACTACCTGGAGGCGCTGCACGCCGCGCACCCGGAGCTGACGCTCACCGTGATCGTGCCGGAGGTGGTGCTGCGCCGACGGCGGTACCGGTTGTTGCACAGCCGCGCCGAGCAGCGGCTGCGGGCGGCGTTGCGGGCGCTGCCCGGCGTGGTGGTCACCAGCGTCCCGGTGCACGTGTCGCGGTGACGCTCAGAGGTACCCGGCGAAGTGGTCGGCGACCAGCGCGGCGACCGCCTCGGCGTCCCGGCCCAGGTCCACCTCGATCACGCGTACCCCGAGCGTCCGGGCGCCGGCGACCGCGTCGGCGGCGACCAGCTCGTCGCGCGCGATCCGATGACGCCACGCCCGCTCCGGGTCGCTCACGCCGGGATGCCGGGCCGTCGCCCGCGGCAGCCGTTCCACCTGGTACGCGCGGAACTCCGGCGTCGGCACCAGCACCACCATCTGCCCTGTCGACTCGACGACCGGGGCGACCAGTTCGGGCCGCAGCCCCCAGCCCTCGGCGACCACCCGGCGGCCGCTCACCAGCGCGCTCAGGTCGTCGAGCACCCACTCGAAGCGGCGCGGAAACCCGGCGAGGGTCTCGGCTGCCATCCGCTCCGGGTCCGTCGTCACCCAGGTCGCCTCCGCGTCCGGGCCGTCCGGCGGCTCACCCCGTCGGATCCGGTCGGCGATCCGCCGGTCGTCGTGCCCTCGCGCGTCGTGGCGGTCGTAGAGGTACGCGGTCAGCCCGTACCGCAGTGCCAACGTGACCGCGAGTGTCGTCTTGCCGGCCCACTGCGCGCCGCCGATCCAGAGTGCGCGGCGGGCGGTGGCCAGGGGATCGAAGTCCACGCCCCGACACTGCGCCTCGCCAGCCTCAAGATCAAGTCTTGTTCTCGGCGTCCCCGCGTGATGAAGTGAGGGAGAAGGCGCAGCTCAGACGTCGCGTACCTCCAGCACCCGGGTGGCGGGCGCCGCGTCGCCCAGCTCGGCGCGCAGCGCGACGCGGTCCGGGTCGACCAGGAACGCGTCGAGCCCGGCGCGGGCGGCGAACCGGATGACGTGCACCTCGGTCTCCCCGTCGCCGGTGCGCAGCCGCCGTTCCAACTCGCCGCCGTGCCGGCCGAGCAGCGCCAGCACCCCGTCCTCGTAGCGCCGCCCGGCGTCCATGTCGGCGCTCAGGTCGACGAGCGCGACCAGCAGGACCTCTTGCTCTGTGGTCATATGTCCCCTCGGTGTCGTCAGGCGTCGAGCCCAACCGCCTGCGCGCTGGCGGTCCAGAGCCGCGCGGCGAGCGCCGGATCGGCCGCCTTGGGCCGGGGCCGGTGCGGCTTGCGGTCGGCGTAGTAGCCGCCGTCCGTCAGCCGGGACGGGTCCTGGCAGGCCAGCCACACGAGCGTCTCCGCGCCCTTCTCCGGGCTGCGGAACGGCAGCAGCCGCATGCCGAGCGCCACGATCCGGCTCTCGTTGCCGAAGCGGGTGCGCACCACGCCGGGGTGGAACGCGTGCGCCGGCACCTCCGGCCAGCGCCGCGCGGCCTCGGCGGTGAACAGGATGTTCGCCTGCTTGCTGGTGCCGTACGCCCGGAACGGCCGGTACGAGCGCAGCGCGGAATTGAGGTCGTCCGGGTCGAGCACGCCGCTGCGGTGCGCGTCCGAGGCGGTGACCACCATCCGCCCGATCCGGTCGGCCAGCAGGTTGCTGAGCAGGAACGGGGCGAGGTGGTTGGCCTGAATGCTCAGCTCGAAACCGTCGACCGTCGTGATCGGTTCCAGCACGATCGCGCCCGCGTTGTTGGCGAGCACGTCGATCCGGTCGTACCGCTCGCGCAGCCGTTCGGCGAGCCCGCGTACGTCGTCGAGCACGGCGAAGTCGGCGCGGAACAGCTCCGGCTGCTCACCGCAGCACTCGCGGACCCGCTCGCCCGCGGCGCGCAGCCGGGCCGGGTCGCGGCCGACCAGCACGACCTGGTCACCACGGCGAGCCAGCTCCTCCGCGGCGGCCAGGCCGATGCCGGAGCTCGCCCCGGTCAGCACCACGATCCGACGGTCAGTGAGATCTTCCACAGGTCCATTCACCCCGGTCACGGCACGAGGTTACCGTGGCGTCACCACGCCCTTTGGGATCGTTAAGTTCTCGAAATCCACCGCTGCGCCGGCACCGCGCCGGACGCTGGAAGGAGCGCATCCATGACCGCTGTCGGTCGTCCCCGCCGATCCTGCCTGGCGGTACCCGGCTCCAGCGTCAAAATGCTCGGCAAGGCCCAGGGCCTCCCCGCCGACCAGGTCTTCCTCGACCTGGAGGACGCGGTCGCCCCGCTGGCCAAGCCGGACGCGCGCAAGAACATCGTGGCCGCGCTGAACGAGGGCGACTGGACGGGCAAGACCCGCGTGGTCCGGGTGAACGACCTGACCACGCCGTGGACCTACCGGGACGTCATCGAGGTGGTCGAGGGCGCCGGGGCGAACCTGGACTGCATCATGCTGCCGAAGGTGCAGAACGCCGAGCAGGTGCACTGGCTGGACCTGCTGCTCACCCAGATCGAGAAGACGCTCGGCCTGGAGGTGGGCCGGATCGGCATCGAGGCGCAGATCGAGAACGCGGCCGGGCTGGTGAACGTGGACGCCATCGCCGGGGCCTCGCCCCGGGTCGAGACGATCATCTTCGGCCCGGCCGACTTCATGGCCTCGATCAACATGAAGTCGCTGGTGGTCGGCGCGCTGATCCCGGACTACCCGGGTGACCCGTACCACTACATCCTGATGCGCATCCTGATGGCCGCGCGGATGCACGACAAGCAGGCCATCGACGGCCCGTTCCTGCAGATCCGGGACGTGGACGCGTTCCGTGAGGTGGCGAAGCGCTCGGCGGCGCTGGGCTTCGACGGCAAGTGGGTGCTGCACCCCGGCCAGATCGACGCCGCCAACGAGGTCTACTCCCCGGCGCAGGCCGACTACGACCACGCCGAGCTGATCCTCGACGCGTACGACTACTACACCTCGGAGGCGGGCGGGAAGCTCGGCGCGGTGATGCTCGGCGACGAGATGATCGACGAGGCGTCCCGCAAGATGGCGCTGGTGATCGCCGCGAAGGGCCGTGCCGCGGGCATGTCCCGTACCTCCTCGTTCACCCCGCCCTCGGAGTGACCGGCCCGGGCCGCCCCGAGTTCGCGGGGCGGCCCGCCGGGTTCAGTAGGTCGTGCCGCTGTAGCCGGACGACTCCTGGTTGGCCGCCCAGACAATCAAGATCACGATGGCGGCGGTGGCCAGCACGGCCAGCGCGGTGGCGATCCAGCCGACGATGATGCCCGCGGTGGCGAAGCCCTCGCCGCCCTCACCGCGTTCCCTGATCTGCTTACGGGACACGTGACCGAGGATCGCGCCCACCACGCCGATGTAGCCACCGAGGCCGTAACCGCAGAGGCCGAGCGCGCCGATGATCGAAACGATCATCGCGGCGATGGCCAGGCCGTTCTGCTTCGGTCCGGCGGGGTACCCGTATCCGGGGTAACCCCCCGGGGGCGGGTACGCGCCCGGCTGCGGATAGGCGCCCGGCGGGTAACCGGCCGCCGCGTACGGGTCGGCGGACTTCATGCCGGCGTACGAGTCGGCGGGCGCGTACGGGTCCGCCGGGCTGGGCTGGGCCGGGATGGGGTTGCCGGCCATCGGCAGCAGCGGGTCGGCCGGTGGGCTCGACTGCGGCCCGGCCGCCGAGGGGTCCTGCCAGCCACCGGACGGTGGGGGATAGGTCATCTGATCATCTCCAGGTACGTGGTCGCGCTCAGGGTAGCCACCCGGCGCGCGACACGGGCGTCCCCTTTCGGCCACCGCGTTGCCCGTTCGGTCGGCACCGGGCAGGATCTTCGGCATGGCACTTGACGCGCGTGGGGGTCGGTCGCGACGGGACATGAGCCGGCCGGGGTCGGTGCGACGCCCGCGTGGCGGCGAGCCGGTCGGCGCCGCCGACTCCGAGCGGCCCGCGCCGCTGCCGGAACCGGCCACCATGCGCCTGGACGGCCGGGTCGCGCTGGTGACCGGCGCGGGCAGCCCCGACGGCATCGGGTACGCGACCGCGCGCCGGCTGTCCGACCTGGGCGCCCGGGTGGCGATCGTGTCCACCACGAGGCGCATCCACGATCGCGCGGGCGAGCTGGGTGTCACCGGTTTCGTCGCCGACCTCACCGACGAGTCGGAGGTGGGCGCGCTCGCCGACGCGGTCGCCGAGCAGCTCGGCGACGTCGAGGTGCTGGTGAACAACGCGGGGCTGGCCAGCCGGGCCAGCCCGGAGGTGCTGCGTCCGGTGGCCCAGTTGACGTACGACGAGTGGCGCGGCGAGATCGACCGCAACCTGACCACCGCGTTCCTGAGCAGCCGTGCGTTCATCGGCGGCATGGCCGAGCGGGGCTGGGGCCGGATCGTCAATCTGGCGGCCACCGCCGGGCCGGTGAACGCGCTGCCCACCGAGGCGGCCTACGCGGCGGCCAAGGCCGGCGTGGTCGGGCTGACCCGGGCGCTGGCGATGGAGATGATCGCCGACGGCGTGACGGTGAACGCGGTGGCGCCGGGCATCATCCACACCGCGGCATCCACCATGGCGGAGATCAAGCAGGGGCTCGGTACGCCGGTCGGGCGCCCCGGCACCCCGGACGAGGTGGCCGCGGCGATCGCGTTCCTCTGCTCACCGGCCGCCTCGTACATCACCGGGCAGATGCTCGTGGTCGACGGCGGCAACAGCGTCCGGGAGGCGCAGTTCCGCTGACCGTCAGTGGGTGCTGTTGTCGGAGTTGGCCCAGAACGCCAGGCCGATCCAGCCGCAGCAGATCAGCACGCCGAGCGCGGTGAAGATGTAACTGAGGACCAGCCCCCAGGTGGCGAGCTGGTCGCCGTCCTCGCCGGTCTGCCGGATCTGCCGCTTGGCCAGGTGGCCGCAGACGATGCCGGCGGGCGCGAAGACGAACGCGAAGACGAGCGACAGGATGGCGAGCACGTTCGTGCCACGGGGTCCTGGTCCCTGGCCGGGCGGGCCGTACTGGCCGTAGGGCGGCTGCGGCGCGTACGGCGGCTGCTGGCCGTACTGCTGGTGCTGCTGGCCGTACTGCGGCTGCCCGTACGGCTGGCCGTGCGACGGCGGCTCGTACGGCGAGGGTGGCTGCTCGTCACTCACGCGCGCCCCTTTCCCCAGGTCGACGGCCTTTTCTCTTGCGGACGCTACCCGCAGCGGTGAACCTTTTCACAGCGGTTGTGTGGACTGGTCACCTTGGCGCGGCCGGTCCCGGGGCCGATACTGACCGAGCGTTCAGTTACCCATGAGTAAGGCGCCGACCCCGGAGGCTGAGATGGCCCGACTCGCCCAGACACCCGGACTGACCGACGTGCAGCGGTCGATCCTGGAAACCGTCCGGGAGTTCGCCGACAAGGAGATCATCCCGCACGCGCAGCGGCTGGAGCACGCCGACGAGTACCCGAGCGACATCCTCGACGGCATGCGCGAGATGGGGCTGTTCGGCCTCACCATCGACGAGGAGTACGGCGGCCTGGGCGAGTCCCTGCTGACCTACGCGCTCGTGGTGGAGGAGCTGTCCCGGGGCTGGATGTCGATCTCCGGCATCGTCAACACCCACTTCATCGTGGCGTACCTGGTCTCGCAGCACGGCTCGGCCGACCAGAAGGCCCGGCTGCTGCCCCGGATGGCCACCGGCGAGGTGCGCGGCGCGTTCTCGATGTCCGAGCCCGAGTGCGGCTCGGACGTCTCGGCGATCAAGTCGAAGGCCGTCCGCGAGGGTGACAACTACGTCCTCAACGGCCAGAAGATGTGGCTGACGAACGGGGCGTACTCGTCGGTGGTGGCCACCCTGGTCAAGACCGACACCGGGGCCGACTCGGTCTACGGCAACATGAGCACCTTCCTGCTGGAGAAGGAGCCCGGCTTCGGCGAGACCGCGCCCGGCCTCACCATCCCCGGCAAGATCGACAAGATGGGCTACAAGGGCGTCGAGACCACCGAGATGGTGCTCGATGGCGTCACAGTGCCCGCCTCCGCCGTGCTCGGCGGCGAGGAGAAGGTCGGCCGGGGCTTCTACCAGATGATGGACGGCATCGAGGTCGGCCGGGTCAACGTGGCGGCCCGCGCCTGCGGCATCTCGATCCGGGCGTTCGAGCTGGCTGTCGCGTACGCCCAGCAGCGCCACACCTTCGGCCAGCCGCTCGCCAAGCACCAGGCCGTCGCGTTCAAGCTCGCCGAGATGGGCACGAAGATCGAGGCCGCGCACGCCCTCATGGTCAACGCGGCCCGGCTCAAGGACGCCGGCCAGCGCAACGACGTCGAGGCCGGCATGGCGAAGCTGCTCGCGTCCGAGTACTGCGCCGAGGTGGTCCAGGAGGCGTTCCGGATCCACGGCGGCTACGGCTACTCCAAGGAGTACGAGATCGAGCGCCTGATGCGCGAGGCGCCGTTCCTGCTGATCGGCGAGGGCACCTCGGAGATCCAGAAGACGATCATCTCGCGCGGCCTGCTCAAGCAGTACAAGCAGTAGGACTCATCGTTCCGCCACGCCGGGGGCCGGTTCCGGTGCGGTCACCGGCAACCCCACCGCCAGTGCCTCCGGCGTGGTCCGGAACCGCTCGATCGCGGCGATCAGCCGCTCGGCGCGAGCAGCCGGCGGGACCACAGCCCGTCGCGGTCGGGCACCGCCGCAGCCGCCATCGGGCCGGGATCGGACATGCCCGAAGGGTACGCGCCGTCAGCCGGCCGTTCCGCCTGGCGTACGGGTCAGTCCGGCGGCGGCCCGCTCGACGATGAGGCATCTGTCCTCGACGTAGTCGAGGCCGGCCTCCTCGGCGATCCGGCGTGCCTCGTCCGAGAAGATCCCGAGCTGCAACCACACCGCCGGGGCGCCGATCGCCACCGCCTGCCGGACCACGTCGACCGCGTCCCGGGCCGGGCGGAACACGTCGACCAGGTCGACCGGGTGCGGGATGTCGGCGAGCGTCGGGTACGCCTTCTCGCCGAACAACTCGTCCACCGTCGGGTTGACCGGGATGATCCGCCAGCCGTGCCGCTGCATCTCCAGCGGTACGCGGTGCGCGGCCTTGCCCGGGTCACGGGAGGCGCCCACGACGGCGATCACGGCGGAGTCGGCGAGGATCTGCTGAGCGGAACGCATCCCCCGACACTAGCCCCGCCGGTGCGGGTTCTCTCGGCGGCTAGAGCAGGGAGAGCTGTTCGGCGGCCGGGGCAGGCGGCGGAGTTTCGGGCAGTCGGCGGTTGTCGCCGGTCTCGCCCCGGTGCAGCCCGTGCCGGCGTGCCGCGATCCGCACCCGCGCGGTCACCTCCCGCTGGTACGCCTGCGGCGCGTACGAGCCGGCCTGGTAGAGCTGCCGGTAACGGGGCACCAGGTGCGGGAACTCCCGGGCCAGCCAGCGGGCGTACCACTCCCGGGCGCCGGGCCGCAGGTGCAGCGGCAGCGGCGTCACGCCGGCCGCGCCGGAGGCGGCGATCGCTGCGACAGTGGCGTCGATCGACTCCTCGTCGTCGCTGAGACCGGGCAGGATCGGCGCCATCAGCACACCCACCTCGAAGCCGGCGTCGGCGAGCTGACGGACCGCGTCCAGGCGGCGGCGCGGGCTCGGGGTGCCCGGCTCGGCCGCCCGCCAGAGCGCCTCGTCGACGAACCCCACGGAGTACGACAGCCCGACCCGGGTCACCTCGGCGGCCTGGCGCAGCAGTGGCAGGTCACGCAGCAGCAGCGTGCCCTTCGTCAGGATGGAGAACGGGTTCGCGAAGTCGCGCAGCGCCTCGATGATCTGTGGCATCAGGCGGTAGCGGCCCTCGGCCCGCTGGTAGCAGTCCACGTTGGTGCCCATGGCGACGTGCGCGCCGCGCCAGCGCGGAGCGGCCAGCTCCCGGCGTACCAGCTCGCCCGCGTTGACCTTGACGATGACCTTGCGGTCGAAGTCGGCACCGGCGTCCAGGTCGAGATAGGTGTGGGTGTTGCGGGCGAAGCAGTTGTGGCTGACCACACCGTTGGCGATGAAGTCGCCGGTGCCGGTGGTGATGTCCCACAGCGGAAGCTCCAGGCCCAGATCCTCGACGGCGGTCACCTGGAGCCGCGCCGCGCACTTGAGCGCCATGCCCTCGATCGAGCGCCGGGCGGTGACTGCCGGGTCGGTGAGGTGGAAGAAGCGCAGCCGCTCCGGCAGCCCGCCGGTCAGCCGGAGCTGACGCGCCGCACCCGGCGTACCCGGCACGTCGAGCGCCCAGCGGAAGTCGAACCGGTCCAGCGCGGCGGCCGTGCGGGCCCGGCTCTCGTCGTCCGCGACGCTGATCCGGAACACGCCCCGGTGGCATGTGCCGGCGGCGTCGAACATGCCGGCCAGGTAGCCGAGCGCCCAGTCACCGGTGGTGTCGTCGGGTGGCGCGAACAACCCGGTGACGACCTCGGCCGGGCCGGATGTGCGTACCACAGTGGTCGTCGCCCGCCGGCCGACCCGGCCGGCTGTGGCCCGCTCGACGGTGACCCCGGCGTCGGCCAGGTAGCGCTCGGCACGATCCAGCGCCTCCGTCTCGGCGGTGGCCAGCCGGAAGCGGGCACCGAAGCCGGGCCGGTCGTGGTCGCGGATCAGGGCGTGCAGGTAGCCCCTGTGGTAGTCGGCCGAGCGTTTCGGCGCGACCGCGAACCGGCCGGTGCCCAGCAGGCGGTTGCGGGTGGTCAGGTGAGGACGGCGCCCGCCGCCCCGCATGGTTCCGGTGACGTGCTTCCAGCCGCGTTCGGTGAGGAACCGGTGGTCGCCGCTGGCGACGAGCGTGGTGCCGTCGGCCAGGGTGACCCGGTAGGCCCGCTTCACAGTGGACCACTTGTCGAGCACCGTGGTGACGACGTAGTGGCGGTAGGCGCCGCGCCGGCGGGTGCCGTAGATCCGGTCGCCGGGCTCCAGCTCGCTGATCGCCCTGGTGCGGCCGTCGGCCATCAGGATCGGTGTGTCGCCGCCCAGACAGTAGACGCACGCGTGCGAGCAACCACGGTAGGGGTTGATCGTCCACTCGAACGGCACCCGCGACTGGCCGGGCACCCGGTTGATGATCGACTTGGCGTGCACCTCGTAGAACGTCATGCCGGCGAAGCCCGGGGTGTCGAACGTGCGGGCGACGGCGCCGGGCAGCGCCAGCGGCAGGGGTGGAGCCGCCGGCGCCGCCCGATCGGGAGTCCCCTCGTCCGGGGGAGCGGAGAGGTTGTCCCAGCGCATGGCGTTCATTCGAACATGTGTACGAACAAAGCGCAAGTGATGCTCCGGACACCGCGCGCCGCCGGGGCCCGGGGCGGGTGCAGGATGGAGGCATGGAGACGTCGACCTTCGTCTACGACGGCGACTGCGCCTTCTGCACGAGTTGCGCGCAGTTCATCGAGCGCCGCATCCCGACCGGCGCCCGGGTGGTGCCGTGGCAGTTCGCCGACCTGGCGGCGCTGGGCCTGACGGAGGCCGAGTGCGAGGAGGCGGTCCAGTGGGTGGGCGCCGACGGCTCCCGCGCCGCCGGTCCGGACGCCATCGCCCGGCTGCTCGGCGACAGCGGGCCGCTCTGGCGGTTCGCCGGGGCCGGGCTGCGCCTCGTGCCGGTCCGCGCGGCGGCCTGGCCCGCGTACCGCTGGGTGGCGCGCAACCGGCACCGGATGCCGGGCGGTACCGCCGCCTGCGCGTTGCCGCAGGAGGCCCGGGAGCGGCTGTACGGCCCGACCGGCCGCCCGGGTCCGACCGCCTGACCGGCGTACCCGCGCTCAGGCGGTCGCCGGCGCGGAGGGGGCGGGGGCCGGCGTCACATCGGCGGTCGCCGGCGCGGGGGACGTCGGGGCGGCCGGCGGCGGGCGGCCGAGCAGGCGCCTGACGAACACCACGGGGCGGACCTTCTCCAGCGCCAGGAAGCTGGTCATCGCCGCCAGGTGCGGCGCGAACGAGATGGTGATCGTCGCGATGGTCACCAGGTGGAACGAGTAGAAGAAGCCGACGGTCATCGTCCGCCACCGGGCCGGCAGCACGAACACCAGCGGGCTGAGCAGCTCGAACGCCAGGATGCCGAACTGCGCCACGATCAGCAGGTGCGGCACCTGCGCGATCAGGTCGGCGAGGTCGGTGCCGCGCCGGATGATCGCCTTCGCCAGCACGGAACCGGTCGCCCAGTCCCAGCCGCCGAAGCGGAACTTGGCCCAGGCGGCGAGGAAGTACGTGCAGATGACCGCGATCTGGGTGACCCGCAGCGCCCAGCCGCCCGCCTCGGTACGGGTCGGGTCGCCGTGCCGGGCGCGCCCCGCGGTGGGCAGCACGGCCAGTGCCACCAGGAGCGCGAACCGGTCGTGGTCGACCTTGCCGTAGCTCATCGCCACGATCATCCACTCGAAGTACAGCGCGAAGACCGTCCAGCCGAGCAGCCGGTGCGCCCGGCCGGTGGCGGCCAGCAGCGCGGTGACCAGCAGTGCCCAGAACACCACGCCGACCAGGGCCGGGGTGGGGGTGGGCAGCGGGAGCAGCCGGCCGACGAGCAGCGGCTGGTAGAGGTCGCCGGGAACGTCGACCCGGGTGCGTACCCAGGGGGTGAAGACGACCAGGTCGGCGGCGACGAAGAGGTAGACCAGGGTGCGAAAGGCGGCGATCCGGCCGCGCGGGACCGCCTCGGTCAGCCAGCCGGTCATCGGCCGATCTCCCAGCGCACCGCTGTCTCGTCGGTCCACCTGCCGGTCGGGCGGCCACCCTGGATGTCGAACCAGCGGACGACGATCCGCACCTCGACCAGCTCGGGTGCGCCGGGGTGGCGTTCGGCGTACGCGTCGGCGACGGTGCGCAGCAGGCTCGGGTCCGTGGCGTACCGGCCCTGCTGACCCTCGATCTCGGCCCGGCGGATGCCGGTGGCCTCCTGGCCGAGCGCGACCACCGTCCCGGTGGTGTCGACGCCCTCGACCCGGGTGTCCGGGGCGGGCGCGTTCGGCGGGTCGGAGGTGGAGTACATCCGGAACGGCCCGAACGGGAAGTCGTCGTCGGTGCCGCGCACGGTGCCCAGGAGCAGCAGCGCCAGGCCGAGCAGGGTGGCGCCCACTCGGACCGCGCGCCCGCGGGCGGTCAAGGTCTCCATCGTGTGGTGACGTTACGGGAGTGAAGTGGCCGAAAGTGTCCCTCACTCGGCCATTCCTCACTACCCGTCCCGCCGGTCCGGCGGGCGCGAGGACGCCGCCGGCCGGCACCCCGGAGGGCGCCGGCCGGTGGCGTACGGAACGTCAGTGGTTGTGCTCGGCCAGCTTCTTGCGGACGTCGTCCATGTCCAGCGCCTGGACCTGCTCGATGAGGTTCTCCAGCGCCGACTCCGGCAGCGCGCCCGGCTGGGCGAAGACGATCACGCCGTCACGGATCGCCATGATCGTCGGGATGGAGCTGATGTTGAACTTCACCGCCAGCTCCTGCTGCGCCTCGGTGTCGACCTTGCCGAAGGCGATGTCCGGGTGCTTCTCCGAGGAGCGCTCGTAGACCGGGGCGAAGCGCTTGCACGGGCCGCACCAGTCCGCCCAGAAGTCGAGCAGGACGATCCCGTCGCGCCCGGTCACCTCGTCAAAGTTGGCCGTGGTCAGCTCAACCGTTGCCATTTGCTCTCTCCGATCACCGCGGATTGTCGTACGTCCGGTGGAACCAGGGTCAGTCCGTCCGAATTCCCGGCGCGCGGGTGACGAAACGCTGAGCGCCGGGACGGTGACCCTGAGCACATCGAACCCCATCTGTTCGCCCCGGCCGTGCGGAACGCAAATGCATGCCGCACTTGCGTGACGGGCGGTGATGGGAGCGTTTCCAAGGAGATCACGCTATGTGTCCGCTACGCGCCGGTAACTTCGGCCTTGACAAGCGTCTATGCAGCCTGCGGTGATCGCTTACCGACTGAGTGTCGGTTACTTTCAGTAGTGTTACGAAAAGATAAATGTGACCTCCGTCTCTGTCGGCGGAGGGTGGTCGTACGGCAGAATTCTTCGCATCAGAGCGTGGGCGGCGGGTGCCGGGGAGGGCCCCGCCGCTCATTGCGTCCGGACCTCGGTGACCCCCGGTGTGACATTTCCGCCGGGCGAGCGCCCCGCCCCTCGCCTTAACAAGCGATAAGGCATGCTGTGCCGAACTCCATCGCCGCCCGTGAAGGGGACAAGGATGCAGTTCGGCCGCTACTACGAGGAGTTCGAGGTCGGCGCGGTCTACCGGCACTGGCCGGGCAAGACGGTCACCGAGTACGACGACCACCTCTTCTGCCTGCTCACCATGAACCACCACCCGCTGCACATGGACGCGCACTACGCCGAGTCCGCCTCGCAGTTCAAGCGCAACGTGGTGGTCGGCAACTACATCTACTCGCTGCTGCTGGGCATGTCCGTGCCGGACGTCAGCGGCAAGGCGATCGCCAACCTGGAGATCGAGTCGCTGCGGCACGTCGCGCCCACGTTCCACGGCGACACCATCTACGGCGAGACGACGGTGCTGGACAAGCGGGAGTCGGCGTCGAAGCCCGACCGCGGCGTGGTGGCGGTCGAGACCCGCGGCTACAACCAGGACGGCACCCTCGTCTGCGTGTTCCGCCGCAAGGTCATGGTGCCGAAGAAGGAGTACGCGGCCGCCGCCGTCCCGGACGGCGTCGACCCGGAGCGTCCCAGCTTCCCCGAGCCGCGCTGACCTCACGTCCGTCCGGTCACCGGGCCTCGTTCCCCGTTCGGCGGGGACGGGGCCCGGACCTCGTCCGGGGGCATATGCTCGGGCTGGAGGTTCCCATGAGCCACTCCGTAGCCGGCGAACCGCCCTCCGCCGGTCGCCGCGCCGCACCGCTCACCACCGCCGCCTACTCCGCGGCGGAGTGGGACCTGCTGACCGACCTGCCGGGCCGCGTCCTCGTCGCCGCCGCCTCTCCCGGACCCGGACGCCCGCCGCGCGGTGTGGCCGCCGGTCTGGCCGGCCTGGACGCGGTCGCCGCCGGCCGGGCGTTCGACAGTGATCTCGTCCGCGCCGTGGTGGCCGCGATCTACGCCCGCCACGACGGGGCCACCGAGCGGGACGAGCGCCTGACCGACCTGGTCGACCTGCTGGCCGCAGCCCGGGCCGCGGTACGTGTGCTGCGCCGCCGGGCCGATCCGGCCGACTCGGCGGCGTACCGGCAGTGGGTGGAGTCCGTGGCGGCCCGGGTGTGCCGGGCCGGGGAGAGCGCCCCGAGTCCCGCCGACACGCGTTTCCTCGACCGGCTGGGCGGCGCGCTCGACCTGCGCTGACAGTGACGCCGCCGGGCCGTACCCTCGGCAACCGTGACCGACGACCAGCTCGACGTGGGTGTGGGGCCGTGGCCCGGTGACCCGCCGGACGACCCGCGCTACGACCCGGAGCTGCTCGCCGGCGGGGACCGGCGCAACGTGGTGGACCGCTACCGCTACTGGCGGCGCGAGGCGGTGGTGGCCGACCTGGACCGGCGCCGGCACGACTTCCACGTCGCGATCGAGAACTGGCAGCACGACTTCAACATCGGCACCGTGGTCCGCAACGCCAACGCCTTCCTCGCCGCCGAGGTGCACATCGTCGGGCGGCGGCGGTGGAACCGGCGGGGCGCCATGGTGACCGACCGCTACCAGCACGTCCGGCACCACGCCACGATCGAGGAGTTCGTCGCGTGGGCGCGCGGCGAGCGGCTGCCGGTGGTCGGGATCGACAACCTGCCCGGCTCCCGGCCGATGGAGACGGCGGTGCTGCCGCGCCGCTGCGTGCTCCTGTTCGGCCAGGAGGGGCCGGGGCTGTCGCCGGTGGCCCGGTCGGCCTGCGACGCGCTGTTCTCCATCGCCCAGTACGGTTCGACCCGGTCCATAAACGCGGGTGTGGCCAGCGGCATCGCCATGCACGCCTGGATCCGGTCGTACGCCGGGCCGCCGCCGGACTGAAACCCCGTGGGTCCACCACCGGACGGAAATCCCACGCGCCCCGCTTGACGCCTCGCGGGTCCGGGGCGACGGTGAGGGTGTGACTGTCGCGGTGAGTTGTCCGAAGTGCGCGGGGCCGGTGCGCGAGCCGGACCTGATGCACGCCGAGCACCGGTGCGTGCGCTGCGGCCCGGTCGCGCCGCTGCACGTGCCGGAGCACATCAGCGCCGAGATCATGGCCAGCGTGGTGGAGCGGGTGGCAGCCGATCCCGATCCGGCCGACCGGCTCCGGATGCCGCTGTGGTGTCCGTGGCCGCTCCCGCCGGGCTGGACGCTCACCGGCGTCGCCTGGGCGGGCGACGAGCGGGCGGGCGTACGGGCCACTCTGGTCGCCTGCGCCGGTCCGGCCCCCCTGGACGGTGGGCCGGCCGATCTCATCTTCGTCGCCGAGGAGCCCGGCGTCGGTCTCGGTTCCCGCTTCGCGGGACTGCCCGGACCCGATCCCGGTCCCCAGGTGGAGGAGGCGCTGACCGACCCCGGCCCTGGTCATCCCGAGCGTCTGCCGCACGCGAAGATCCGGGCGGGCGGTCATCCGACTCCACTGTGGCTCGTCCGTTCCGTAACGGATCGAAGCGCGTACGCCGGCGAGGCTCGGGGAATGTGGCTCCATGCGATAGCCTGGCCGGCGAGCGCGGGTCACCTCCTCGCGGAAGAGGTCGTGTTGCACGACCTCACCGAGTGGACACCGCCCGAACTCGTGTATGGCGCACCGTCTCCGTACCTGCACGGGCGGGCCTGACCGGCTCGCCACGGCGAGTCGGAGAGAGCGGACGCAGATATTCACGGTAAGACACCATGCTGATACTCTGGGTGCCGCTGCGGTAAACGGACCCGGCGCCGCGCGAGAGGATGGCCCGCTATGGTCAAGAAGGTCCTCACCTGGGCCGGCATCGCATTCTTGATCTTCTTCGTTGCGTACCGGCCCAACTCCGCCGCCGACGTCTTCAAGTCTCTCGGTGGCGGCATCATGGACATCGCGCAGGGGTTCGGCGACTTCTTCACCAACCTCGTCGCCTAGCCGCCGATGGGAAGCCCTTCCGGTCCACCCTTCGACCCGGACGACCCCGACCGGGCGCGACGGGAGCGTGACACCGAGCCGATCCCCCGGATCGACCCGGACGACCCGGCCGGTTACGGCCCCGGCCCGTACGCGGACGCGGACGACGTCGGTTACGGCAGCGCCTACGCCGCCGAGGGGCGGTCCGGCCGGGCCTGGGCGCGGGATCCGGACGGCTTCCCGGACCAGCCGATCTCCGAGGAGGAGCTGGCCGGGCTGCGGTCCGACGCCACCGGCATGGCACCCCGCCGGGTGCTGCCGCTGGAGGACGAGCCCAGTTCGCTCGTGGCGCGCTACCTCTTCCCCACCGAGCGCTACCGGGGCGAGTGGAAGCGGCACTGGATCCACCTCACCACCCCGATCATCGTCGGCGTCGCGGCCACGTTCGTGCTCGGCTACCTCTCCGGCTTCCTCGCCGGGCGGGACGTCGGCGCGTTGACCACCGTCGCGGTGCTGCTCTGGTTCGCCGTGATGGGCTGGGTCGCGTGGAAGGTCGCCGACTGGTGGTACGACCGGTTCATCCTGACCAACAAACGGGTGATGGTGGTCAACGGCATCATCACCCGGCAGGTCGCGATGATGCCGCTCACCCGGGTCACCGACATGAAGTACGAGCAGAGCCCGACCGGCCGCGCCCTCAACTACGGCACGTTCGTGCTGGAGTCCGCCGGTCAGGAACAGGCACTCCGGGTGATCAAGAATCTGCCCAACCCGAACGAGCTCTACCTGCGTGTGGTCGAGGAGATGTACGAGCCGCAGGCGGTCGAGGCGCGGTTGGGCAAGGAGGCCGACGAGGCCAAGGCCGACGACGGAGCCTGAAACTTTTCGTCCGAACATCGGATGAACTGCACACCTTCCGCCATCGACCCGACCGGCGTGGCCGTGGCATTCTGCCAGGCAGGACGGGGGGAGATGACTGTGGTGAGCAGAGACCCGCTGGAGGAGGAGTTCCGCGAATTCGTCGCGGCCCGGTCCGGCGCGCTGCTGCGCACCGCGTATCTGCTCGCCGGTGACTGGGCCACCGCCGAGGACCTGCTCCAGACCGCGCTCACGAAGACCTACCTGGCGTGGAAACGGCTCGGCGGGATCGACGCCATCGAGCCGTACGCCCGCCGGGTCATGGTCAACACGTCCACGAGCTGGTGGCGGCGCCGCTGGCACGGCGAGCGTCCCACCGAGGTGCTGCCGGAGCGCGCCGGCGTCGACGAGATCGAACAGCAACTCGACCGGGACGCGCTCTGGCGGCACCTCCAGGCGCTGCCGGCCCGGCAACGGGCCGTGCTGGTGCTGCGCTTCTACGAGGACATGTCCGAGGCGCAGACCGCCGCGCTGCTGGAGATCTCCCCGGGCACCGTCAAGAGTCAGACCTCCAGGGCGCTCAACACGCTGCGCCGCCGGCTGGGCTCCGAGGCGGCCCTGAGCCTCCCCACGCCGGCCGACGCGCCCGCCGGGACTCCGTCCGCCCCGGCTCCGGCCGGCCGGTCCGGCCGCGCCGTCCATCCGACCACGGGTGCCGAGCCGGCCCGAGCACCGGCGCCCCGGTCCGCCGCCCGGGTGCCCCGGCCGGTCCAGTCCCCGGCCCCGGTCCGTCCCGCGCCGGTCCGCCCCGCCGTCCCGATCGCGGCGGAGAGCCGATGAGCGGCCCCCGGCACGACTGTGACAACCGGACGGGCAGCCCGGAGCGTCCATTCCCCGTGAGCGACGACGAGCTGGAGCGGGCGCTGCGGGAGACGCTGACCCGCCGCGTCGCCACGTCCCGCCCGCTGACCGCCGACCCGGCGGGGGAGGTCCTGCGCCGGGCGCGGCGCGTGGGCCGGCGGCGTACGCTCAGCGGCCTGGCGCTGGCCGGGGTCGCCACCGTGTCCATCACCTTCGGGGTGGTCCAGTTCACCGCGCCGGGCGGCGACGGCGGCACCCCCACCGTGGTGCTCGGCGATCCGCCCGTCCTCGCGCCCTCCCCGCTGTCCACCGAGCCGCCCTCGGTCACCCGCTACGGGCCGATCCGCGCCGAGCTCGACCTGCTCGTCGGTGACCGGCTGGACACCAGCGGCGGCGAACGGCGTCAACTGACCGGCGTGAGCGGCGTCGAACGGGCGCAGCGGATCCACGACGAGGAGGGCTGGCTGCTCACCTCGGCGGCCACCGCCGCCGGCCGTACCCTCTGGTGGGCTCCGGTCGACGGCACCGCGCCGCAGGTCATGCTGGCCGCCGCGGACGCGGTGGCCGTCTCGCCGGACGGACGCCAGGTCGCCTGGCGGGACGGCCCGGACGTGATCGCCGCCGGTGTGGTCGCCGGTCAGCTCATCGCGTCGGTCCGGACCGCCGCGCCGGAGGGCGCCGTGCCGGTCGGCTTCGCCGGCGACGCCGTGCTCATCCAGCAACCCGGTGGCGGGGGGATGAGCGTCTGGAACCGCGCGCTCGGCGGGCAGCCGGGGCCGGTGAACCAGGACGTACGCGTCGTCTACGGCACCCGCCCCGACGGCCGGGCGGTCGGCCTGGTCGCCGCCGGCCCGGACGGCCAGCCGTGCCTGGGTCTACTCGACCCGGCCCGGGACCTCGCCCCGGTGCGTGTCGCGTGCGGCCCGAGACTGGCCACCGACGGCCGTGGCGCCCTCTCCTTCGACGGCCGGTGGCTGCTCGCCAACGGCACGGCGCGCACCGCCCTCCTGATCGACCTGGCCGATCCGGCCAGCCCGGCTCTCCACCCGGCCGGCCCGGTGCTGGCCGGCGGGGTGGCGTGGACCCGGGCCGGTGTGGCGCTGCACGTGGACGCGAACGGCGGGTTGGTCCGGGTCAAGCCCGATCGGGTGCTGGCCGGTGACCGGCCCACGGGTTCACCTGTCGAAGGACTGGCGCCGCACGAGCGTCCGGTGGTGGTGGCCGGCGTCCCCACGGCGCCGGACGGGGCGTAGCGTCGGGCGGGTGAGCGTCCCCGCCCGCATCGACCTGCACACCCACTCCACCGCCAGCGACGGCACCCTGACCCCCGCCGAGCTGGTCCGGGCCGCCGCCGACGCGGGGCTGGACGTGGTGGCACTCACCGACCACGACACCACCGCCGGCTGGGCGCCCGCCGTCGCCGCCCTGCCGCCGGGCCTCACCCTGATCCGCGGCGCGGAGATCTCCTGCCGCTGGTTCGGCGCCGAACCGGCGGTCCCGCTGCACCTGCTCGCGTACCTGTTCGACCCGGCCGAGCCGGAACTGGCCGCCGAGCTGGCCCGGGTCCGCCGGGCCCGGGAGGAGCGCGGCGAGCGCATCGTCCGGCTGCTCCAGGCCGACGGGATCCGGGTGAGCTGGACGGAGATCCTGGCCGGAGCGGGCGGCGGCACCGTCGGCCGTCCGCACATCGCGCAGGCGCTGATCCGGGCCGGTCTGGTCGCCACCACCACCGAGGCGTTCGGGCCGGACTGGCTCGGCGAGCGGTACCGGCTGCCGAAGGACGACATCGAGGTGTTCCGGGCGGTGGCGCTGGTGCGGGCGGCCGGCGGCGTGCCCGTCTTCGCCCACCCGAGGGCCAGCCGGCGCGGCCGGATCGTGCCGGACGAGCTGATCGCGGACCTGGCGGCGGCCGGCCTGGCCGGGCTGGAGGCCGACCACGAGGACCACGACCCGGCCGAGCGGGCGCACGTCCGAGGGCTCGCCGCCGACCTGGGACTGCTGGTCACCGGCTCGTCCGACTTCCACGGCACGCACAAGACGGTACGGCTCGGCGCGTACACCACCGGCCCCGAGGCGTACGAGCGGATCGTCGCGCTGGCCCGCGGGGTGACCCCTGTCGCTTCAGGCTGAAGCGCTCCGACGGCACGGCTACCGTGTCCGCGTGGATCTCAAGCTCTTCGGCGAGGTCTTCGTGACCCTGCTGGTGATCGTCGACCCGCCCGGAATGATGCCCATCTTCCTCGCGCTGACCGGGCCGCTGCCCGCGCGCGACCGGAACCGGGCCGCCTGGCAGGCCGTGGCGCTGGCGCTCGGAGTCATCGTGATCTTCGCGGTGGCGGGGCAGACGATCCTGGCGTACCTGCACGTCGACCTGCCCGCGCTCCAGGCGGCGGGCGGCCTGCTGCTGATCCTGGTCGCGCTGGAGCTGCTGACCGGCAAGGCGGACGACCCGAGCAACCAGGTCACCTCCAACATCGCGTTGGTGCCGCTCGGCACGCCGCTGCTGGCCGGGCCGGGCGCCATCGTGGCGACCATGCTGTTCGTGCAGCAGGCCGGCGGCGCCGTCGACTACCTCGCCATCGGGCTCGCCATCGTCGCGGTGATGGTGACCGTCTGGGTGGTGCTGCGCTTCTCCGGCGGGATCGTGAAGGTGCTGCGACCCGGCGGCATCGAGGTGCTGACCCGGATCGCCGGCCTGCTGCTGGCCGCCATCGCCGTGCAGCTCATCGCCGACGCGATCGCCGCGTTCGTGACCCAGTACCTCAACAACGCCTGAGCGGGTCCGTCCGGTGTCGTACCCGGATGGCAGGATTCAAGCGTGCGACGACAGGCAGCAGCCAGCGGTTCCCGGGCTCCCCGGCCCCGCGCAGAGCAGTCCGAGCAGCTCGGCTTCGAGGGCATGCCGGAGCGCCTGTTCGTCTGCACGCCCAGCAAGCTCGGCGCCTACGCGGACTGTCCCCGCCGCTACCGCTACGCCTACGTGGACCGCCCCGCCCCGCCCAAGGGCCCGCCGTGGGCGCACAACTCGCTCGGCGCCAGCGTCCACACCGCGCTGAAGAACTGGTACGCGCTGGCCCCCGACCGCCGCCGCCCCGAGGTGCTCGGCACGCTGCTCAAGGGCACCTGGGTCCGCGAGGGCTACCGCGACGACGAGCAGGAGCGCGACGCCTTCCGGCGGGCGCTGACCTGGCTGGAGAGCTACGTGGCGGGCCTCGACCCGGCCGACGAGCCGGTCGGCGTGGAACGCGTTGTCGCGGTCAAGACCGCTGTGCTCGCGTTCAACGGCCGCACCGACCGAATCGACTCGCGCCCCGGCCCGGACGGGCGGCCCGAGCTGGTCATCGTCGACTACAAGACCGGCCGCACCGGGCTCGACGCCGACGACGCGCGCGGCTCGCAGGCGCTCGCGCTCTACGCGTACGCGGCCGAGCGGGTGTTCCGCAAGCCATGCCGCCGGGTCGAGCTGCACCACCTGCCCACCGGCACCGTGGCCGCGCACGAGCACACGCCGGAGTCCCTGCACCGGCAGCTCACCCGCGCCGAGGACACCGCCCGCGACATCATGACCGCCGAGCGCGCGGTGGCCGACGGCGCCGACCCCGACGAGTCGTTCCCCACCGAGCCGGGTCCGAGGTGCGGCTGGTGCGACTACCGGCGCACGTGCCCGGCCGGCGCGCAGACCCCGGGCAAGGAGCCCTGGTCGGCGGTCGAGCGGTTCGCCGACCCGGACTGACCGGGGCTCACCGTCAGGCCGCGGCCAGGCGGGCGGCGCGTTCCTTGGCGGCCTGCTGCAACGGCCCCTCCCGGTAGCGCCGCGGCACCGCGGCCAGCGCCAGGCGCAGCGCCCGCGCGCTCAGGTCCGCCGACAGGGCGGTGGTGGGCAGGCCCAGCCCGCCGTAGAGCCGCAACGCCCAGGGCGGCAGCATCCCCAGCGCGGTGGCGGCGATCCCGAAGTACGCCCAGCGCGGCGGGCCGAGGTTCAGGCCGACCCGCGCCGGCAGGCTGAGCTTCCACGGGATCGGCGGCGCGGTCAGGAACAGCGCGGTCTCGGCCGCCTCCCGGGTCATCCGCAACTGCGGGCGTACGTCCCGGTAGTAGTCGGCCACCTCGGCGGCGGTGCCCGGTACGTCGTCCGGGTCCAGCCCGACCAGGGCCGCCGACCGTCGCTGCTCGGTGTAGTAGCCGTCCACCTCGTCGTCGGTGAGCGCCAGACCGGCCCGCCGGGCGGTGCTCACGAACGACTCGACCTCGGTGACGTGCACCCAGCGCAGCAGCTCCGGATCGTCGACGCGGAACTCCGCACCGGTGAACGGGTCGGTGGCGCGCATCCGGGCGTGCCGCGTACGCAGCCGCCGCCCGGCCGCCTCCGCCTCGGCGGTGGTGCCGTAGATCGTCGTGCCCACGTACGTCGCCGTACGGACCAGCCGGCCCCACGCGTCGGTGCGGTAGTTGCTGTTCTGCGCCACGCCGGCCATCGCGCGGGGGTGCAGCGCCTGGAGGTAGAGGGAGCGCAGGCCGGCGACGATCAGGATCGGTTCCTCGTGCACCTTCCACGTGACCGATCCCGGACCGAAGAGGCCGAGGTCTTCGGTGTCCACCGATCAAGAGTGCCACGCCGGGCGTGGCACTCCGGTCAGTCGTCGGCCGAGCGGCGGGACTGGCAGGCCGGGCAGAGACCCCAGAAGGTCACTTCCGCCTCGTCCAGCACGAAGCCGTGCGCCACGTTCGGGTCCAGACAGGGGGCGCTGCCGACCGCGCAGTCCACGTCGGCGATCTCACCGCAGCCCCGGCACACCACGTGGTGGTGGTTGTCGCCGACCCGGGCCTCGTACCGCGCGGGGCTGCCGGCCGGCTCGATCCGGCGGGACAGGCCGGCCCGGGACAGGGCGCCCAGCACGTCGTAGACGGCCTGGGTGGAGACCGAGTCGATCCGCTGGCGGACCCGCCGGGTGATCTCGTCGACCTCCAGGTGACCGCCGGCGGAGAGCACGTCCAGCACGGCGAGACGCGGCCGGGTGACGCGTAGGCCCCTCGACCGGAGCAGCTCCTCACCTGTGGACACGCATCCATGACAGCACGGGCCGGGCGGGCCGACAAGCGAGCGTCGTTCACCCGTGGCCGGGGCCACAGGTGAACCGTTGCCGCCGCGCCCGCGTGTATCGAAACAGGCGGTGTCACGCCGTACGCTGGGCCCGCTAACCACCCACTCGCCGGAGGTGTCGCGGTGTTCAGGGAAATCAACGGTCTACCGCTCCACGTACTCGTCATCCACGCGGCGGTGGTGCTGGTGCCGCTGCTGGCACTGCTCGCCGTCGGGTACGGCGTGCTGCCCCGCTGGCGGCCCCGCCTCGGCTGGGCGGTCGCCGCGCTCGCCGTGGTCACCCCGATCGTGGCCTGGGTGGCGACCGAGTCCGGCGAGGCACTGGAGGAGGCCCTGCGCGCGAAGGGCTACCCGCCGGACCGGCTCCAGCAGATCCACGAGCACGCCGAGTACGGCGACACGCTGTTCTGGTTCGCGCTCGGGCTCGGCGTCGCGGCGCTGCTGCTCGTGCTGTCGACGAGCCGTTTCGTCGCGGACCGGAAGCTGCCCCGCTGGCTGCCGGTGGCGCTCACCGTCGTGGTGGCGGTGCTCGCGGTCTTCGCGATCGTGTACGTCTACCTGACCGGGGACAGTGGCGCCAAGATGGTCTGGGACGGCGTCGTCTGACCGCCGCGGGTCAGAACAGCACCCGCGAGCAGAGCAGGCAGGTGAGCAGCACCAGCACCACCGCGACGGCCGCCCCGATGCCGTAGGTGAGCCGCTGCGCCCGCTGCTCCGCCTGGTCCATCGCGGCCATGTCCTGCGGCGGCAGCCGGCGGGGCGGTGACGGCTGCACGTGTACCGGTGGCCGCCAGCCGGGCGGCGGAGGCGTACTCGGCGGCGGTCCCGCGTATCCCGAGGGCGGCTTGCCGCCGGGCGACCCCGGCCACGCTCCGCCGGCCACCGTCCAACCGCCTGCCGCCTCCGCTCGTGCCCATGGGCTCTCGGTGGCCGCCTCGCGTGACCACGGGCTGGCGCTGCCGGCCGCCTCCGGCTCGGGCGGCCCGAAGGCCCCGGCCGGCTCGGTGGTGCGGTCCGGGTCGCCGGCGCCGGAGGGGCGGGCTTCGGGGCCGGCCGAGTGGGCGTCCGGGCCGCTGCCGGGAACCGCCCGGGAGGCGTCCTCCCCGGCCGGTGCCGGTTGCTCCGGGCGTCGCCAGGTCTCGTCGTCGGGGCTGCCACCGCTCGGCGTCGTCACGCCGTCCGACGCTACCAACGCCCCGGCGGGTCGGCCGCCCGACGCGTCGATCACCGGCACCCTCGGTCGCGCCCGACGTTCCGAAGCCGTCCGGGGGCCACGGGTGGGCGCGGGCGTCACCGCCGGGCTCGGCCGTCCGGCCCGCCACGTTCCCGGGGATCGGGCCGGCGGCCGATTCGGCGGTATCGTTGCTGCTCGTGACCGACCCCGCCATCCGGGCACCGCGCGATGACGACGACCGCGTGGTCGACCTCAGCGACGACTTCGTGGTGCTGCCCGAACAGACGAGCGACGACACCGACCGCGGTTGGGGTGAGCGCCCCGGCGGCAACGACGACTGGCTGCTCGCCGAGCGCCCCCCGCACTGGGGCTGACCGCGTCGTGCCGGGCTGATCGCCGGGGCTCGGGTCAGCCGCGTACCACCACTGCGAAGCGGCTGCCCTCCGGCAACCCGACCGCCCGCCGCGCCTGTGCCGGCGGCAGCGCCAGGTAGAGCGCCGACGAGCCGTCGACCGCCCCGGCGGCGCCCACCACGTCGAGCACCAACGCGCGCGGGGCCAGCAGCGCCGGGTCGGGCGCACCGCCCGCCGGCACGACGAGCAGGTCGACCCGGGCACCCGGGCGCAGCACCGCGAGTGCGGCCGGCTCGGCCAGTCGGATCGGCACGCCCACCGTGCCGGCCGGCAGGGCGCGGATGCCGCCGGAGGGCGGCGCCGACGCCGGGGCGGCCGGTGGGATTCGGGGCGGTGGGCAGGACTGCGGCGTCTGGAGCACCGCCGCCGCCAACCCGAGCAGCACCGCGACGAGCGTCACCCGCAGCAGGGTCCGGCGCCGGGGCAGCCCGCGCCAGCGGACCGGACGCAACGTCGCCTCGCCACCAGTCACCGCTGCCTCCCGCCGCCGGCCGACCATCCGATCCGCAGGCTAGGACCGGATCAGGTCGCTCGCCGTCCCACGGCCCGTCGCTGTGGATAACCCGCCGGCCTGTGGAAAACCGTTCCCCGTGCGGGCCTGCCGTCACCAGGGACGGTGGCCGCTGCCGGACGGGCTGATGCGGCAACCTCGCCGAGCGGGCGAGCGTCTGCCGCGAACGGGAGACGGCCACACGGAACGTGGCCGCCCCCGAGAAGGGGACGGCCACGTGCCGGTACGAAGCAGGTCAGGAGGAGCTGGACGCCGCCGGCGCCTTGCCGGCCGTCGAGCCCGACCCGGAGCCGGACGACGAAGAAGACCCGGACGACGAGGACGACGAACCGGACGACGAGGACGAGGAGTCCGACGACGAGGAGGACGACTCGGTCTTGGCCGGCTTGCCCGACGAGGTCGAGGAGGCGTTGTCGGAACCGGACGAACGGGAGTCCGTGCGGTAGAAGCCGGAGCCCTTGAACACGATGCCCACCGAGTTGAAGAGCTTTCGCAGCCGCCCCTCACACGCCGGGCACTCGGTCAGCGGGTCGTCCGAGAAGGACTGCACCGCCTCGAGCTGGTGGCCGCACGCGGTGCAGGCGTACTGGTACGTGGGCACGTTCTCCTCCGGATCTTGGCACGGCCGGTTTGGCACTCGTGGTCTTCGAGTGCCAATGGTGCGTCATCACCCCCGGGTTCGTCCAGCGGAAGCGCCCGGGCCCACACCCGGTACCGCCACCAACCCGTCCGCCGGGGTGATCACGCAGTGCACCGGGCGGTCGTGCGGCAGGGCGGGCACCGCCTCGACCAGCTCGCCGTCGTGCAGCAGCGCCACTGTCGGCACGGTGGCGGGCACCCGGGCCAGCGCGCGGTCGTACGAGCCGCCGCCCCTGCCCAGCCGGATGCCCCGGCGGTCCACCGCGACGGCGGGCACCACCACCAGGCCGGCTCCGGCCACGGCGGAACGTCCCCGGGGTGGCGCGGTCGGCTCGCGCAGGCCCCGACCGGCGGCGCGCAGTGACTCCGGGCCGGTGTACGGGGCCCAGTCCAGGTCCAGGTCGTCGCGGAGCACCGGCAGCAGCAACTCGGCCTCGGGCGGCAGCGCGGCGCGCAGCACGTCCGGCAGGTCGTCCCCGCCGGGCTCGGAGGAGACCGGCACGTACGCGCTCATCCTGGCCGGCCGCAGCCGGCGTACCAGTGTCACCAGCTCGGCCTGGACGGCCGCCGCCGCCACCGCGCGCTGGACCGCGGACATCGACCGGCGGGCGGCGAGTAGCGCGACGCGCATCTCCCGCTTCGCATCGTGCGCTTCATCCGAAAATTCCGGCACGCAACACTCCTGACGCAACGCTTGCCTAATGGTCGCTCTGTGTCAGCATCGCACCAAGAGGGCGGACCTTCCGGGGGGAAGATTGACGCTACGCGGGCGGTTGACGGCGGCTTTCCTCGCGGTGGTCCTCGGCCCCGTCCTGCTCGGCGCGTTCTTCGTCGGGGCCACGCTCAGCGCCGTCGACCGCAGCCGCGCCACCGAGCGGCTGGGCCTGGCGGCGGCCGGTGTGCGTACCTCGGTCGACGCGCTCTGCCAGCAACTACGCGCGGCGGCAGACGCGGTCGCCCTGGTCAGCGACCCCGCTCTCCGGCCCCGATCGGCCGACCAGGTGGTCGCGCGGGGCCTGGCCGCCGCCGTGCTGATCGCCGACGCCGCCGGCCGCACCACCTACGCCACACCGGGCGGGACGGCCGGGCGCTGGCAGGACTGCGCCGGCCCGCCGGCCACCCCCGTCGCCGCGCTGTCCGCCCAGGTCCGGCTCCGCGACCAGGCCGGCACCGACCTGGGCGCGGTCGCCGCCGCCCAGCCCGTCGACCGGGCGTTCGTGGCGCGGCTCGCCGCGGTGACCGGCGTCGGGGTCACCCTCCTCGACGACCCCGGCGGCATCACCCAGACGACCGAGGACCAGGGGGTACGCGCAGCGGTGCTGGCCGCCGCCGGAAAGGCCGACGGGAATCGGGTGACCGGGACCGGCGACGGCCGGTACGTGCGCCGGGTCGGGCCGTCTCCCGGTCAGCCGCTGCCACTGGTGCTGTCGGTGCCCGGCGAGCGCACGGCCGGTCTGTACGGGGCGCTGATCGCGGCCGGCGCGCTCGCCGCCCTGCTCGCCGTGCTCGCCGCCTGGCGGCTGGCCCGGGTCACCACCCGGCCGCTCGGCGAGCTGGCCGGTGCGGTCGACCGGGTGGCGCGCGGCGACCTGAGCGCCCGGGTGCCGGTGCGCAGCCGCGACGAGATCGGGCGGCTGGCCAGCGCGTTCAACCGGATGACCCGGGAGACCGGCAGCTACGTGGCGGCGTTGACAAGCAGCCGCGACCAGCTCCGCAACCACCTCGCGGTGCTCGGCGACACGCTCGCCAGCACGCACGACCTGCAACGCATCCTGCGGGTGATCCTGGACAGCGCGATCGGCGCCACCGGCGCCCGGGCCGGTGCGGTGCTGCTGGTCGACGGCGACGGCGTACTCGTCGGCCGGTGCGTGGAGGGACTGACCGGGCGCTGGCCCACTGCCGACCCGGCCGACCCGGCGACGCTACGGGTGCCGGTCGGCGCCGGGGTGCTCGGCGCGGTGGCCGCCACCGGCGAACCGCTGCGCGGACGGTGGACGCCACCTGACACACCGACCGGGGAGCCGTCCTGCGAGACGTACGTGGCCGTGCCATTCGCCACCCCCGGCGCCACCGAGCCGCGCGGCCCGGACCGGCCCGGCCACCCGCCCGCCGACGGCGACCCGCCCGGCTCGCCCTGCGCGGCGCTCGGCGTGCTGGTGCTCTACGACCGGCTCGGCGGGCACGAGTTCCACGACGACGACGTGGTGACGCTGCGGACGTTCGCCGGGCACGCGGCGGTCGCCGTGGAGAACGTCCGGGTGCACGAGGAGGCGCAGCGGCTCTCCCTCACCGACCCGCTGACCGGGCTGTGGAACTACCGCTACCTGCGCGAGTCGATCCGCCGCGAGGTGGAACGGGCGAACCGCTTCGGCCGGATGCTCAGCGTGCTCGCGCTCGACCTGGACCGGTTCAAGAACGTCAACGACACCTGGGGGCACGCCGCCGGGGACGCCGTGCTGGTCGAGTTCGCCCGCCGCGTACGCGGCGTGATCCGCGAGGTGGACCTGGCGTTCCGGCAGGGCGGCGAGGAGTTCGTGGTGCTGCTGCCGGAGACCGACGCCCGGGGCGCGGCGATCGTCGCCGAGCGGCTCGGCGCGGTGGTACGCGACCAGCCGGTGGCGGTCGAGGGCAGTGGCGACGAGCCGGTGCGGGTGCCGGTGACCGTCTCCATCGGCATCGCCGTCTACCCGGACCACGCCGCCGACGGCCAGCAGGTGCTCGACGCCGCCGACGACGCGTTGTACGCGGCGAAGGCCGCCGGACGCGACGGCTACCGGCTCGCCCCGGCGCCCGATCCGGTGCCCACCCAGGAGATCCCGGTGGTGGCCGCCGGCCTCAGCCCGCCGGACGGGCTGCCCCGGGCCGGCTCGGCGGACCCGGCGGGCACCGTCAAGGGCGGCGCGTCTTCCGGTCCTCACCCGCCGCGGCAGAGCCGTGGCCGATAGTCTCGCGGCATGTCGGAGCACTCAGCGAACCCCTCAGCGGCCCCCGGTCGCTCCCGTGCGGTCAAGGCCGTGATCCCGGCCGCCGGCCTGGCCACCCGGTTCCTGCCGGCCACCAAGGCGGTTCCCAAGGAACTGCTGCCGGTCGTCGACCGGCCGGTGTTGCAGTACATCGTCGAGGAGGCCGCCCAGGCCGGCATCGACGACATCCTGCTGATCACCGGTCGCGGCAAGACCTCGATGGTGGACCACTTCGACCGCCGGCCCGACCTGGAGGAACGGCTCGCCAAGAAGCCCGAGCTGCTGGCCGAGGTCAAGCGCACCGAGGAGCTGGCCGCGATCTACACCGTCCGCCAGCCGGAACAGCTCGGTCTCGGCCACGCCGTCGGGTACGCCGAGTCGCACGTCGGTGACGCGCCCTTCGCGGTGCTGCTCGGCGACGAGTTCGTCAAGCCCTCCGAGCCGCTGCTGCCGGCCATGCTGGAACTCCAGGCCCGCACCGGCGGTGTGGTGCTCGCGTTCTTCGAGGTCGACCCGGCCGAGACCAGCCGCTACGGCATCGCGTCGGTCGAGCCCGCCGAGTCGGAATACTCCGACATCGCCGAGGTCGTCAAGGTCACCGGCATGGTGGAGAAGCCCAGCCCGGAGGAGGCCCCCAGCAACCTGGCGGTCCTCGGCCGGTACGTGCTCCCCGGGAAGATCTTCGACGCGATCCGGCGTACCGACCCGGGCAGCGGCGGCGAGATCCAGCTCACCGACGCGATGGAGCTGCTGCGTACCGAGGGGGTGCCGGTGCACGCGATCGTCTACCGGGGCACCCGCTACGACACCGGCATGCCGCTGGGCTACCTCCAGACCGTGGTGCAGATCGCCGCCGAGCGGGACGACCTGGGCGCCGAGTTCCGCAAGTGGCTCGTCGAGTTCGTCAACAACGGCGACGAGACGGTCACCGCCGCCGTCCTCAACAGCATCCGCGACGCGTCCGGCGGTGCCGATACATGACCGCGACGGCCGACGCCGAGGCGGCCGCGAACGAGTTGACGCCGCTCGCCGACTACCTGGGCAGTGTGCTGCGCAGGTTACGCGCGCTGCCTCCACTCGACCTCGACCTGACCCAGGCGTACGGCAACGTGCTCGCCGAGGACGTGGTCGCCCCGCACTCGTACCCCGCCTTCGACCAGGCGGCGGTGGACGGGTACGCCGCGCGCTGGGAGGACATCTCCGGTGGGAGTCGGGGGGGGGGGGGGGGCGCCCCCCCCCCCCCCCCCGGCGGGCGCCCCACCCCCACCCCCAAGCCGGGGGGGGTGAAGCGGGCGG